>CAMYND010000069.1 GCA_947259645.1 Thermodesulfovibrionia bacterium | reverse complement strand
GATAGTGCGACACAAACCATTCTTCTCCTCCTTCATATCCCCACAGCTCTGAGCATGCCATAAAAAAAATCCTCCAACGTTGATACCAGAGTGCCGCGTTTTTCTGTCCATACACTGATTCCAGAACGGGGATGATCTTTTCTCTCTTGCTGTCCATATTTCTCAACCACTCTTCTGCTGTCTTCCTGTAATGGATTCCGTTGACGCGCCACTGGTTTCCAAGGGCGAGATCTTTTTGAAAGTTCAGGAGTAACTGTTCCGAAGGCATCATACCGGCCGTAAAGAAATACCGTCCCATCCAGTTGTCAGATCCTTCTGTTTCAAAAAAGTAGGGGAACTGGCGATGACAGAAAATGTGCACGAACAGTTTTCCCTCCTGTTTGAGCCATCGTGAAATCCGCCGCATAAGTTCTTCCCAGTTCCGCATGTGCTCGAACATTTCTATGGACACAATACGGTCAAAAGATGTCGATGTTTTGAAATCATTCATGTCAGCTGTTTCAACGGTGACATTTCCATGACCTGATTTGCGGCACTTTTCTTCGATGTATTTCCTCTGTGATGTTGAATTTGATATGGCACGTATGCGGCACTTTGGGTAATGCTCAGCGATCCAGAGTGACAGGGCTCCCCAGCCGCATCCGAGTTCGAGGATATCCATTCCGTCATGAATGTCAGCCCGCTCACATATGATCTCAAGCATGGCATCTTCTGTTGCATCAAGAGTTGCAATATGCTCAGGCCAGTAGTTGCAGCTGTATTTCAACCGTCTACCGAGAATGTGATGGAAAAAAGAGAGTGGTAATTCATAGTGCTGTTCTTTTGGTTTTTCTGTCTGGACTGCAACAGGACTCTGCCTGAGTTCACTGATAAAGGACTGTAGTGATGTAGTATTACGCTGATGTTTATGACGTTCGTGCTGAATTCGGCTTCTGAGCAGCCTTCGAATACCCATTCGAATGAATGCATCAGGAATTATTCCTTTTTCCGTTAATGAGATAAGAATGTGATTCATGATAAACTATTGCTGATAGGTGAAAGCGTTCTGACACGGAACGCACCCCATGCAATTCCAAACTTTTTTTTGTTCGAGTTTTCTGGACCCTCTTAAGGTCTCTTTCTAAACCGCACTATTACAGCAATAATTGAGCGAAAAAATTTGATAAGAATCACTAAGCCGGCTATTTATGGAATACAAATCACCGTCTGCAATACGGTACATGAGATCATCAGGTCTTTTTCAAAGCTTCGAGGGCAGCTTCGTAATCAGGCTCACTGGCGAGATCAGAGACCTGCTCTGTGTATGCAATGCGCCCGTTCTCATCAATGATGACGACAGCCCTTGACTGAAGTCCTGATAGTGGTCCGCTCGTTATCGTCGCGCCGTAGTCTTTCCCAAAACTGGGGGAGCGAAACAATGACAGGGGAATGACATTATTCAATCCTTCGGCCCCGCAGAACCGGTCGTGGGCAAAGGGAAGGTCAGCGGAGACACAGAGGACGACTGTGTTCTCCAGTTTCGTCAACTCATCATTGAACTTTCGTACTGATGTTGCGCATACCGGAGTGTCTATGCTCGGGAAGATATTAAGAACAATCTTTCTGCCTTTAAAATCAGCTAGTGAAACATCCGAGAGGTCTGTTTTCGTCAACAGGAAGTCAGGGGCCTCGGAATTCACCTCTGGTAATGTTCCTATTGTCTCTATTAAATCTTCCTTAAATGTAATGTTCGCCATACTGCCTCCTTGGATTATATTAAAGTCTCCTCTGTAAATTATACAGAGTTTTTGATAAATTGCCACCATTGTAGTGACAATCGTGGATGGCAGGGCGCTTGACCTCTAAAGGAATTTATTGTGAACTAAATTTCTGTCCGGCATTATTGAGAAGCATACTTTTGAAATCATCATCGACAGGGTTTTCTCCGAGCCAGATCCGGTAGTATATAGCAGCAAACTCGTATCCGCCGATCCGGCCCAGGACTTCTCCATTCAACGCAAGTTCTGTGCCCTTTCCGGGAATATACGTCAATGTGTAGCGATCTCCCTTTGTGACATCGCGATACATGCTGTTGATTGCATCGATTTCTGGTCTGATTCTGGCAAGCTCATCAGCAGATGCATTTTTCAGAAGGATTGGCTCTCCAGACTCTTTAAACTGATCTGCACTCATATTCGAAAGATAATGAAACTCCATCTTTTTTGGGACATCGTCAAGCACATTCTCGCCAGATACGTCTGGCGGCATATATAGGGCAGCCGTATAAACTTTAAAAAAGAGCCACTTCAGGAGACCCGCCCCTCTAAACTTCAGAACCATGTCTCCCGTAGTCACAGAGTCCTGAAAGTACACGCCATGGATCTGGATCGCCGTTGATTTATCGATACATAGACCCAAGATCAAAGGTACCATGAGGTACATTATACTTTTTTGAACTCTGCTTCTCGCATTGCTCATATATAACAATGATATCAGATATGAGAGAGAGTGGAAAATAGAGCAACAGTATTTCTCAGATCGAATTTACTCATTCAATGGAATGCTCCTTCAGAATTTGTTACCTTTCATACAATCAGGAGATCTTGACTCAATTACATTGTCTTTTTACAACAAATTATGATTATTAATCAGCTAGTTATAGAAATAGTAGCGTGTGGGAATCGAAACATGCCTTTCGGCTTATTTTCTCTTTAATTTCAAAGTGTTATATCCATTAGAATCATTCTGTTCACGGTCTGTTCACGGTTCTATTGCATACTTTCAAAATTCAAACGGCACACGCAGACTATTATTAAAGGCATCTTTGTTCTTGATTTTCTCTCAAACTGGCTCAGGAAGATAACCCCTGAATCGTTATACCATGCGTTTTATCATTGGGGAGATGGTCAGTGGCTCTGTTTAGTTCCAGCTGAAAAAATACAGCACTTCACGGCACAAACCGCAATTGACATCAAGAATCAGATACAACAGACAGGCTTCTATTTATGATGTAAGAAAATAAGTATTCTGCAATAACAGAATTGTAACCTTTTTTTCTTTATTGTCTACTTGAAGACATAATTCCCTAAATGTGACTTTCCTCTATTTTTCCCACTGCATCCTCCAATCATTTGTTTTCATTAGTAAATAGTGATGAATGCGAAGGTGGCATAACGGTTGCAATATAGGTCTACAAGCGGTTTAACCGCAAAAAGAGAGCAGCGGAAGGAATAAACCATGCAGAAAAACGTGCTTGAAGAAAGACAGAACCAGGTAATTCGGAAAGAAGAAGGTGCAAATCTCAAAATCTCCTGCGATAAAGAAAGTACCGCCGGTGCAGTTAGTCAGCGGGCCTGTGTCTTTTGCGGATCGAGAGTTGTGCTCTACCCCATAGCCGACGCTCTGCATCTTGTTCATGGTCCGATCGGCTGCGCTGTCTATACATGGGACATTCGCGGAGCCCTTTCATCCGGCCCTGAGCTGCATCGTCTCAGCTTCTCCACAGACCTGCAGGAAAGAGATGTTATATTCGGTGGAGAAAAAAAACTCGCGGCAGCACTTGACGAGCTTATCGACCGGCATAAGCCCAAAGCGGCTTTTGTATATTCCACCTGTATTGTAGGCATTATTGGAGATGACCTGGAGGCAGTCTGTAAGAAAGTTTCTGAAGAAAAGAAAATCCCCGTCCTTCCTGTGAAGTCAGAAGGGTTCAAAGGGAACAAGCGTGAAGGGTATCGTGCCGCATGCAATGCCATGTTCCGTCTGGTGGGCACAGGAGACACTACAGGAATCCCTGAAAAAAGCATCAATATCCTTGGCGACTTCAACCTTGCAGGTGAGATCTGGATGATTCGTGAAATGTATGAGAAAATTGGTGTCCATATCGTTGCCAATATCACCGGTGACGGCAGGGTTGAACACATTAAGAGGGCTCACGGAGCATCGCTTAATGTAGTTCAGTGTTCAGGCGCAACTATGGGCCTGGCCGACATGATGAAGAAGGAATACGGCATCCCTGCCATACGGGTTTCGTACTTTGGAATTGAAGACATGGCAGAATCCATTTACGCTGTTGCAGACTATTTCAAAGACGATGAAATGATGCGAAAAGCAAGACAGGTTGTCAAGGGAGAACTCTCAATAATATACCCAAAAATTCAGGAGTACCGTAAAGCACTCTCCGGCAAGAAGGCCGCAATTTATGTAGGAGGGGCCTTTAAAGCGTTTTCTTTAGTTAAAGCTTTCAGACTTCTTGGCATGGATGTGGTGATGGTCGGATCACAGACCGGCACAGAATCTGAGTACAGAGAATTACAGGAAATCACTGACCCGGGGACCATCATCGTTGATGACTCCAACCCATTGGAGCTTTCATCCTTTCTGCAAGAAAAAAATGTGGACATCTTTGTGGGAGGAGTAAAAGAGCGTCCCATCGCCTATAAACTGGGCGTTGCTTTCTGCGACCACAACCATGAGCGTAAAGAAGCATTGGCCGGTTTCATCGGCATGCTCAATTTCGCAAGGGAAGTATACAGTTCGGTTATGAGCCCTGTCTGGAGATTCATGCCGAGATCGGAGGCACACAATGAAGACTAAAATGCCCAATTATGTCTCAACAACCAATGCCTGTAAACTCTGCAAACCCATGGGAGCGACTCTGGCCTTCCGCGGTATAGAATGCTCGGTTCCTTTTTTACATGGTTCCCAGGGATGCGCTACCTATATGCGACGTTACATCATTAGCCACTTTAACGAGCCCATGGATATCGCCTCATCATCGCTGGGTGAAAAACATGCTATTTTCGGCGGCGGCCCCAACTTAAAACAGGGGCTCAAGAATGTGACCGAGAAATTTCACCCGAAGCTTATTGGCATCGCCAGCACCTGTCTGACCGAAACAATAGGAGACGACCTCCCCATGCTTCTTCACGAGTACAGAGAAATGACAAAGGGGAATCAGGATGCACCGATCTTAGTGCCTGTTTCAACCCCTTCTTACAGTGGAACTCACATGGAGGGGTTTCATGCTGCAGTCAGGGCGGTTGTGGGGGCCCTAACAGAAGTGTCTGCAGAGCGGACAAACAACATTGCAATAATACCAGGATTTTTATCCCCTGAAGACATTCGACACATAAAAGATATCAGCAGCCGATACAATGTCCCTTTTACTATCCTTCCTGATATCTCTGATACTCTGGACGGCCCTGCTCTTCTGGAATATGAAAAAATCCCCCATGGCGGCACAGAGATTCCCAGTATAAAAAAACTTGGAAGTGCAGCCGCAGCAATAGAGTTCGGGTGGACCATTGATAATATTGACTCAGCCGGTCTGCTGCTCAAAGAGAAATTTGGGGTACCCCATCGCAGGCTCGGACTGCCAATCGGCCTGAGAGAAACTGATGTTTTTTTTCAGACGCTTCAAGATCTCACCGGCCTGGATACGCCGGCAGTATATGAAAATCAGCGGGGCCGCTTCATTGATTCTCTCGCGGACGGGCATAAATATGTTTTTGGCAAACGGGCAATTGTCTATGGCGAGGAAGACCTGGTTGTCGGCTTAACGTCTTTTCTTGCTGAGATAGGTGTGCGCCCTGTTCTCTGCGCATCGGGCGGAAAGTCGGGGAGGTTTGAGCATGCTGTCAAGAGTGTCTGTGAAGGACTGGTGCCTGAGATCCCGCAGATCCATGAGGGGATGGATTTTTATGAAATCGAAAAACTGGCAGAGGACCTTGAACCGGATATCCTCATCGGTCACAGCAAAGGATACCATCTGGCAAGAAAGAGAAATATCCCTATTGTCAGAGTGGGATTTCCTATTCATGACCGGATAGGCGGACAACGTATACTTCATATCGGATATCAGGGCGCCCAGAATTTGTTCGATTGTATTGCCAATGCCCTGCTCGAAAAAAAGCAAAATGATTCAGAAACCGGCTATAGCTATATGTAAGGGCCGGATAAAGATTAAATCAGTCTGATAACAGTAAAGGATAATACAATGAATACTCCAAAAGACGTAAGCAAACATCCCTGTTTTAATCCCGAAGTGAAAGGGCAGTTCGGCCGTATACACCTGCCTGTGGCCCCGAAATGTAACATAAAGTGCAACTACTGTAATAGAAAATACGACTGTGTAAATGAATCGCGTCCGGGAGTCACCAGCAGCATTCTCACACCGGAACAGGCGCTGGTGTATGTTGAAAAGGTTTTGGAAAGAGAACCGCGCATAACCGTTGTCGGCATAGCAGGCCCGGGCGACCCCTTTGCAAATCCCAACGAGACGCTACAGACAATGCGCCTCATCCGGAAACGTTTCCCTGATTTATTGCTTTGTCTCTCCAGCAATGGATTCGGACTGGCAAACCATGTGGATGAAATTGCCCAGATCGGGGTCTCCCATGTAACGGTTACTGTGAATGCTGTGGATCCGGACATTAGTAAGAAGATTTACAGCTGGGTCAAGGAAGGTAAGGTGATATATAAAGGACTGCAGGCAGCAGAACTGCTCCTGGCCCGTCAACTTGATGCTATTAAAAAACTGAAAGCCCATGGTATTACCGTAAAGATTAATACGATTATCGTACCGGGCATCAACGATCACCATGTTGTCGAGGTCGCAAAGAAAATGCAGGAATTGGGAGTTGACCTCCTGAACTGTATGGCCCTGTTCCCCAATGCTGATACTCCCTTTGCCGATATCATAGAGCCGGATAAAACACAAATGGATGAAATCCGTAAAAAGGCCGAAACATATATTCCACAGATGCGCCATTGTACCCGCTGCCGGGCTGATGCAGTTGGGTTGCTTGGTCAGGACCGTACTGATGAGATGAGAAGCTGCCTTTCTGCATGTGCGAAGCGCCCCTCTCCCTCGAAGGAAGAACGGGGAAGACCGTACATTGCAGTCGGCACACTGGAAGGAGTCCTTATCAATCAGCATCTGGGTGAAGCAGAAAAAGTCCAGATTTGGACCCGCAGTGACAAAGGGCTTGAACTGGTTGAAGAGCGGGAGACCCCAAAACGGGGGTGCGGCCCCAAACGCTGGCTTCACCTTGCCAGAATGCTTTCAGACTGCAGGGCAATTCTCGTAAGTGGTATTGGTGAGACTCCGAGGAAAGTTCTCAGTAAATATGGTGTAGAGCCCTATGTTATGAACGGATTTATCGAAATGGGTCTTGATGCAGCGTTCAATGAAAATGAATCAGGACTGGCTGCCATGAAAGTTCGTGAGGTATCCTGTACCAGCAAGGTAAATTGTGCCGGAAGCGGCGGAGGATGTTTGTAGAGTAATCATATTACATAAAGGAGATGAACATGAAAATAGCGGTAGCGACAACTGACGGTCTTACCGTCAATGAACACTTTGGCAGGGCGAATAGGTTTTCCATTTACAACGCCGATCCAACGAGATTCGATCTGATAACAGAAAGATATCTAGACCCATATTCATCCGGTCAAAAAGGCCATGTCTTTGATGAGGCCCGTTTCAGGGAGGTTGCAAGGGTTTTGGAGGGATGTGAAAAAGTCTTTGTTACAAAGATCGGGAAAGAACCTGCAGATGCCCTGAAAGCAATGGGTATAGAGCCCGTGGTCTATTCAGGAGCTATTAATGAGATTAATATTTAAGGGAAAGAGAGGATAAAACACCAGGCAGGTAACAATGATGAAAGGAATTATTGACACAACATTAAGAGAAGGATCACAGACAGTAGGAGTCAACTTTTCTTTTGAACAGAAGCTTGCAATAGTCAGAGCACTTTCACTGGTCGGGATAGAAGAGATTGAGATCGGAATCGCAACCAGGTTTGATAATGAACTATGCAGCCTCCTGAAAGAAAGCAGAAAGATAGCCCCTCAAACATCGTTTTCATTATGGTGCCGCTGCAATTCTGAAGATATAAAATATGCCGCCCAGCTGAGTTCGGATATTCTGTCACTTTCCATCCCCGTTTCTGACCTGCATATAGAAAAGAAACTTGGTAAAAGCAGGGCATGGGTGTTGCAGTCGGTGATTAATTCACTGAAGCATGCAGCGAATGCCGGCTTTAATAAAATCTCACTGGGCCTCGAAGACGCTACACGGGCAGACCGGTCCTTCCTTCAAAAGATAATCAAGACCGCTTCAGAAAATGGAGCACAGCGCATCCGGCTAGCTGATACCGTGGGCATTGCCACCCCCTCGGGACTGGTTAATACAGTGAATGAAATTAATACCCATGGTATGGAAATTGGTGTTCATACCCATAACGACTTTGGCATGGCAACAGCAAATGCCATTTCAGCACTGGAGGCAGGAGTTCAGTGGGCCGACGCCACCGTACTCGGATTAGGGGAAAGAGCGGGGAATGCCCGCCTGGAAGAGATTGCAGGATTTTTAGCACTGAAGGCAAGCCGTCCATACTGGACTGAGAATCTTAGACCTCTATGTTCTCTGGTGAGCGATGCTGCATCAAAGCCAATCGATCTGCATCACCCCATTATTGGCAGCAATATATTCACCTGTGAGACGGGCATACATCTACAGGGCCTGAGAAAAGAACCTGAAACATATGAACCATACAATCCAAAACACGTTGGAGCAGCGAGGCGTCTTTTATACGGTGCAAAAATTGGGAGAAACAGCTTCTTGAGCCACATGACTCATTTAAAGTTGCCTGTAGCTCCTGAGAAACTGGAAGAGATCTTTGTAGCGTTCAGGAAAAAAGCAAAGCTTCTCGGAAGGCCCCTGTACGATAAGGAGATTATAGCTCTTTGCCAGGAGTAGAAAGTACCTTTGAGCTCAGAAGCTTCATAGAGCGACCAATAGAATCCCATTACACATTAAGTGCTGTTCAGACGTATATGCTCCGGCGGTACAATACCGTATTTTTTAATTTTATAGCCAATCTGGCGCTGACTGATGCCAAGTTCACGTGCTGCACGGGCCTGCACCCAGCCGTTTCTCCTCATGGCCGCTTCTACAATTTCTTTTTCCATGTTTTTCAAAGATGATTTTATTGCTCCGGATTCGGGGCGGGAATCTTCCTTCACCTGAACCCTGCTTTCGTCAGGTTGTTCATTGATAACAGACCTCTCCGGCTCAGCGAGCATAACTGAGGGCAAATCACTTACCCTGCACACTGCCTCATCGGTAATAATTACCATTCTCTCAACAAGGTTCTGCATTTCTCGAACATTTCCGGGCCAGATATAGCTTTGCAAGAACTCAACAGCTTCACGTGATAGCTTCATCTTTTTTCCGTTGCGCTCATTGCTTTCCCGCAGAAAAAAGTCCAGCAGCAACGGGATATCTTCCACCCTGTCACGCAAAGGGGGGAGCATTATGGGAACTACATTCAACCGGTAATACAGGTCAGCCCGGAAGTGGCCCTGAGCAACGGCATCCTCAAGGTTAATATTCGTAGCAGCAATTATTCTCACATCAACAGATATTGTTTTTGTCCCGCCAAGTCGTTCAAAGTTCTTCTCCTGTAAGACCCGGAGCAATTTAGCCTGCAGGTTTAAAGGCAGTTCACCAATCTCATCAAGAAACAGTGTACCTCCATCGGCCAATTCAAAGCGGCCTTTCTTAAAAGACGTTGCCCCGGTAAAAGCACCTTTTTCGTGGCCGAGCAACTCACTTTCAAGTAAATTTTCAGGAAGCGCGGCACAATTAATCTTTATAAAGGGTTCTGTGACCCGTGGCCCTGCATGATGTATAGCTCGTGCGACTAATTCTTTCCCTGTTCCCGATTCTCCCAGAAGAAGGGCGGTTGCAGTACTTGGTGCTACTCGGTCAATCAACTGAAAGACTTCACGCATTACCTTGCTCTGGCCAATAATATTATGACGACTGTAACGCTTGTCCAACTCCGCCCGCAGATTTCTGTTTTCCTCGATCAACAAATCTTCTTTCTGTTTAATGATTTTATTGAGTTCTATAAATTGAGCAATAAGAGTTGCTACTACTGTAATAAAATAGACATCCTCTTCAAAAGAAACTTCGGGGGCAAGTAGCCGGTCAACAGTGAAAACTCCCACCGGTTCATTGCGAAGAAGGACTGGAACACCGATAAAGGCTATGTTGCTTTTGGTAATTGACCGGGACTGTGTACGATTCAGAAATAATGGTTCACTTTTAATGTCCCGGACCACAAAGGGGAACTTCGACCTGAAGACTTTACCGATTACCCCTTCATTGAGGTTGTACACACCTCGTTCTTTCTCCTCTTTCGTAAGTCCATAGGACGCTTTGATTGTTAAATGCCCTGCTGCCTCGTCAAGCAGGACCAGTGAAGCTCGCTCCATATATAGTGTGTCATGAAGTATTCTCAGGATTTCAGATAACGTTATTTCAAGCTCCGCAGCAGAACCAACTAACTGTGCTATTTCGCATAGGGCCTGTACTTCAGGGGTTTTGAATGTACTGGTCCGGCTGATTTCATCTGTCCTTTTCTTCGTATCGCTGTTACTCACTTTGTTGACCATGCCTACAGTAGAGCAAACTTTATGCCATAAATGTGCCTCGTAATATAAATAAGTATGTGCCACTTTATTTCTTTTAATGAAAACAGTGTAAAGGCAATGAAACCGGGGATTCACAAGGCAGTTCATATATTAATCATCTCTTCGATTTACTTTTCTCTGTTGAATTCAATTAACAATGATTACGTATTGTTGTGCTAAAATTGTTATCGCTTGAACAATATTGTCATACCTTATTGTATGCCTTGATTTGTTCTCATTGAAAAATGATTTGAATGATTTATTTATAAGCGGGGCGAAACCCCATTTCCAATAAATATCTTTCTAATCCATCCATCTCAACAGAATTGGACAACCCTCTACCTTTTTGTAAACTTCTATTCATTCTAAGACTTTTGTAAACTTCTGTCCTGAATACGACTCTGACCACTTAACCGTTTAATATTAGTCGAAATAATGCCTACCTTTTGAATTGGCACGCCCTTTGCAATTGCCACAATCAAGTCTGAAGTTTAAAAACAGACACGATCACAATGCTGCACGAGGCAGCTTTGAATAATAATTTCATTAGCTAAAGGAGGCTAGACAATGTCAAAGAAAATGAGAAAAGTAGCGATTTACGGAAAAGGCGGTATCGGCAAATCAACAACAACCCAGAATACAGTGGCAGGCCTGGTGGAACTGGGACGCAAGATAATGGTTGTGGGATGTGATCCCAAAGCAGACTCAACACGCCTGCTCCTCGGTGGATTGGCCCAGAAATCAGTTCTGGACACTCTCCGCGAGGAAGGCGAGGACGTTGAACTTGACGATATCCGCAAGGCGGGTTACGGCGGCACCTGGTGTGTTGAGTCCGGCGGTCCTGAGCCCGGGGTTGGCTGCGCAGGCCGCGGTATTATCACATCCATTAACATGCTGGAATCTCTTGGAGCCTATGAAGAAAGTGAAGAGCTTGATTACGCTTTCTACGATGTTTTAGGTGATGTTGTATGCGGGGGGTTTGCTATGCCTATCCGTGACGGCAAGGCAGAGGAAATCTATATTGTTGTCTCCGGTGAAATGATGGCTATGTATGCGGCGAACAACATCAGCAAAGGTATCATGAAATTCGCCCAGTCCGGCAATGTGAGGCTTGGCGGGCTTATCTGCAATTCCCGGGCTGTTGATAATGAGAAGGAGATGATCGAAGAGTTTGCAAAAAAACTGGGCACCCAGATGATCTACTTTGTTCCCAGGGACAATGATGTTCAGCGTGCTGAAATCAATAGAAAAACAGTTATCGAATGGAAGCCTGAAGTACCTCAGGCTGATGCATACCGGGGTTTGGCAAAGGCCATTGATGAAAATGAGACATTTGTCATTCCAACTCCGTTGGAGATTGAAGAGCTGGAACAGCTATTAATGGCCTATGGTTTAATGGAAGCTGCATAAAACATGTGAGCTGGAAAATGGGTTGCATTCCATTTCAACAATGAAAGAGCAGTAGGGGCAAATCATGAATTGCCCCTACTGATGACCAAAGCACAGATGTCATAAAACTTTATTTGAATAAAGATAAAAAAATACCAGGAGAATAATAAAATGTTAATGATCAGATCGATAGTAAGACCGGAAAGAGTAGACGCAATCCTTGCGGCACTTATGGAGGCAGGATTTCCTGCTGTCACAAAGTATTCTGTTGCAGGGCGTGGAAAACAGCGAGGCATTAAAATTGGTGAAGTCACCTATGATGAACTTCCCAAAGTGATGCTCATGATCGTGGCTGCCGATGAAGACAAAGATTTTGTAGTAGACACTATTATGAAAACCGGCCGCTCCGGGGCAAAAGGGGCTTTTGGTGACGGCAAAATTTTTATAAGTGACGTGCAGGAATCCTACACCATCAGCTCTGGTGTCAAAGAAGAGTCTGCATCAGAGGAGGTCGTGGCATGAAAGAAGTGATCGCTGTCATACGCATCAACATGATGAACCAGACTAAAAAGGCACTGACTGACTGCGGAATTGACGCGTTTTTTGCCCATGAAGCCCAGGGCCGCGGTAAAGGGTTTGCCAGCCGCGAGGTGCTCGAAGGCGCCGAGCAGGGATATGAGGAAGCAGCAGCCCTGCTGGGTGAAAAGGGCAAGCTTTATCCTAAACGTATGGTAACGGTAGTAGTGGAAGACAGCAGGGTAGATTGTGTGGTTGAAACGATTATTAATACAAACCAAACAGGCCTTCCCGGTGACGGAAAGGTGTATGTCCTGCCAATGACCGATGCTGTACGAATGAGAACAGGCGAAATTGGAGCAAAAGCTATCGCCTAAAGCCGAATTAAGCGGTGCGTAGCATCCGAATGGCAACTGCAACAAATAAAAAACTCGTACAGTGGGACCCTGCTGAGGTAAAGGCGGAACTTCTCAAGAAATATCCGCCCAAAGTGGCCCGCAAGCGCGCTAAGCAGATATTAATCAACGAGGCTCTGGAAAATGAGACTCCTGAAATTTCAGCAAACGTACGTACCATCCCGGGAATAATATCAATGCGGGGCTGCACATACGCCGGCTGTAAAGGGGTCATTATGGGCCCCACCCGCGATATTGTCAACCTTGTCCATGGACCAATAGGATGCAGTTTCTATGCCTGGCTGACGAGGCGTAATCAGACCGATGCCGGTCCTGACGGAGAGAACTACATCACCTACTGTTTCTCAACGGACATGCAGGACCAGGACATCATATTTGGCGGAGAAAAGAAACTGGCACAGGCAATTCAGGAAGCCTATGATCTGTTTCATCCAAAGTCCATCGCGGTCTTTGCCACCTGCCCGGTAGGGCTTATTGGTGATGACATTCACACGGTCACCAAAAACATGAAGGAGCAATTTGGCGACTGTAATGTCTATGCCTTCAGCTGTGAAGGATATAAAGGCGTCTCTCAGTCTGCCGGGCATCATATCGCCAACAACCAGGTCTTTCGTCACATCATTGGAGAAAATGACGATGTCAAGCCTGGCAAGTTCAAGATCAATCTGCTTGGAGAATACAACATCGGTGGTGACGGTTTTGAAATCGACCGGATTTTTGAAAAGTGCGGCATTACCTGTATATCAACATTTTCAGGTAATTCCACCTATGACCAGTTTGCCTCGGCACACACTGCTGACCTTAATGCTGTCATGTGCCACCGGTCTATCAACTATGTCGCTGATATGCTTGAAACAAAATACGGTATCCCTTGGATAAAGGTGAACTTTATCGGGGCAGAAGCTACCGCTAAATCCCTGCGCAAAATTGCCGAGTATTTCGGAGATAAAGAGCTCATCGATACCGTTGAGAAGGTCATTGCTGAAGAGATGCCCGAAGTTGAGGCAGTGAGCAAGGATGTCCGGACAAGAACGGA
>CAMYND010000068.1 GCA_947259645.1 Thermodesulfovibrionia bacterium | reverse complement strand
ATTGGCAACAGGGAAGAAAACTGTATCAGGGCGATTGAACTTCTCACGGAAAAGGGTATCAATGTTGTGAGAATGTCATCAAAAATAGAGACTGAGCCCTGGGGAGTCAAAGATCAGCCTCTGTTTATCAACATGGCGATAGAGACAGAGACGGATTTAAGGCCATCCGGCCTGCTTGTCCTTCTGAAGAATATTGAGTCTGAAATGGGACGAGAGGGCGGACCCCGGTGGGGTCCCCGGACGATTGATTTGGATATTCTGCTCTATGGAGATCAGGTGATCGAGACACCAGAGATTGAAATCCCCCATCCGAGGATGCATGAAAGAGACTTTGTTCTCAGGCCCCTTGCTGAAATAGCTCCCCATGTGATCCATCCCATTTTAAAGAAGAGCATCAGGCAGTTGCTGGATGGTCTTGAAGACCAGGTAACGTAAGGGCGAACAGCGGTTCACCCCTATCAGGGGGCCTCTCTTTTTACTTGTTGTCTACGATGTCCTTGAAGTTCTTAAGCAGACGAAGTCCGAGGTCCTGGCTTTTTTCAGGGTGGAACTGCACAGCATACACGTTGTCAGTGCATACTGAAGATGTGAACTCAATGCCGTAATCTGTTGTTGTAGCCACGATGCTTTTGTCTTCCGGAGCAACATAATAGGAGTGCACAAAGTAAACATAACTATTATCAGGAATTCCGTTAAACAGCGGGGTATCCTTTTTTATATTTAACTGGTTCCAGCCCATCTGGGGTATCTTGAGCTCACTGTTTTCAAATCGGACGACCTTTCCCCTGAAGATATCAAGCCCCTGGCATGTTCCGAACTCCTCTGACTCAGTAAAGAGAACCTGGAGCCCGAGACATATACCGAGGTAGGGTTTGCCATTCCTGATCGACTCTTTCACTGTATCCACCAGTCCGAGGTTCTTCAGCTCCTTCATACAGTCTTTAAAGGCGCCGACCCCGGGAAGGACGACCGCATCAGCTTTTTCCACCACCTCAGGATCGTTCGTTACATTGACGTCAGCCCCTACTTTCAGAAACCCCTTTTCAACACTCCTGAGATTGCCCATTCCATAATCAATCACCGCTATCATAGCCATTATTATGGGTCTTCAGGACAGAGAAATTCAATACACCCTGTGCTGACGTCTGCTGCTTGTAAAATTAAGATTGTTTAAGCTATAGTTATCAGTTAAAATTTATCAGCGAGGAATGACCATGGATTTAATGCCGAGACAAATTTTTTTCACGAAGGGCGTAGGCCACCACAGGGACAAACTTGCTTCCTTTGAGCTTGCCCTGCGAAAGGCAGGAATAGAGAAGTGTAACCTTGTTTATGTATCGAGCATCTTCCCTCCCCAATGCACAATTATTCCCAAAACAAAAGGGGTGAAACAAATTAAGCCGGGGCAGATTACCTACTGTGTAATGGCGCGAAATGAGACCAATGAACCAAACAGGCTGATTTCTGCCGCAGTGGGACTGGCTATCCCAAAAGACAAGGGGCACTACGGGTATTTGTCTGAGCATCACTCTTATGGTGAAACAGCGAGGAAGGCCGGAGATTATGCTGAGGACCTTGCCGCGACAATGCTTGCAACCACCCTGGGTATTGCCTTTGACCCTGATGAGGCCTATGATTCAAGAAAACAGATTTACAAAGCAAGCAACTATATATTTAAATCAACAAATATCTGCCAGTCTGCAGAAGGCAATAAACATGGGAATTGGACAACGGTTATTGCCGCTGCGGTGATGTTGCTGTGAAAAAGCTGTCAGGCTTCAGCTGTCAGTAATCAGCGGAAAAACTATGAGTATTACAATATCAGGTAGTCAGATGCATGGGCTCGACGATTGTGAGCAATAAAAAAACTCCAAATAACTTCGGCGCATTACCTCTCAAATATTCAAGTCTGAAAAATTCTGAAATAGTGATTCTGCCGGTCCCCTTTGATAAAACAAGCTCATGGATTAAAGGCGCAGCCAAAGGTCCCGCGGCAATCATCAATGCCTCGAGAAATATGGAGCTCTATGATATTGAGACTGCGACGGAAGTCTATACACGGGGGATTCATACTGCAAAAGAAATAGCTGCCTCTTCATCAGAAACCATGATCAGCAGGGTGTGCAAGGCAGCCGGAAAGCACCTGGAGGATAATAAGTTTGTTGTTGTTCTCGGCGGTGAGCATACGATTTCACTGGGTTCGATCCAGGCTCATGCTGAGCGGTTTAAGGATATAAGCATTCTCCATCTTGATGCTCACTCAGACACAAGGGACTCCTATGAAGGAGACAGATTAAGCCATGCCTGTGTCATGGAAAGGGCAAAAAATTATACAGACAGGATTGTCTCGGTAGGGATACGGAGTATGGATTCCTCGGAGACTGAATCAATAAACAGCAAGAATATTTTTTATGCATCAAAGATTCGGAATTCAAAAGACTGGATAAGCAGGGTTACAAAAAGACTCTCTCGTCATGTGTATGTAACCATTGACCTCGATGTCTTCGATCCATCCATCATGCCCTCAACAGGGACTCCTGAACCGGGAGGGTTAGGCTGGTATGATGTGCTGGACCTGCTGCAGTATGTATCAGAGAAAAAAAAGATAATCGGGTTTGATGTAGTCGAGCTCTGTCCAGTAAAAGGAATCTTTGCGCCGGACTTTCTGGCGGCGAAGCTGATATATAAGACGCTCAGCTTTGTTTTTTTATAGTCCCTTCATTGCGCTGCATCGTCAAAGGGTTGCCGCTACTCAGTTCTCTGTGAATTACAGCTATGACAGCCATATACAGGAATATCATCATACCGTAGTTTTCCTGCCACAGTGAATTAGTAATATTTACGCATGCAAATGAAACAATCACACCGATACTGCTGATAGTCAGGGCACGACTCTCAATGTTCCGGTCCGCCTTTGCGATCCCTGATATTTTGCCCGCGATCGTATACCATAGCAATAAATACATCGCAAGCCCTGCCAGACCGATCTCAAAGGCGATCTGCAGAGGAAGATTATGGGGACTTACCCTGCCGTACATTAACTGGGCGTCAACTACATAATAGTCATACGCGCTGGCAGGCAGCCCTTCCCAGAACTCTTCAGAGTCCTTTTCCTGTACCAGCCACGCCAGCTTTTTCCATCCATAGCCGTAACCCGTGGCAGGCCGTTCCCTTATAAAATCAATGACGACCTGCCAGAGCCCGAGACGGTTCGTCAGGCCTGAATCCGTTACATAGGTGTCAGGATTTAAAAGGGTCTTGTATCTCGACAGTCCCTCGTATTTTGTTGTTGTAATTATCGATATGCTCAATACCGCGGCTATTACAAAGACAGCGACCATCCGGTATTTCCTGGCGAGGATAAGAATCACAAAAAATGAAATCAGGACAGCGAGCAGATGTGTCCTTGCATTGTATATGTATACCAAGGCAAGCCCTGCTGTAAGGGTCAATGCCCCTATCCATTTTTTCCATGAAGCTTCTTTGGCTGACAGGAACCAGGCAGCGGTAAAGGGCAGATAAAAGGTGCTGTTGTCAGAATAGTTGGCGAAGAAATATGTGCTTGTAGCCCTCCACATTGTAGAGGGAGAAAGGCTGACAAAAGAGTCCCAGTCCTTTACAGCGTTTTCAGTGATCGAAGCAACGGTAACAAAAGCAAAACTGGAAACAACTACCCAGAGCAGAGGCTTCATATCACGAAAACTGTTGAACTCCGATAGTATTACAAAAAAGACCACAACATGTTTCAGTAGATTTTTCCGAACAGCGTTCAGGCTTTCCTCCGGATATGGACCGAACACTGAAACCGCCACTGACCAGCCCAGAATCAGAAAGAGCGTAATAATGGTTGCATCTTTCAGAATTATATTTTTTATGTCCCCCTTAACAAGTTTAAGTAGAAACAGGGCAGACAGACCATAGAAGCTGATCTCTCTGAAGGAGTTAAAGTGGTTAAAGGGTTGGAAGAATATTAGTGTAAAGAGAAGACATCTCATCACTGTTGATATGTTGAGGTCCCTCATCTGGCTCATTTATGAATTATCTCCTGAAAGAAGGTTCAATGCAAGAGAGCAAATTTGATCGACAGAGACATCCTGTATGCATTGTCGTGTACTCAGAGAACAGTGATAGGGGCTTTTAAAGGCGTGAGAGCAAGGGACACAACTAAGTCCTTCCTGAATTATCATGGCCTGCTCCCCAGTTGGTCTCTGGTCCTCCATGTCAGCTGGACCGGCAATATTAATCAGTGGTATTGCGAGAGCATCAGCCATATAGGTGATTCCTGAATCAACGCCGATAAATAGAGAGAGCTGTTCAAGGAGCGCTGGCAGCTCAGCCAGCCCCAGGTTGCCTGCCATGTTTATGATCCGGTCTTTATGTGCTGAACCAGCGAGAATTTTCTCTGATACGGCCCTGTCCTCCGATGATCCTATAAGCAGGACCATGCAATCTCTGTTACTGAGAAGAGTATCGGCAATCTCAATGATTTTCACTGCTCCCAGCTCTTTCATCTTGTTCCCGCTGCTCACCGCAATGCCGAGTAAAGGTTTTTCAACGGGCCCCAGCAGGCCCTGAACTTTTCTGTCTGAACCCTCTGACTTGTATATTTCTTTAGATATGTTATCGCTCTTAATCCCGACTGACCGCAAGAGTCGCAGGTACGTTTCAATTACCATGCTGCCCCGAAGATGTTTTTCCAGATAAGTAAAAAAAACAGACGCCAGTTTAAAGGTAACTCCCGCAAAATCAGGCATCACAGAAAGTCTCACTGGTACCAGTGCCCAGAAAAGGGACACAGCATAGGGCACGCTCGGGTTCAGACTGACAGCTACATCATAGTTCCCTTTTCGTAGAAGGGTTGTCAGTCTTATTTTGCCGGAAAAACCGCTGGTATCTGAGGTGGTGAGTGATATTATGTCATTAACGTGGGGACTGTTTTCAAGCAGGTCCTTTGTAACCGGGTTTATCATCGCCGTTATATGGGCAAGGGGGTATTTTTTTCTTACTTCTCTGAAGACAGGGGTTGAACAGATCAAATCACCGATCTTGGCCGTCTGAATAATGAGGATCCTTTTAACAGGCTCTTTTTTTTTAAAAACCAAGAGCATGTACAGGAGGGGTGAGAAAAGATAGCTGAAGAAAATATATATCATTATCTCAATATTTCCGCGAAAACAGCCTCTACGCCATTAATATATTTCTCAATCGAGAAAAAATCAACAACACGTTTGTATGCACTGTCCCCCATTTTTTTACGTAATTCACTGTTTTTTATTAATACGATTATGGCGTCAGCGAACTTCTGAGTGTCTCCCTGCTGGATCAGGAATCCTGTTTTTTCATGTTCAACAAGTTCAGAATTGCCGATAACATCAGAAGCCACAACAGGTTTTCTCATCAGCATGGCTTCAAGGACAACCCGTGGCAGCCCCTCCTTTTCTGAAGGCATAACAAATATGTCCATGGCATTAATATAAGAAACAGCATCCGGCTGGAATCCGGTAAATATTATATGGTCATGAAGCTTCCTCTTATGTGCAAGCTCATCAAGGTTCCTCTGTTGAGGGCCTTCTCCTGTTATTAAGCAGGTAACATCCAGATCTGTAGTAGAAGTGATTACATGCAGTACTTCAATAAGCTCGTGAATCCGTTTTCTTTTTAAGAGGGAGCCCACTGTTCCCACTATGATGTTAGAAGGCGGGATGTTCCAGATTCTTCTGACATCCAGGGGGGGAGTGAGTGGCGTCAGATCACTACTAATCCCGTTGTGCACCACGACGCACAATGAGGGGTTAAGGCCCTGCCTGACAAAGCTGTCTCTTATCCCCTCGGAAACACATATTATTTTTGCAAGCGTTCTGTTGCATGCCCTGATTTCAACAGGATTAAGGCCGGTCTCAATACGGGCATGCTGAATAACCGGTATCCCCGCTTTTTCAGCAGCGATGATTCCTTCCAGGTTTGATGATGGCTGGTTGTTCATGTAAAGGAGATCAATCTTCTGGTTATCAATGATTTTGACAATATTATTTGAATTTTTCCTAATTCTGCTGAGGTAATCAATTAAAAATATACAGCGTTTTTGAAGGGGCCTGCTGAAAAAAAATAGTATCCTCAGAAGCTCTTTGAGAACCTTGATAGGAAACCGGGACCTGTTTTGCTCTATATGATGGAAGCCTATGCCCAGGCGTTCCATCTCCGCCTTCACTGAGGAACTGCTGCCCTGTCTGTAGTTTGCATAAAAAAGTGCGGTGAAGTGATACTTTGTTCGTTCAACTCGTTTTAAGAGTTCAAGAAGACTGTTTGTCCCTCCTCCCCACTCCTTGCCGGTATCAATGATTAATATTTTTTTAGTCTTTTTATTATCAGAAATCACCGTAGTTATGTATACCCTTTATCAGCCCTGTTATCTGCGGAAGGACATGACGTTCATTACAAGACATTTTGATAAAATTTCAGATACTCTTGAGCCATTTTTTTGTAATGAAATTTATTGTTAATCCTTTTCAAACACTCTTCGGAATTTATATCCTGTATATTCTTCATAGATTCCACCATTTTTTCTACGCTATCGCATAGGTATCCCTGTTTTCCATGCTCAATGATTTCGGGCAGCGCACCGTTATGGGTCGTAATTACAGGTGTACCGCTTGCAAGGGCTTCAATTGCAACAACTCCGAATGGCTCCTGCCATTTTGTTGGAGAAATCAGTGCTTTGGCTCCGGCAAGTAAAGCAGCCTTCAGCTGCCCGCCAATCGGACCTACATAATAGCAGTCTTTGCCAAGCTTTCGCTTCAGGGGAAAACGCCAATAGCTGTTTACAAAGGACTTCCTGTGAAAGTTGCCGGCGATTATAAGTTTTACACCTGCCCTTTTAGCCGCGTCAATGGCCCAGTCCAGCCCCTTAACTTTCCAGTCTATTCTTGATAGAAAAAGGTAATAATCATCCTTCTTGTCCCTAAACGTAAATTCCGCAGGGTCCAGGCCATTGTAGACAAAAGGGTTCTGCGGGAGGTGCCATTCACGTCTATGAGAATCAGATAAAAAACAGCTCTTTTGATCAATCAGACTTCTTGTAGCAGCATTATTATTGCGGTATCCGTGCAGTGTATTCACAACCGGAATGTCCAGGCGCATATCCAGATATCCATCACTATGAAAATGAATAAGGTCTGAATCAACCGGAATATAATTTATTAGTTGAGAATTTGAAGGCACCGGAGAACTAAAAGGCACAGTCACCAGATTGCAGTCTACAGCAGAGCCCTCAGGCCCCATTAATGTTACTTTATGACCAAGCTCCCTGAGCCCGCGAATGAGCCATACAATTATTCTTTCGACACCGCCGTATTCTATTACGGGCAAAGGTTTGTGGTAGTACTGGACTATATGCATTATAGGTTCTCTAAAACAGCCAGAAATTCGGTGGCCACTTTTTTACTGTCATACATCTTTATTGCTCTCTCCCGCCCTTTTAATCCAAGGTCTTTCCTGAGCTGTTTGTCTTGCATGAGTTTCATCACATTATTTGCAAGGGCGCTGAAATCTCCGGGGGGTATTAGTATCGCCGCATCTCCCACGACTTCCGGGATTGAGCCGCTCAAGGTGGTGATAACTGGTGTTCCGCTTGCCATTGCTTCCGCTAATACCATGCCGAACTGCTCCTGCCAGTACATTATTGGATAACTGGGCAGCACCAGCAGATCAGCCATTCTGTGGACATCAGGGATTTCATCGTATGAGAGAAAGTCCAGAAACCTGAAATGCTCCTCAGTGCCGGACTGACGCATAATTTGTTTCATCGTTTCTTTTTGGGCGCCCTTTCCCGTGATAGCTATCGTAAAATCCTTTATCCCTGTATCTTTCAGAATTTTTGCCATATAGATGAGGTTGTGTACACCTTTCCACGATACCAGTTTTCCTATGTAAAGTATGGTGAATGACCCTTCAGGAATCTTCAGTTTATTCATCAGATGAGTCGGCTTTGCTCCGGGGCTGAACCTCTCAAGGTCCACTCCGGGGTAAATTACGCGTAGTTTTCTGTCATCAATGCCTTCTATCTGCAGGGCCCTCTTCGCTCCCTGGGTAAAGGGCAGAAAAAGGTCGACTTTGCCCATGACATCGTGCTTAAAAAAATCCATCTTCCTGTCAAAAACCGATCGGTAGGGGATATTTTCCCACCATGAAAGGATAAGTTTATACCTGAACCGGTCTTTGAGACTCGCCAGTGTGTAGGCAGACCGCGTCATGTCACCCGAATAGACGACGTCCATTCCTTTCAGGTAGTTCTGGAGGGAAAAATAATAGAAATCCATTCGCTTATGCGGGGCGCGGACAAATCTTTTGTAGGCAATGGCCGGGCTCTGTAAGGCTGATAATATTTCCTTTGAGTGGCAGAGAGGTTGCTTTTTAAATGCTATTGAACTGACATCATAATCGTTTCTCTGCCCGACAAAGACGGTGATGTCATGCTTGTCAATCAGGGGTTCAAATCGCTGTAATGCCCATTTATTGACCTTGTTGTCAAGCAGAATGCCGATCTTCATATTCTTCTCCGGTTATCTCTTCTTTATGCTGAGATACAGTTTTGACAAAATTCCGCTGGTATAAATAGTTACAGCTTTCCTGAACCAGAGGGAACTGTTTTTTGCCGCTATCCTTGCGATTTCCCAGGGATCTGATGAACTGTTGACAATACCGTGGTCCGTTGTGAACAATGCACTATAACCGAGCTTTTTCGCGGTGCCAATGGTTACATCATTGTACCGCCCCATTGGCCAGCACAGATAGTGATTATCGCTGGCCAGCCTCTTCTTGATCGTCTCCTTTGAATCACGGAGCTCTATTGAAAGATCTTGTTCAGATAACTGATGACATTTTACATGGTTTTGTGTATGAGAGTGAAACTCTACCAGGCCGCTGCCCTCCATCTCATCTATTAAACCCCAGTTCAGAACAACCTCGTGTTCCCTGTTCTGCTTAACCAGGAAAGCCGATTCTTCGTGAGTTGGAACAGTAGTAATGTTTGAGAAATCCTGGCTTGAGGCATTATCAACCCAGTTCGTTACAATAAATATCGATGCGTTTATTTTGTATTTCTTAAGAATCGGAAAGGCATAGAGATAGTTGTCAAGCCAGCCGTCATCAAAGGTGATCATAACAGCCTTGTCTTTCATGGCCAGGTTGCCCTGGATATACGAAACCAGTTCATGGGCCTTCAGTGTCCTGTATCCGGTCTCATGGAGATAGCGCATCTGTATCTCAAAAATGTCAGGAGTTACGGTTACCATATCACCCTTGTGGGTATTGATATGGTGATACATGAATACAGGAACAGGCCGCATCAGTTGCTCCTCGACAGCAGTGACAGATAAAGGGAGTACATTTCTTCAGACATTTTTTCAGCAGAAAAATTTTTCTCAACCATGGCTCTCCCTTCTCTACCCATCATCCTGCCCCTTTGGTCCTGGCGGAGAGTCCTGATTATTGCAGAGGCTAAACCTGATACATCATCCGCTTTTATCAGGAATCCATTGATACCGTCCTTTACTATCTCGCTGACCCCGCCGACATCTGTTCCTATCACCGGTTTCTCCATTGCCATTGCTTCAAGAAAGGAAGTCCCCAGGGCCTCCTGAAGCGTAGGCAGCACAAAAAGGTCGATTGACTTGAGAATGTTCGGGACATCATCTCTTAATCCCAGCATAAAGACGTTGTTTTCTAACCCCAGGGCTTTAATCTTGTCTGAAAGGTTTTTTTCCTGGGGACCATTACCGGCAAAAACAAATACAGCGTCAGGAATTTCTCTTAATACCGAGGGTATTGCATCAAGCAGGATATGATGTCCCTTTTTTCTCCTTAAGATCGACACGGTCCCCACAACCGGGGGATCTGTATCGAGTCCAAGCTCTTCCCGAAGTGAGGCCTTTACCTCCGAGGGATTCAGTGCCGTGAGGTCAACACAGGTACGGATTGCTGATATTTTATTCAAAGATATGCCTTCACCGATTAGGTACTGACGCACATATTCACTGACAGCTACTATTTTATGGGCCAGACATTTATACGTAAATGTTGATGTTATCGGCAGGGCCAGATGTCTTGTTCTCACTATAACCGGCTTTCTGCTCGAGAGCCTTCCGGCTATTCCGGCAAGGAGTGTATCTCTTCCGCTGTGCGTGTTAATTACGTCGACCATATCATTTTTTATCAGACCCATAATTTTATTTATTGCAAAAAAGTCGTAGCTTTTCTGCATCGTGCACTCATGAACATCAATACCCGCTGCCGCTGCTTTTTCCCCAAGCTTACTGCCGGGCTGACAGAGGAGTATTATTTTTGCCCCGAGTTTTTTTAACCCGAGGGATTCGCGATATGTTCTGACTTCCTGGCCTCCCCAGCCTTTGGAGGATTCCGTATGCAGGACAGTTATGTTTTCTTTAGTGGGCATTGTTATTTCATATATGAAGGGTGAGACAATTTAACAATACATAGTGACACATTTGTGTAATTGTAATCATGCCGATATTCGTCTTCTTTAGCCCAGGAGCGAGAAAGTATTAAGATAATTCCAATCATTGATCACATTATGTATTGTTAAATTGTCTTAACCTGCAGGCATGTCACGAGATCCTTGTTAAGGCCCCTGCTATTTTAACAGGTTATTTTCTCTTACGATTTCCATAATGTCCTCAGGCATAATATTCCTGACATGATCTCCTTTATTCACCATAAACTGGTTATCTTTTCTGTGCATCCAGTTGCTTACGGAAGCTGTTCCTCCCCACAAGGATATAGTAGGAGTGCCAACACTGGCACCGATATGCATTGCCCCGCCTTCTCCGCAGATAATGAGGTCTGACACGTCGGCAAGGGCGGCGAAATCCATTATTTTTGACTTCTCATCAAAATAAAAAACATCGGCTTTTCCCTCTGATAACTGCAGCGCCTTTTCCCTGTCTGCAGGCATCGATGTAATGATGATTGCCGCATTGTAGCGGCGTAAAATGAGGTCAGCGGTTTCTTTAAACCGCTCAAGCGGCCATAGTGTGTCCGGTCTGTTATTGCTGATATTGAAAACAACAATGCCGTCCTTTGCCCTGGCACCGGTTTTTTCAAGAAAACTGCGCATCCGCTCTTTGGGTTCCTCCGGAATATCAAAACTGATATCACGCACCGGTGAGCTTGTTCCCAGAGGTCTGATCATTTCAAGAAATATGTCAATGATGTGATTGGGATGCCACTGTTCCTGTACTTTTAGCGGCATATTATAACAGAGCTGAAGGGGATGCCATTTATCCGGAAGGCACCCCATGCGGTATCGTGCCCTGCTCAGCAGTGTTGCCAGGGCAGAGGTGGATGAAAAACCGGCTTTCAAAACGATAGCAAGGTCAAACTGTGCCTTCTTCTGTCTGAAAAGTCTCCAGAAGTTGAGATACTTGTTCCTGAACAGTCCCCTTCCTCTTTTAAAAACAATTACATCATCTATATAGTCCGCATTCTTCAGGATCAGGGAATTTGTGCTTTCAGCGAGGACCGTCAGTCTGGCGCGGGGGAACTCTTTGCGCAATGTTTTTAAGACGGGCAGGGCGCAAATCATGTCACCGATATTATTCCGCCGGATAACGAGGATGCTGTTAATAGTGCCTTTTATTGCTTCCATGTTCATTTTGTCCTAGTAAAAAAGAGATGGTGCTGAGAAATCCGACATGACATTGTTGAATATCAGAGGCCCGCATTTTCTCCTGAAGAGCCTTTTCAGGGACTGTTCTTTTCAGCCCTTATCGCGTCAATACCCCTTACCGCAGCATCATACATCTGCTCAAGGGACAACTCTTCAATACAGCGCAGGTCATCACAGGATTTTTTCCAGCAGGGTTCACAGGATACTCCTGACCGCACTTTTTCGCCCCGATTAAAGAGATCGATCTCTTCAGCGCAGGAAAGCCCGAACCATGCGATCAGATATTTATTCAGTGCGATCGCGAGGTGCATCCCGAGAGAGTCGCCCGAAATAACAATATCTGCCAAATCGGTATACACAATGCCCCTGCGCAGGCCCTCAGTTGTCGGGGTATTGATTGCACGGCCTTTAGACAATTCCTGGATCCTCGAATTTCTCTCTGTATCTTCACGGCCGCCAAGGAGAATCATCTTTATCTCCGGGGTTCTTTCATGGAGCATGTTGATCAGGGTGAGATGCTGCTCTACGGTCATTTTTTTATGTGGAAAGAGGTTGGAGCACCCGGTATTGAACCCGATGATAATGTCGTTATGCGAAAGACCTGCCTTTTCAGCCCATCTGTTTCTGTAATCGATTTCATCTTTGCTCAGAAATAATGAATATTTTTCCCTGTTGTAAGGAAGCTCAACTGTTTCATGGAGGATATCAACGGTGCTCCTTTTATTCTGATGAAATTTCACGTTATCATGTAATCCGAGATCATAATTATAAAGCGCACCTTTGTTCAGAGGAATAATCTGCCCCTCCGGAGACAGGCCGAAGCCGAATTTTTTCTTTGCCCTGAGACTGTTGATAAAGGCCCCGGCATAGCGGGATTTATCAAGGGAAAGAATGATGTTGAATTCGATCTGACTCAGCAGCATGCGGTTCTCGTCATCCCACGGGAGTGCCTGGTCTATCAGAGGGTTATTCGCGAGAAGAGGCATCGCTTCCGGCCTGGTAAGCCATGTCAGGGATGAGTCGGGGTATTTTTCCTTGAGCCCATGGAGCAGGGACGTAGACATGAGCACAGCTCCCTGGGCTTCCAGAGATATGACAAGAATGCGTTCCCCTACAGGGTCACGGTCCTTGCACTCTGCACAGAGCTTGTAGGGTTCGCAGGGCTTGTAGCCTGTATATTTTGAACAGTTCGGAATATTGTCCGCAGAATAATTACTCATAAGTCATTCATCATGGTTGTCAAA
>CAMYND010000067.1:17132-29694 GCA_947259645.1 Thermodesulfovibrionia bacterium | reverse complement strand
TCACTACCACTGGGGTTACAACAGGATGTCAACAGTACCGGGCCTCTTCATGGCCGGTGACATCTGCGGCGCTTCAGGTCACAAGTTCTCCTCAGGTTCGCATGCTGAAGGCAGGATCGCGGCAAAGGCTTGCATAGCTTTCATCCTCGACAACCCTGACTTTACACCGACACCGAGGAAGACAGCTGATGAGATGGCAGCAGAGCTTTACATGCCGTTCGAGGTTTATGAGAAAAACAAAACCTACTCAACAGCTCCTGAAGTTAATCCTTATTACATTAAACCGGACATGCTCCAGGCAAGACTGCAGAAGATCGGTGACGAGTACTTCGCTGGTATCTCAACATACTACATGACATCAGAGACCATGCTTGAAGAAGGTCTGAAGCAGCTTACCCTGCTCAAGGAAGACTCAGCTAAGATGGGCGCTGCTAACCTGCATGAGCTGATGAGATGCTGGGAGAACTATCACAGGATCCTCTCACTCGAGGCACACGCACGCCACATTCGCTACAGAGAAGAGACCAGGTACCCTGGCTACTACTACAGGGGTGACTTCAACTTCATTGATGACGATAAGTGGAAAGTGTTCACCTGCTCCAAGTACGACATGGAAACAGGCGAATTCACAATGTCCACAAAAGAGCTGAAGCACATTTGGCCTGAATAATCAGGTAGACAGCAATTAACTTTCTCCGGGTGCCTTCGGGCGCCCGGAGAGTTATTTAAGTTATTAAAGAGTACATGTCAATGAGTTCTTCCATACACAACTATTGAAAAACAATTTGCAGTGATGTACATCCCACTCAGTTTAATAACTTAAATAACTCTGTCAAACATGGAGGCATAGAATGTCAGAACTTGAAACAAACGTATTAGTTGTTGGCGGTGGCATAAGCGGGTTAACTACTGCTTGTGAAGCAGCAGAGGCCGGTTATAGCGCGACTGTTATTGAGCAGGAAACTTTCCTCGGCGGAAGGGTCACCCGGTTGAGCAAGTACTTCCCGAAACTCTGCCCCCCATCATGCGGGCTGGAGATAAATTTCAGGCGAATGAAATTCAACGATCGTATTTCCTTTTATACGTTATCAGAAGTTGAAAACATTACAGGAAGTCCGGGGAATTATGAGGTAAAAGTAACAGCAAAACCCCGTTATATTAACGACAAGTGTACGGCATGCGGTGCATGTGCAGAGGCCTGCCCGGTAGAGGTGCCAAATCCTTTTAATCTGGGGATGAATAACAGAAAAGCAGCATACATTGCCTATGCGCAGGCATATCCCTTTCAGTATGCAATCGACAGAGCTGCCTGCTCAGGCGATTGCGGCACCAAATGCAAGGAAGCATGCAAGTATGATGCTGTAGACCTTGACATGGAGCCTCGGAGTTTTACAATCAAGGCAGGCTCAATTGTCCTTGCTACCGGCTGGAAGCCCTATGATGCATCTAAATTGGATAACCTCGGGTTCGGGACCAGTAAGAACATTATTTCCAATGTGCAGATGGAAAGGATTTCCGCTCAGAACGGCCCCACCGGCGGTAAAATAGTGAGGCCCTCTGACGGTAAAGAGGCAAAAAGAGTCGCCTTTGTACAGTGTGCCGGTTCAAGAGATGAAAATCACCTGGCATTCTGTTCATCAGTATGCTGCCTTGCTTCACTGAAACAGGCAACCTATGTCAGAGAGCAATACCCAGACTCAAAAGCCTACATGTTTTACATAGATATCAGGACGCCGGGCACGTCCTATGAACGGTTCCTGAACACAGTGAAGGCAGATGAGAATGTATCATTAGTAAAAGGTAAAGTTGCAAAAGTATATGATGATCCTGCAACCGGAGACGTCATTGTGGAACTGGAAGATATCCTTGCCGGGAAAAAGATAAAGGTGCCGGTTGACCTCTGTGTGCTTGCTACAGGCATGCAGCCGACTGTATCGGAGATGAAGCTTCCTTCTGAGGTCAAAGTCAATGAAAACGGCTTTGTCGTGATGGATAACGATCAAAAAGGTATTTATGCTGTTGGCTGCGCCAAAGACCCTGCAGACGTTGCGAAGTCGGTCCAGGGAGCTACAGGGGCTGCCCTTAAAGCAATTCAGACTGTAGGGAGGAACGCCTAATGGATAAGAAAATCGGAGTTTACATATGCAAGGGCTGCGGCATAGCAGACGCAGTTGAAATAGAGAAACTTGAAGAAGTAGCAACAAAGGAAAAGAAGATACCTCTCTGTAAAACCCATGATGCCCTCTGCAGCCCGGAAGGCGTTGACCGTATTAAAAAAGATATTAGCGACGAGGGCGTTAACAGCATCGTGGTAGCCGCATGTTCACCCCGCGCAAAGCATAAGGAGTTTGCGTTCCCCGGATCAGTTGTTGTAAGAACAAACCTCCGGGAAATGGTTGCTTGGACACAGGAGCCGAAAACAGAAGATACAATAGCGCTTGCAGAAGACTACATGAGGCTTGGAATATCAAATGTCCAGAACTCCTTTCCTCCAGAGCCATTCCTTCTCGAGGAGATGGATAAATCAGTGCTTGTTATCGGCGGTGGTATAACCGGGATGACTTCCTCCCTCGGAGCTGCAGACGCCGGCTATAACGTCATTCTTGTTGAAAAAGAGGAAGAGCTCGGAGGCTGGGCAAAAAAGATGCATAAACAGCTTCCCCAGAGTTATCCCTTTGAGTCCCTTGAAACACCGACGGTCAGCGCGACTATGGACAAAGTTAATTCTCATGACAAAATAAAAGTTTTTACCTCATCAACAGTAGATAAAATCGTGGGTGTTCCCGGTATGTATGATGTTTCTATCAGAACAAATGGAGGATCAGAACAGATCAAGGCAGGCTCTGTTGTCCTGTCTGCCGGATGGAGACCCTATGATGCTAATAAACTGGACCACCTCGGGTATGGTCAGAATCCGAACGTTATTACCAATGCTCAGATGGAAGAGATGGCATCCAGCGGAAAGATCACAAGGCCCTCAGATGGAAAGGAAGCCAAAAAAGTGGCATTTATCCAATGTGCAGGCTCTCGAGATGAAAACCACCTTCCTTACTGTTCTTCTTACTGCTGCCTCACATCATTAAAGCAGGCCGCATATGTGCGGGAAAACAACCCCGATGCACTTGCGTACATCATCTATAAAGACATGAGGACACCGGGACAGTACGAGCTCTTTTATAAAAAGATGCAGAGTGATCCGGGTGTTATGATGACAAAGGGAGAAATTGTCGAAGTACGAAACAGTGCGGGCGACAATCTTGAAATCGTTCTGAAAGACACCCTGCTGGGTGAAAGCATAGTGCTGGAAGCTGATATGCTTGTTCTTGCTACCGGCATGGTTCCAAATACACGGATTGAGCCTGAAAATCTTGCTGAATGGAAAGCTAAGTTTGATGAAGAACTGAAGGCTTCAGGCGGCAAGCCCGATCCGAATGCTGTATTAGAGCCGCACAAGGTGCCGAACCTGCTCAACCTCGACTACAAGCAGGGCCCGGAGCTTCCCCAGCTTGAAGAAGCCTATGGTTTTGCTGACTCAAATTATATATGTTTTCAGTATGAAACTCTCAGAACCGGGATATTTACAGCGGGAAGCATCAGACAGCCCATGCATATGCTTGGCAGCGTGGAAGATGCCATGGGCGCAAGTCTTAAGGCGATACAATGTATCGAAGCCACTGAAAAGGGGTATTCAATACATCCGAGGGCATGGGACCAGACCTATCCTGAGGTAAACCTGACCAAGTGTACATCCTGTAAGAGATGTACAGAGGAGTGTCCCTTCGGCGCAATTGAAGAGGACGAAAAGGGAACGCCTTTTCACAAGATGTCCCGCTGCAGGAGATGCGGTACCTGTCTTGGATCATGTCCTGAGAGGGTCATCAATTTCAAGGACTTCAGTATCAATATGATCTCTTCAATGTTCAAGTCCCTGGATGTGCCGGAAGAAGGCTTGAGAATTATCGGTCTTGTCTGTGAAAACGACGCGTACCCGGCAATGGACGCAGCAGCGTTAAATCGAGAAAAGATAAATCCCGCATTCAGGTTTGTTCCTGTAAGGTGTCTTGGAAACCTTAACCTTGCATGGATTGCGGATGCTCTCTCAAGAGGTATCGATGGAATGGTCCTGATGGGCTGTAAATTCGGTGAAAATTATCAGTGTCACTATGTAAGGGGCAGTGAACTGGCAAATGAAAGACTTGGCAAGCTCCAGGAAACACTTGGAAGGCTGATGCTCGAACCAGAGAGAGTTCAGCTCATGCAGCTTTCAATTCAGGATTATGACAAGCTGCCGCAAATGCTCAATGACTTTGCTGAAGAGATCGGTGAAATGGAGCCGAACCCGTTTAAAGAATTCTAAATATTATTGCCACTGACTAACACAGAGAAGAAAGAGCAAGAAGATTGAACTGATAATTTAAATAAATCTTTAATCAGTGAGAGTCTGTGGCTAAAAAGATATGTAACTGGAGGTAGATAGATGGCGGAACAAGTGATTAAGCCAGATTTAGATTTTGTAAAGGGAATAATTGAAAGCGGCGGTGAATCTCTGAAGAAGTGCTATCAGTGCGCCACATGCTCGGTCGTCTGCAATGTTACTCCGGAGGAAACACCCTTTCCCCGGAAAGAGATGATATGGGCCCAGTGGGGACTGAAAGAAAAATTTCAGGGCAACCCTGACGTGTGGCTCTGCCATCAGTGCAATGACTGTACTGCCTACTGTCCCCGGGGCGCGAAGCCGGGTGAGGTGCTGGGAGCGATCAGGAAGCAGACGATCAAACAGTATTCAGCCCCTTCAGTTCTCGTTGATATAGTAAATAATCAAAAACTCATGCCTCTTATCTTTCTTATTCCGGCTGTTCTTGTCGCAATCGTTATCGCGATGACCGGAACCTTGGGGATTCCCGATGGCGCGGTAATATTTACAAAAATGATCCCGGTCCTGCCCATACAGATACTGTTCACTCCGGCCCTGATTTTTGGAGTCGCTGTCGGTGCACTGGGTGTAAAAAAGTTCTGGGCTGACATGAAACTGGCAAACGGGGTATCGTCAGGTGACCTGAAAACCAGCATTATTGATACAGCGAAACAGGTGCTTAGCCACGAAAAATTCAAAGACTGCGACGAGAGCAAGGACAGATACACGTCTCACCTTGTTCTCTTTTACAGCTTTGTCATTCTTGGCATAACCACCGCAATTGGAGCACTGTACATAGATATCCTGCATATGGAGTCACCCTTTTCAATCGGGTATGGAACTCCCGTAAAGTTATTTGGCATAGTGGGAGCAGCGGCGATCGTTGTAGGTACACTGCTCATGATAAACAACAGGTTTAAAAACCAGGAAACATTAGGCCTGGGTAGCTATTTCGACTGGCTCCTGATCGGTATCATCGGGGTAGTGGGTTTCTCCGGAACTCTTGCTTACCTTGCGAGGCTGGCAGGAATCGGGATGGTAGCATATCCGGTTTATTTTATACATCTTGTTTTTGTTTTTTCTCTCTTCATTTACCTCCCATTCTCAAAACTGGCGCATATGTTTTACCGGGGAGCGGCAATGTGTTTCATGAAATATTCCGGAAGAGAGGCGCAGGCAGCAGCAGTGGCTCAGCCAGCAGTGGAAGCTCCCGTTGAGCAGGAGCCGGCTGAGGCTGAGAAAAAAGAGGGATAACGTATCTCTGGAATTCATAACCATTAAACATCATAAAAAGGGGGTATCTGTATGAGTGGTACAATCACATTTGCTCTCATCTGCGGGGCAGCAGGGGTTTTATATGCCTTAATGACCGCTGGATGGGTAACAAAACAGGATGCTGGTAATGAGAAAATGCAGGAAATTTCAAACGCTATAAAAGAAGGTGCTATCGCGTTTCTGACACGTGAGTACAGAACCGTTGCAATGGTTGCAGCAGTTATAGTTGTCCTTTTATTTTTCCTTGGAACGTGGACTGCTATAGGATTCATTATTGGTACCCTTGGTTCCGCACTTGCAGGATGGGTAGGCATGATGGTTACTGTCCGCGCGAATGTTCGTACGGCACAGGCTGCTCATAATGGAATTCAGGCAGCCCTTTCAGTTGCCTTTAAGGGCGGATCTGTGACAGGAATTATGGTGGTCGGCCTTGGTCTTATCGGTATTGCCGGTTACTATTACATAGCAAAGGCATATGCAGGCGAAGAAGTATTCCACGCCCTCATCGGCCTTGGTTTCGGATGTTCTCTCATGAGCGTGTTTGCACGTATTGCCGGCGGTATCTACACAAAAGCTGCTGACGTAGGCGCGGACATTGTCGGTAAGGTTGAGGCGGGAATCCCTGAGGATGATCCGAGAAACCCTGCTGTTATCGCTGATAATGTTGGTGACAACGTCGGTGACTGCGCAGGAATGGCAGCTGACCTTTATGAGACCTACACGGTTACGCTTGTTGCTGCAATGCTTCTTGCCAAGACTGTGTTTGGCGCTGAAAGCGGATGGATTGAATTCCCGCTGATGCTCGGTGGTGTCTCAATCATTGCATCAATTATCGGAACATACTTTGTGAAACTCGGGCCGAAACAGTACATCATGGGCGCTCTGTATAAGGGTCTGGCGGTATCCGGTGTTCTGGCGGCAATAGCATTTTATGTTGTATCTTCTTCATTTATTAGCAGTCTTACCGAGGCTGAAGCAGGTGGATTTACTGCTGGCAGTGTGTTTTCTATCGCATTGATCGGACTTGTTCTTACCGGCCTGATCGTCTGGATAACAGAGTATTTTACTTCTACGAGTTACAGTCCCGTAAAACATATAGCAGCAGCCAGCCAAACTGGCAGCGGTACGAACGTTATTGCAGGTCTTGCTGTCAGCATGAAAGCAACAGGCATGCCTGTTCTTGTTATTGTCGCAGCTATCCTCGGGGCGTATTCCCTGGGCGGTGGATTTGACGGAAACGTCGGCGGCGGTCTTTTTGCGATTGCCCTTTCGGCTGTTTCCATGCTTTCAATGACCGGAATCGTTGTTGCGATTGATTCATACGGCCCCATTACAGATAATGCCGGTGGTATTGCTGAAATGGCTGATCTGCCTGAAGAAATCCGTAACATAACAGATCCCCTTGATGCTGTCGGTAATACCACGAAGGCTGTCACAAAAGGATATGCTATCGGTTCTGCGGCCCTGGCAGCTCTTGTTCTGTTTGCTGAATACTCAAGGTCATTCTCTGAGACAATTACCTTTGACCTTTCCAACCCGATGGTGCTGGCAGGTCTTTTTATCGGCGGTCTGCTTCCTTACTACTTCGGTGCGCTCCTCATGGAGGCTGTTGGTAAAGCAGCCGGCGGAGTTGTTGAAGAAGTGCGACGCCAGTTTCGTGAGATTCCCGGAATTATGGAAGGAACTGCAAAACCCGAATACGGTAAATGTGTTGACATCGTAACTAAGTCTGCTATTAAACAGATGATGGTTCCTGCGCTGATCCCGGTAGTTGTGCCGATCATCGTCGGAGTGTTCCTGGGCAGGGAAGCCCTTGGAGGAGTCCTCATTGGAAGTATTGTTACCGGCCTTTTCCAGGCCATAGCAATGACCAGCGGCGGTGGAGCATGGGATAATGCCAAGAAATACATTGAAGACGGCATTTACGGTGGTAAAGGTTCTGATGCTCACAAGGCAGCAGTTACCGGTGACACTGTTGGTGATCCGTACAAAGATACTGCAGGGCCTGCAATCAACCCGATGATCAAGGTCATCAACATTGTAGCGCTGCTTATCGTGCCGCTTATTTAATGAAGAATCGCTCTGTTCTCTTTTATGAGAGGCCGGAGATTAGCAGTTTATTGAAAAGGGCTGTCCCACTGGGACAGCCCTTTTTTAAATGCACGCTTCGTAGGGGCATGGCACGCCATGCCCCCTGCATGATGTACATTCATTGCAACCATACAGTAAGGGTTTGGCATGCCAAACCCCTTCATGATGTACAATTTATTGCAACCATACTGTAAGGGTTTGGCATGCCAAACCCCTACGATTATCTCCCGATGAAATTACGGGGTATCATCATATATAATCAAGAGTCTTATGGAAAAGAATAACTCAACAAGCAGAACAGACTGGATCTGGTTCCTTTTCTCAATGAAAGGACGCATTAACAGGAAACCATTCTGGGTCTTCAACCTTTTTGTTTTTCTCGGAGGACTTGTCCTGGGCATATTTACGGAAGTTTCTGCGGACATCAACAACATAACAAAACCTCAGCTTATGTTCATGGTCTGGATATTCTGGCCGAGCGTCGCTATTCAGGCAAAGCGCTGGCATGACCGGGACAAATCTGCGCTCTGGATTTTTATTAACTTCATACCCTTAGTAGGCCCGGTCTGGGCTATAATTGAAAACGGGTTTTTGCCTGGTACAACAGGAGAAAACAGCTTTGGTCCTGATCCGTTAGAAAGCTGACAGGAACGGTCAGGTGCAATCACCGGACGGATTTTCAAATACCTCAACCAGAGACTGTGAGGCCTCCTGGATTTCCCTGAGTTTACTGATCCGCTCTTCTTCAGAGGAGACCTGTCCCTCGAATAACTCCTTGGTGCAGCTGACGATCGGAATTAAACTCTTCTTCACCCTGTTCATCATGGCTGACAGGAGTATATTCTTCTCCTCACTGAACTGCTGCCGGGCGGCTTTGTGATCTCTGCATTTTTCTTTCAGCACATGCTGAACTTTTTTTAAAGCGATAACATTATTTACCAGTCCCAGAAACTCATATCTGTTAAAGGGCTTTCTTAAAAAGGAGCTGACCCCGAGATCAAAACATTGTTCAACATATTCTTCGTCTGTGTGACATGTTAAAACAATTACCGCAGATGCGGTTGTGGGCGTCAGCTTTATCTCTTTCAGAAATTCTACCCCTCCCATTACCGGCATGTTTAAATCAAGCAGCACCAGGACAGGACCTTCTTTGCGGTAGAGCGCTAACCCTTTTTTACCATTGCCGGCTGAAATAATTTCATAATCATTATTTTCAAGCATGAGACTTCTCTGAATCGAGTTTACGATGAGCTGGTCATCATCGATGATAAGAATTTTATTGCTAAGCATGCTAATCCCCTCTATTAAGGTATAAAACAGGTCTTTATAATCAACTTATTCATCGGAATAAATTCGTGGAATCTTTAGTGTCAAAATAACCTGTGAAGGAGTTTGGGCCAGTTACTATTTTCTGCCTGAGAGGGCGCTGATTTGCAGTTTATTTATCCGCAATGATTTTCCGCCTGAAAAGCGTCATCGGCTACGGTCTGCAACCTTTACAATCACCGGGATATTGTTTAAAATTATCTCACTGCTTCGGCTTTGCAGTATATATAAAGAGTCGTATATTATTCGTAATTCACAGTAACAATAATGAGACGAGAGACAAAGGGAGGGTCATCAGGATGTTAAAAAGCAGAGCACGTTGCCTGATCATCACAGTGGCTGCGGTTATATGTATGATAAATCTTACTGCCTGTCAGAGCGCTTACTATAAGACCATGGAAAAGTTGGGTGTTCACAAACGGGACATAATGGTTGATCGTGTCCAGGAAGCCCGGGACTCGCAGGAGGAGGCAAAGGAGCAGTTCTCCTCTGCTTTGGAAGAGTTCAGCACTGTTTTAAATATTAAGGGCGGCAGTCTTGAAAACAAATATAAGAGACTCAATTCCGAATATGAGAAAAGCGAGAAAAAGGCCAAGGATGTCAAGGAGAGAATCAAATCTGTGGAGCATGTCTCTGAGGCATTATTTGATGAGTGGGAGGAAGAACTGAAGCAGTATTCCAGCGACAGCCTGCGCAGGAGCAGCGAGAGGAAAATGATTCAGACCCAGAAACAGTATGACCAGCTGATAACCGCGATGAGGCGTGTTGAAAAGAAGATCGATCCTGTCCTGTCCGCCTTCCATGACCAGGTGCTCTACTTGAAGCATAATCTCAATGCCCAGGCCATTGCGTCTTTGCAGAGCGAGCTTGCTTCAGTTGAGTCTGATGTGGCAGCCCTCATCAAGGACATGGAGGCTTCGATTGCAGAGGCAGATGAATTTATCAAAACAATGCCCCAGTGACGACTGATATTCGGGCAGCAATGTAAGATCAGGGAACTGGCTGTAGACGGTACAGAGTGCCTTCAATACATATAAAGAGAGGAACAGAAATTAATCAATGAAAACACGTATGACAGAGAAAGCACTTCGCAGGTTCTACAGGCTCCTGTCGGTGAAGATGATAGACTTTGACTGTGGAGAGCTGTGTGCTCCGAAAAATGAGGGGATCCCCCGCTGCTGTGAAAACGAAAGCTGTGTGCCGATACTTTTTCATGAAGAGTATAAGTGGCACCGGAAGAATGGAACGTTCTGGAAGCGGATGCCGCCCACTACAAAGGAAATCAAAAAGTTCATAGAAGAGTCGGAGGATTATTATGTCTTTTCAAAATGCCCCGGCCCCGGAGGATGCAAAAGATCCAAACGTTCTTTGAACTGCATGACCTATCCTTTCCAACCCTATGTGAATAACAAAGGAGAGGTGCTGGGCCTCTCACTCGTAGATGGAGCCGACAATCAGTGCCCCCTGACAAAAAAACCGAAAAAAACATTTAACCCGCAGTATATTGCCAACTCCATACAATACTGGAAGGAGTTGTTTACGGTCTATCCTGAGGAAGAAGAACTTTACATCGATGAAACGAAAAAGCGGGAACGAAGAGCCAGGCGTCAGGGGAGAAAAGTCAGGATTTTTAAGGCGCCTTAACGTAATATAGTAACATTCAATGACGAAACCCAAAGGAAAACAACGGACGATTGAAGATCTCAGGAAATATTATAATTGTTTAATTAAGAAAGGGAGAAGAGATGAAAGTTGAGCTTTTTGTTATGTGCGATGCCGCGACAGAATATCAGGGTAAACTTAATATACTGGGGACATTTGATGCGATATGGGCAAGGAGTCTTCCTGTTACCCATCCACTCTGCGCCCTGGCTCTGCGCCTCCGCTTCTCTGAAGAGGAAGAGGGAGAGCACAAAGTAACAATAAACATCCTCGATGAGGATGGGAAGCCTGTTGTCCGCTCCTTTGAACCGGCAGTCAATGTGCAGTTTAAAGAAGGTGCTCTCAAGTCAGTTGCGGTCAATATGATACTGAATATCCAGGGAATCAAGTTTTCTGATTATGGTGCCTATAGTATTGATCTTTCTGTGGACGGCACGCATGAGGCCTCTTTGCCTCTCTATCTGAATGAGGCCCCGGAACAGAAGAGTGGCATGAATTAATGATTGCCCTGTAGTAACTGGTTTCACCGGTAGGTCACGAAAAGCCTCAGCTATTCCTGCAAAGGCCTACAGTCTTCAGCGGATCTCTATCATCTGAACGTTAAACTTTGTAGGGGATTTTCTGCAGTACTTCTTCAGCGGTGGTAATGCCTGTTGTGATTTTTCCCCATGCATCTTCAAAAAGTGATCGTGAACCGGATAACTTAGCCGCCTCCCAGATATCGTCCACCACAGGCTGCCTTGTTATTAAGCGGGTCAGTTCAGCGTTCATTTTCAAAAGCTCGTATATTCCCACTCTGCCTTTATACCCTGTGTCGTTGCACTTCTCGCAGCCCTCTCCCTTGTAGAAGGTAGCTGTATCAGGAACACTGAATCGCTCGAGTTCTTTTGGCGGCGCAGTCTCTACTCTGCAGTCCGGGCAGATTTTTCTGACAAGTCGCTGGGCGAGAATGCCGGTCAACGATGCCGAGACGATAAAGGGCTCAAGGCCGATATCAAGGAGTCTCATAACAGTGGATACGGTGTCATTTGTGTGGAGGGTACTTAAAACAAAGTGCCCTGTCAATGAAGCCCTGGCCGCGATCTCAGCTGTTTCAGCATCTCTGATTTCACCGACCATGACTATATCCGGGTCCTGCCTGAGCACTGAACGGAGAGCGCTTGCAAAGGTGAAACCGATCCCTTCATTTATGCCGACCTGGGTTATATCCGAGAGCTTGTACTCAACAGGCTCTTCAAGGGTGATGATATTTTTTATTTCATTACGAATCTGCAGCAGGACAGAATAGAGGGTAGTTGTTTTTCCGCTTCCTGTTGGACCTGTCACAATGAATAGCCCCTGCGGCTGATTGATGATGTCAATCAGTGTGGGCAGTATAGAATCACTGATGCCGAGCTGCTTGAGCTGAATAAGACCTGATGTAGGGTCCAGCAGCCTTATAACGACCTTTTCTCCATACACTGAAGGCAGGGTTGATATCCTCAGATCAACAGTCTTATGCTTAAGGCGGATGAAACTTCTGCCGTCCTGTGGAAACCGCCTGTTCGTTATGTCCAGCTCTGAGATAATCTTGATTCTTGAAATAACCGCGTCCTGGATCTGCTTTGGAATGATTTTTATGTTCTTGAGGTTTCCATCCAGTCTATAGCGAATCTGGACATTTCTTTCACGCGGCTCGATATGTATGTCACTCGCTTCAGATTTAATCGCGTCTGTTATGACCATGGTAACCAGCCGTATAATCGGTGCTGCCTGACTGTCTTTATACAGGGATTGGACATCAGCTGTCTCGTC
>CAMYND010000067.1:0-17103 GCA_947259645.1 Thermodesulfovibrionia bacterium | reverse complement strand
AGTTCATTGAGTACGTCCCATGATTCAGTTGCCTCGACATAGGCTTTTTCTATTGCCTGTCGTATGTCATTTTCCGGGGAAACAACAACAGATATCGAAAGACCGGTCTCAAACCCAAGGTTCTCAATAGTCCGCCAGTCAAGAGGGTTTGCCATTGCGACGACCAGGGTGTTTTTCCGCATCTCAACCGGAAAGACCAGGTCTATTTGCGCGGTCTCTTTTGAAATGCAGGCGAGAGCTTCCCTGCTGGGCTCGGAGGAAGCGCAATCAATCAGGGGCAAAGAGAGCTGGTTTGAAAGCGCTGAAGCAACCTGCAGTTCATCGATGCGGCCCATTTCCATGAGGACCTGCCCGAGCTTCTTGCTTTTCCCCCGCTGCAGCGAGAGGGCATGCTCCAGTTCTTCCGGAGAGATTACCCCTGCATTGAGGAGTACTTCTCCAAGCTTCATTTTTTGTTTCATATTCTACACGTTAACCCACAACACAGATAGTTACAATATATATAGTTCACTATCTCATCGGCTGGAAGTCGGTCAGTCTTTAGCAGAATCCCTGAAAAAAGACCCTGTAAAGCTTAAGACATCAATATGCTTATATTTATTAGCTGCCGGATAACTGGTGGTGGAATGAGAATTGGCGGAAGACGACTTTATCAGGGCACGCTGAAAGGTGCCTCAGGGGGTTATAGGCTCCCTGAAATGGTATTATTTCTTTAAAATAGTTTATACTATGCCGGCAGTCATCATTGATCAGGTTCTCCCCCGCAGTATCCTTATCATAACCAACACAGATGATGAAACAAGAGAACTGCTCAACGGCTGTATAAACGGATGTGCAGGAGAGAGGAATTATGAAGAGAGAAGATATAAGAAATATTGCGATAATTGCCCATGTTGATCATGGAAAAACAACCCTTGTGGACGGGATGCTTCAGCAGGCCGGGATCTACCGCGCCAATGAACAGGTCCGGGAACGGGTCATGGACAACATTGACCTTGAACGGGAAAAGGGCATTACCATAATGGCAAAAAATACCGCTGTTTCATACAACGGGGTAAAAATAAATATTGTTGATACCCCCGGACATGCTGACTTTGGCGGTGAAGTAGAACGGACCATGAAGATGTCTGACGGCGTGCTGCTCCTCGTTGATGCATCTGAGGGTCCATTACCGCAAACACGGTTTGTCCTGAAAAAGGCCCTTGAGCTTGATCTGCCTCCCATTCTCGTTATTAACAAGATCGACAGGCCTGACGCCCGGATACAGGAAGTGCTCAACGAAGTCTATGATCTTTTTATTGACCTTGACGCAACAGAAGAGCAGCTCGATTTCCCTGTTATCTATTCGATCGCGAAAGACGGTGTCGCGAAACTTGACCTGAATGATGAATCAGAAGACTTAAGGCCCCTCTTTGATCTGATCGTGAACACGGTCAGGCCGCCTGAAGGAGACAGGGAAGGAGTGCTGCAGCTTCTTGTAACGAACATTGACTACAATGATTATATTGGCCGTCTTGCGATTGGAAGGATCTTCTCCGGCACTATCAAAGTGGGTGACCACGTGGCTGTTATTAATGACCAGGGAGAAGCGGTGAAGACAAAGATATCATCGTGCTATACCTTTGAAGGGCTTGATCGGATTGATGCAAAGGAGGCCTCTGTCGGTGAGATCGTAGCCCTCGCCGGAATTGAAGGAATTAATATCGGCGATACCATTACTGATATTGAAAACCCGAAGCCCCTGCCGCGGATCAAGGTGGATGAGCCTACCATCTCAATGGTTTTTTCCGTGAATACATCGCCCTTTGCCGGTAAAGAGGGCAAGTACGTTACCTCAAGAAACCTGAGGGAGAGGCTGGAAAAAGAGCTTCTCTACAATGTGTCGATAAAAGTTGATTTCAGCGAGGCGGATTCATTCAAAGTAATGGGCCGGGGCGAGCTTCAACTGGCTATACTTATTGAAATGATGAGAAGGGAAGGCTATGAGCTGTCTGTTTCAATGCCCGAGACGATCACAAAAAAGGTTGAGGGCAAACTCCATGAGCCGATGGAACTTCTTGTCATAGACGTTCCCGAGGAATATGTCGGCGTTGTGACGCAGGCAACAGGGACCCGAAAGGGCAGGATGCAGAAAATGCAGAACAACGGAAGCGGAAGGGTACGGCTTGAATTCAGGATCCCCTCTCGGGGGTTAATCGGGTTCAGGTCCCAGTTTCTTACGGATACAAGGGGCACCGGCCTTTTGAACCACCTCTTTGATGGATATGAGCCATGGAACGGCCCCATGTCAAAACGGCAGAATGGCGCCCTTGTCGCGGACAGGCAGGGGAAGACCACAACTTACGCGCTTCACCATCTGCAGCCGAGGGGTGTTCTGTTTGTAAAAGAGAATACTCAAGTATACGAAGGCATGGTAATCGGAGAAAATTCCCGGGACAATGACCTTGACGTTAATGTAACGAAAGAAAAGAAACAGACCAATATGCGTGCTGCCGGTTCTGATGAGACGCTTCAACTGTTCCCACCGAAGATTCACACCCTTGAACAGTCGCTGGAGTTTATCAAGGAGGATGAACTGGTTGAGGTGACTCCCGGATCCATACGGTTGAGGAAAAGAGTCCTTCAGGCAAATAAAAGACCGAAGTGGAAGAGCTGAGAGCAGGCCTGCTGAATGCGCTGCAAAGCGGATAATTACATTTTCTTCTGCAGACTTACCTGGAGACGGGGTATATTCAGTTCCCTCAGATTGTATTTTCTTATGGTTCTTCGGGTTACAACCCGGTACGTGCCGACCCCGTGACAGACAGTACAATCGTCGATTGTCTTAAGGGATCCAGTCCCATTACAGTTATGGCAGTGAACAACCTTCAGCATGATATTCCTCGGTTTTGCTTTTTTTCCGACACGCCCATATACAGGGAAAAAAGCAATTTTGCTGCCATTTGTAACATCTTGTTTTATAATGATATAATATTTTAGCAGGCAGGCAAAATGTAAGAATTTATTACATATTGTAATAAATTGCGACACTCGTCTCACGCTGACCTTTCCTTCCCTCATCTGCAATGTTCGCGGTACTCCTGCCTGACCATAAGCTTTGACCTTTGGCTGTACTGCTGAATACCGTGGTTCATGAGCATAACTGACCGCAGCTGTTAAAGTTATCGGGATCTTTGTCCGATAAGAATTCATATAAAAATAATACGTATGGGTGCTTAACAATGAATCAATAATTTCAAGGGGAATGCCCATGATATTGTTGGCAAAGAGATTGAAAAAATGAGATATTCTTACAGGAATCGATAAGAGAAGATGACGCGCCTAATAAAATTATTTAGAAAAACCTCTCCCTTCCGGATCAAAGAGGAAAAGTTTGTCCAGAAAATCGGCCTGATATCCATAGCAGTATCACTGGTAATTATCATGCTCACCATGGTGCTCTTTGTACTGTACACGAAACAGAAACGGCACAAAAATCTGATTTCCGATGGAATGGCCCTGACCAGCATGGTAGGCGGTTATTCTTTAAAAGAACTTGAAACTGATAATGCGCAGAGACTTTTTGAGATTGTAACCTATTCCGGAAACAAGAGCGGTTTGCTCTACAGCATAATAATGGACAGAAACAATACAATTGTCTTTGAGAGAGACGGCATGAATGCTGATAACATGCTTATCGCTGAACGGGCGGCAACATCAAATAATCCCCTGAAACAGATATATACAGATAGCGTTACGAACAACAGGATATACGAATTTTCCCGGCCTATTTACAGCAACGGGATAAAGGAGGGGACGGTGAGACTCGGGTTTTCTCCTGACATTAATCCCCTCTTCTCTGATAGTGAGATCAGGGGGATACTACTGGCTGCTACCCTGTTTTTTTCCCTTGTTCCGATCTTTTATTATCTTGTCCGGGGCTCTCTGCGGCTACATACGCTCTCAATAACAGATGACCTCACAGGGCTATATAACCGGCGAGGGTTCTTTACCCTGGCCGAAGACTGCCTAATGGCAGCAAAGCGTGCGGAAAAGAAACTTATGCTGCTCTATGCGGACGTCGATAATTTAAAGGAGATCAATGACACATTAGGACATGACGAGGGAGACCTTTTGATAAAGGAAACAGGTGCTATCCTGAAGTCAACCTATCGCACCTCTGACATCATAGCCCGCATTGGCGGTGATGAGTTCGTGGTATTTCCTATCGGAACAGCCGAAGGCCATGCTGACCTTATCAGCAGTCGCCTTCAGGAAAAGATCGACAGGTTCAACAAAAAAAATAACAAAAAATATGAATTAAAAATAAGTATCGGGATAGCCACCTATGATCCTGAGTCTGCTCTGTCCCTGAATGAGATCCTTGCCCAGGCTGATGATCTGATGTATGAACAGAAGAACAGCAAGAAAAAGGGCGGTAAAAAAGACCGTCTTCGTGCAAAAAGCGTGACATGCCCGGGATGATAAAAAGGTAATGAAAAAGCCCGCAAGAATAGTTAAGAAATCTCTCTTTAAGGTAACAGGGGAAGATTTCAGTCAAAAGATCGGCCTGATCTCCATCGGGGTCTCTCTTCTCATTATCGTGCTTATCATGTCGCTATTCTTTCTGTATATAAAACAGAAACGCCAGAAAGGGCTGATCGAAGATGGCATTGCCCTGACTGAAATTATCGCAAATTATTCTGTCAAGGGTCTCGATAAAATAGACGCTGACGCGATCATAAAAAGTGTTGAGATAATGGGAAGAAAGAGCGGACTGGTCTTTGGCATGATCATGGATGTGAGCGGCCGGGTCATCACGCATACAAATATCAGTTATATCGACCACGAGCTCACTGACCCTGTTACCTCGCGGGCAATCTCTTCAAATAATCCTCTGAAACAGGTGTACAAAGATCCCCAGACTGATAATGAGATGTATGAATTTTCCCGGCCCCTGTACCAGGGAGGCGAGAAATCCGGAGTTGTCAGGTTAGGGTTTTCACTGGATGCGAATCCCCTGTATTCAGATAATGATATTCGCGGTCTCTTACTGATCGCGACCCTCATTTTTTCTCTCGTTCCGATATTTTATTATCTGGTCCGCAGGGCCCTTGGCTCTCTCGAGACGCTGAACAATGAGCTCAAGAATCTCCTTACCCGGGATAACATTAAGAAAATAGAAGTTAGTTCCAATGATGCCACAGGAAAACTGGTCGACAGGTTTAACCAGGCCATCTCACGCATTCAGGAGGAGCACGATACATTGAAAGTCTCCCACAACGACCTTGATGTTTCAAACAAGGTGCTGACCTATGAAAAGGAAAGGATTGAGTCTGTGGTAGACAACATCAGCGACGGGATTCTGGTCACCGATTCAGTGGGAAATATAATACTGGTCAACCGCGCAATGGCATTTCTGTTGGGATTTTCAGGTCAGGACATTATCGGCAAGACAATAGATGAATGCCTTGATAATGAAAAAATACTGTCATTTATTAAAAAGAACCAGTCCAGTGGAACCGCCTTTTCCCAGAAAAACATGGAACTGTCGCTCAAGCAGTTTGGCGCGGACAGTATTGTGATCATCTCCTATATGCCGTTATTAAGCCGTGAGGAGAGTGTGCTGGGCAACATCATTACAGCACGGGACATTACTGCAGAAAAAATGGCCCGGCAAAATCAGTCAGAATTTATCGCCCATGTCTCCCATGAGCTGCGGACACCTCTGACCACAATTAAATCGTATGTTGAGATGCTGATGGATGACGAGATAAACAGCAGGGAAACCAAGATCGACTTTTTCAATACAATAAATCAAGAGACTGACCGCCTGGCGCGGCTTATCGGTAACCTGCTCAACATTACCAAGATCGAGATGGGAAACATAGTGATCGAAAAAGACCTGGTCAAAACACGGGAATTCTTTGAGGATATTATCAAGTCAATAGAATCCCAGTCCATGAGCAAAAAAATAAAACTTGAGACCTCTTTACCTGAAAAACTCTCTTCATTAGTAATGGAAAAGGACCTGCTGCGCATTGCCATACTGAACATACTGGGCAATGCCATAAAATATACGCCTGCAGAGGGTACCATAACATTCAATGTTGAAGAAGGCGATGACAGTGTTAAAGTAGAAATAACTGATACCGGTTATGGAATCTCAGAGGAAGAACTCCCGCTCATATTTGATAAATTCTTCAGGTCTCCTGATGAGAACATAAAGAAACAGACCGGCAACGGCCTCGGCCTCGCCCTGAGCAGGGAAATTATCAGACTCCATGAAGGCAGGATCGAGGTAACGAGCACTATCGATCAGGGAAGCCACTTTACTGTAACTCTGCCGAGGGAAGAGAACCCGAGAATCAGAAGTTATAGCGGAAGTTATAGTTCCCTGGTGGACCTTAAATGATCAAAAGAGGAAGGTGAAATGGAAGGAATCGATGCTGAACACCCAAAAAAAATTCTGATTGTAGATGATGAGCCCTACATAGTCCGTGTCTTGAAGCTGAAGCTGGCAAATGCGGGCTATGATATAGTAACAGCAGTAAACGGCCTTGATGCCCTTGAAAAGTTTGTCAAGGTCAAACCCTCGGTAGTCATAACAGATGTAAATATGCCGATCATTGACGGTCAGGAGCTCTATAAAATGATGGAGGCGCATAAGACGGAAAATTCCTATCTATTCATTATGATGACTTCGTCAGTTGATAGTGAGTTGCATAAGTGGGCCAAAGAAACATCTAATATCCATTTTGTTGAAAAGCCCTTCAGTCCGAGGAATATGCTGAACATAGTAAATGAGTATTTCTCAAAGCCTGAGGTCATCAATGCAAAACTGTAACTGCACGCTCAGCGACTCATTCAGGGGCAGGCAGGGGGATGGCGCAATCTTTATTACAGGGGCACGATTATGATTCTGCAACAGGATAGCATAGTTACCATTGATTTTCAGAAATATGAACAATTACTGCTCCACACATCCCGGATTGCGAATATCTCTATTGAGCTCCATAATTTGAGAAACGAAGTTGTTGTGAGCGCCCCCGGAAACTCCAACGGAAAGAGCTGTACTGCACGGAATGCTGAACCGGGACAATGCTGCGCTGAGTGTATAGACATATCTCATCAGATAAGAATGAGCGGGAAAACCCGGATGAAAACATGTCATGACAATTTCACCATAATCAGCGTACCAATAAAATTCAAGCAGCAGTTAGCTGCAATTTTACATGTCTGTGCAAGAGCGGACAATGGCGATGGGTATAAAGGAATAGATAAATTTCTTGAGGAAATAGCCGCGAGAATTACCCAAGAAATCGAGAAAGAGGATGAAATAAACAACCTCGCAACCGAGTTGTCCGCCAAGTATGAAGAGTTAAGTCTTATTTATGATATTGGCAGGACTCTTGGAGGGATCAGCACCGCTGTCGAGGCCATCAAGTTTATCGTTGCACAGTCAAAAGATACTTTTGATGCAGATCTGGTTCTGGCATCAATTCCAAAGAATCATATTTTTGAGATAAGTGATGGTTATCCGTCCCCTGCTCCAGTTGATTTCAGTGATAAGATTCTCATGAAGAAACTCGATGATCTGTTCCTTGAGAAACTTTCCGCCGCAGAAAGTGATGCAAGCATTGTCATTAATGATGTCTCTGCTGACAGGCAACTGCATAGCCTGATCAATGCCCCTCTCGGACTGTTGGCTGTGCCTGTCAAATTAAAAGGGGAAGTTGCAGGTTTTCTCTGCATCATCAACGTTGATACCCAAAATCCCTTTGAGACGGGTGACGTGAAACTGGCCAGATCTCTTGCGGAACAGATCTCACTCTCTTTAACCAACGCGGAACTCTATCAGAATTTAAAGGACTTCCTGTTAAGCGTCATAAAAACACTGGTATCTTCCATAGAGGCAAAAGATTCCTATACCAAGGGACATTCAGAGAGGGTCAACACACTGGCCATGATGATTGCTGAAGATATGGGCCTTTCCCAGGAAGAAAAGGAAGCGCTCAACTGGGCCTCGATTCTTCACGACATCGGCAAGATCGGCGTGTCCGAGAAGATATTAACCAAACCGGGGAAGTTAATTGAAGAAGAATTTCTGCGCATCAAAGGGCATCCTGAACAGGGCTATAGAATACTGGAACCGATTGAGCAGCTCAGAAACTCATTAAGCGGGATCCGCCACCACCATGAGAAATATGACGGAACAGGGTATCCTTCAGGCCTGACAGGAAAAGATATCCCCCTCTATTCCCGAATTATTGCGGTAGCAGATACCTATGACGCAATGACCAGCGACCGTTCCTACAGGGCTAAAGTTTCCCATGATCGGGCCATTGCTGAAATAGATCGCGTGAAGGGAAAACAGCTGGACCCGGATATTGCTGCCATCTTTATACAAAAATATAAATTCGAGATCCCCGCATGATGTTCATCATGCACGCCTCTCTTTTTCAGGTATTGATGCCTGATCATCCCTCTTCATAATTTCAAGTTTTCTTCAATATATTCCGATACCAATAGTGCGCAGTGCGGACTCCTGCCGGGAAAAGAGAGATGGAAATAAACACAAATAGAAAGACAGGGGGAGAGATCTCCATGAGCACCATAGGGCGCGTTAAGTCAGGGGTAAAAACAATACTATCTCCTGAGTGCGCGCTTATTGGAGAAAATATAGCATTGCTGGCTAAAGAGATCAGGCTCTGTCTGGAAGCGGGTGAAGTTCGTCTGGTCATAGACTTCGAATCAGTACCCTTCATCGATAGTGAGGGCCTGGAAAAATTGCTGGAGTTCTACAATGAGGCCCGCAGAAGCGGGGGAAGTCTGGAGATTTTTAACCCAAATCCCTTATGCAATGAGATATTGAATATCACCTGTATTACTGATTATCTCGATATCTATTTCAGTCTTGATCAGGCAGGAGGAACGAAAGAGTGAGGGTAGCGCGGCCAACAGAAAAGAGAAAACTGGGTGAAATCCTGGTTGAGCATAACCTGATATCAGAAGAGCAGTGTCAGGCTGCCCTCATGATCCAGAGAAAGACTGCCAAGAGACTGGGGCAGATCGTGGTAGAAGAGAATATGCTCTCGGAAGATGATCTGGTGGAAGTCCTGAGCAAACAGTTGGGATACACCCATGTCTGGCTCCGGAAAGGCCTTGTTGATCCAAAGGTCGTCAAGATCATTCCAAAGGAAAAGGCAAAGCTCTACCAGGTCATACCGATGTTCAGGGTGAATAATGATCTTACTATCGCTACTGCTGACCCCCAGGCGGTCTTTATATTCGACGAATTGTCGAAAATTACGAAATGCACCATCAAACCGATTCTGTCCCGGGCTTCAGACATTCTTCAGGCTATTGATACCTATTATGATGATGGTGTTCAGATTACCGATTTTCTTGACGAGCTGCACGAGAATGAAATTCAGCTCGTAGAGAGCAACCCTGACCAGGACATTCAGGAGATAGGGGACATGGCTGAAGGAAGCCCTATCATCAACCTGGTCAATCTCATCATCCTGAAGGCGATAAAGGACCATGCCAGTGATATCCACCTTGAACCGGATGTGGGCAAATTCAGGGTCCGCTACCGTATCGACGGGATCCTCTATGAAGTGATGACCCCCAAGCCTGAAATTTACCCGGCGGTAATCTCCCGGTTAAAGATCATGGCAAAACTCGATATCGCTGAGAGACGGATGCCCCAGGACGGACGGATGCAGGTCTATCTCGAAGGAAGGTCAGTGGACCTCAGGTTTTCCTCTCTTCCCGGAATCCTCGGTGAAAAAGTCGTGCTGAGGATTCTCGATAAAAAGAGCGCGGTACTGGACCTCAACAGGCTTGGCTTTAACGAGCATACCCTTGTCGGGTTCAGAAATATGCTTCAGAAACCCTTTGGCCTCGTACTGGTTACCGGCCCCACCGGAAGCGGGAAAAGCACCACCCTCTATTCCGCAATAAATTACCTGAATACCATAGAGAAGAACATCGTTACCATCGAAGACCCGGTAGAGTACCAGCTTGAGATAATAAACCAGAATCAGGTCAATGAATCGATCGGGTTGAGTTTTGCCAGAATATTAAAACATGTCCTCCGGCAGGACCCGGATATCGTAATGGTCGGAGAAATACGGGAACGGGAAACAGCGGAAATAGCGATACGGGCCTCCTTGACAGGGCATATGGTGTTGTCCACCCTGCACACAAACGACAGCGCCAGCGCGATCTCACGTCTCCTTGATATGGGGATCCCTCCCTACCTCATCGCCTCTTCACTCGTAGGGGTCATTGCCCAGAGATTGATCCGCACGGTCTGCGTGGAATGCAAGACCAGCTACGTTCCGTCCGCTGCCCTCCTGCAACAACTGGGCTGGGCTGATGAAAAGGGCCTTCGTCTCGTCAAGGGAAAGGGCTGCCCCAGCTGCTATGACTCGGGGTACAAGGGGAGAATCGGAATAATAGAGTTTATGGAAGTAGACTCAGACCTGAAGGCCCTTATTCTGGAAAATCCCTCAGTCGAAGAGATCAGGGCATTTGAAGGCAAGAATAATTATTCTACCCTCATGATGGAGGGGTTAAACAAGGCGAAAGAAGGAATAACAACAGTATCAGAGATATCACGGGCGGTCTATGCAGAATCATAGCAACAGCAGAGAACCACGCTTCATTTCTGTTTCTGATTTTGAGCTCTAAAAGGGAATCATGGCAATCGCAACAACAAGCAGAGAGGTGAGAAAAAAAACAGATAAGGGTGTCTCTTTCCTTGATCAGATAAAAAACATTGACCTGAATCTTAATTTTAATTCGAAGATATCCAGCAAGGAGATCATGTTTTTTACGAACCAGCTGGCCCTCATGATCGAGATCGGAACGCCGTTGAATACCAGCCTCACCGCTATCGCCGGACAATTAAAAAATCAGGTATTGAAAGAGGCTGTCACAGGAATTGCCGCGGAAGTGGAGGAAGGAAAACTCTTGTCCCAGGCAATGTCCAGATATCCTCATGTTTTTTCAGACGTATATATCAGCCTCGTCAAATCCGGGGAAAACACCGGCAAACTCAAAGAGATGCTGGAACGGCAGACAGCGTTGCAGGAGAAGCAGGATAAATTTGTTGCCGCGTTAAAGAAATCTTTGACCTATCCCGCCATACTCTGCACACTCTCCTTTGCGGTAGTAGTATTCATGCTCGTGTATGTATTCCCGAAATTTTCAGACATTTTTAAAGAGATAGAAGATGTGCTGCCTGTAACGACAAGGTTTCTCCTCTGGTTAAGCAATTTCCTGCAATCATTCTGGCATGCGTCCATAGTCGTGACTGCCCTCTGCTGCTGGGCAATCTATGCATTTGTGAAAAGCGAAAATGGAAAGCTGGTTTTTGACAGGCTGAAGATATCTGTCCCATTCCTCGCAGGTATTTATATAAAAATATATCTCACCGTCACGATGAGGATGCTGGGGTTTTTAATGGGGAGTAACATCCCCCTCTTGGACGCTCTGAGGATTGTCCGTCGAGCTACGGGCAACGCGGTGTTCGGCCGGTTTATTGACAGCATCGCCCGGAATGTGGAGGAGGGAAGGGGCATGTCCCTTGCGTTTACTGAAGCCGCTTTTATCCCTGATACAGTCAAGCAGATGGTGAAGACCGCTGAGGAGACCCAGAATGTCGCAAAAGTGATGCTCAGGTTATCAGACTATTACGAGGGAGAAACAGACGACCAGCTGAAGAAGTTTACTTCCATGATCGAGCCGCTCCTGCTGATTGTGATGGGAGTGGTCGTCGGCGGGATCGTTCTGTCCCTGATATTGCCGATATTCAAGCTGTCGCGGGTAGCACATTGAGGGCTGCTGAAAAAAATTAAAGTTCAGGATATGAACTGCCGATAATAATACCAGTAAGGTTATTAGTGTGAGCAGGACCATGAGGAATGATATGAACGGTATATATTATATAAAGGAAAACAGGGAGGGTTAACAATGTTTCAATTGCTGAAAAACAAGAAGGGATTTACTCTGGTAGAGCTGTTAATCGTAATCATTATTTTGGGTGTGCTGGCCGCGGTTGCCATTCCACAGTTCGGGAGTTCCACAGAGGACGCTCAACTGGCCGCGCTGGATGCCAACCTGGCAGAGCTGCGGAATTCGGTGGAGCTTTACTACCATCAGCATAGCAGTACATATCCGGGTGTGAACAGTAGTGCGGACAACTCTTCACCTATTGCGGTAGCTGTATGTGCCACGTCAATAGTGGATCAGCTCCTTAGATATACTACTATGAATGACCATACAGCAGTGAATACCGCCCCTGCCAATCCGCTCGGGCCCTACATAAAAAATAATAGATTTCCTGAAAATCCCTTCGCCACTGATCCTGACGGCATTGTATGCGATGCATCGACGGACATCACCGCTGCAACAGCGACCGGTGTTACGGCGGGATGGAAGTTTTACCCGGCAACAGGAAAGCTCATAGCGAATACTGCTGCCCATTTAACCAGATAGTTGCCATGCGCACCATTTCAGAGGGCCCTCCCCGGATAGTGCGCACTGCTCTGATGAGCAGGAATATGAGAGGTAACTCTTCCGGATTCACCCTCGTCGAGGTGATGATCGTTGTGTTTCTCCTGGCCATAGTCGGGGCAATAGCACTCCCCGCCGTAAATAATACCCTGGATGGAATAAAGCTCAATGCTGCCACGCGGGAAGTCCTTGCCGCTCTTCAATACGCCCAGAGCCTGACCATAAAAGAGGGGCATTCCTATGGCGTTGAGTTTGAGACCGGACCGGAAACAGTCACCTGCTATGATACCAGCGGGTCCGCCACTATTCGCAATCCAATTGATAAAAAACTCTACGTACTCGACTTTTCAGCAGCCGGACCGCTACAGGGAGTGGGGCGGCAGCCAGAAAATCATTACTGTATCCGCCCCGGCAGGAAAGATAAGTGTTAACTAGAACGCATGGATTGAATAGAATGATTCGTCATTTGTTATTAAAAATTCGTAATTCGTCATTCGTAATTCGTCATTCGTCTTCCAACGGCTTTTCCCTTCTGGAACTCATGATTGCAATAACGATCATGACAATCGCCCTGGTGCCGATTATGAATTCAATCACCGGCTCATTTCAGTCCACGAACGCAGGGGAGAAAAATACTCTCCTGGTAAATTATGCGCGGGAAAAGATGGACGATATCATCGGAATGAATTTTGGTACTATCAGTATAAGCTCTCCACCGGGCACGCCCACAGGCCTTTCCGATACCGTTACGTTGCTTGGGAAAACCGTGAACCGCGACGTGCTGGTCGAGTTCTATGACGGAGACGGTGATTCCCTTCCTGATAATGATCTTAAAAAAATAACCGTCATAATAGAAGGGCTGCAGCACGAAACCTTGAAGGGCGTATTCTAAGGGACTGAGTGAACTCAAGATGAAGGTATTAAAATCAGAAAAAGGCCTGACCCTCATAGAGCTGATGATATCGATAGCGATCATTTCTCTGATAGCCGGTGTCTTTGCGCAGATGGTGGGGGGAGCCCTTGAATCCTGGAGATATGGCAATGAAAAGTCAGAACTTGTCAGCACGGCCCGCCTTACCATGGAGAGGATGGTCTCAAAGGTAAGGAATACGACCTGGGTACTGCTGCCCCTGAAAATTTCCGACCCTGATGATCCCGGTTATCCGGCGAGCTCCTATTTTCCGAGGGATATCCTGGCAGTATCGGGAAATATCGACAACGATGAGGACGGACTGGTCGATGAAGATCCCGGGAATGATTTAACCGGTGATAATCTTCCGGGTATTATGCTGATTGATGATGATGATGATGGAATTGTTGATGAGATAGGGCAAATTCATGATGATGATGAGGATTTGTACGGCAATGATGAGTGGATGAATGGAATTGACGATGACGACGACGGCAGGATTGATGAGGACTTTAATACGTCATTTTACGGAAACTCTAACGATGATGACAAGGACGGGGTAAACAGTGAAGACCCTTTTGACCCTCTCATTTACTACCTGAACGGGACCACCCTGATGGAGAGGCAGAATGTGCTTACTGCTACTGTGTCGGACAATGTCATTGCGGAAAACGTCTCTCAATTCATAGTTATCCGCAGGCATGTAGACGGAAATACCCTGATAGACATCTACCTGAAACTGGATGACGGGAACAATGAAGTGGAGCTCCGCACAACTGCCATGGCACTGAGAAAGTTTAAACCATAGGATAGAGGATAATGACTATCATGACTAATACAGGGAGAACAGCGAGCCATGCCATTGCCCATTCCGAGGGAGGTTTTGTCCTTGTGACAGTGCTGCTCCTGCTAAGCCTGCTGACAGTAATAGGCATTACGCTGAACCGTACCGGCGGCCTGAACAACACTATAGACTATAATTTAAAGCAGGGGGAGAAGGCCTTCTATATAGCCAGCGCCGGGGTTCAGCATGCTTACTTTAAGCTGGATCTCGATCACACGTTGAGGGGGGTCATGTTTTCCGATCTCCCCTTCAGCAGCGGTTCGTACACCGTCTCCATCAGCGACAGCACCTCGCCTGCCGGCAATATTCTCATCTCCTCAACAGGGAAGACCGGCACTGCGGTCAGGACCGTGGAGAAATGGTTGGCTATTCATGAACCGAATTTGTGGCTAGGGGCTTCTGACGGCAGGGTGAAGGCCTGTGATGCCACGGGCTGGTGTGCAAATCACGGTGACCTTGGCAACCAGATACTCTCCATGGCACTGTTCAGCGGTATGATATGGACAGGGCATGCTGTCGGCGAACTGAATTCCTGTGATGCCGAGGGGAATTGTACCAGTCACGGTGACAAAGGTGAGGATGTAAGTGCCATGACAGAGTTCAGCGGCAAACTATGGATAGGGCAACAGTTTGGCGAGCTGCAATCCTGTGATTCATCAGGGAATTGTACCAGTCACGGTGACAAAGGTGAGGATGTAAGTGCCATGACAGAGTTCAGCGGAAAACTGTGGATAGGTCATAAAATGGGCGAGCTGCAATCCTGTGATTCTTTAGGGAATTGTACCAGTTATGGTGATCTGGGTAACGGTATAGAAGTCTTACACGTGTTCAGCAACAAACTGTGGATAGGCCAAAAAGCGGGTGAGCTGCAATCCTGTAGTTCCTCAGGGTCGTGTACCAGTCATGGTGACAAGGGTGATGATATATATGGCATGGCAGAGTTCGACGGCAAGTTATGGATAGGGCAAAAATTTGGCATGCTGCAATCCTGTAATTCCTCAGGGTCGTGTACCAGTCATGGTATCAAGGGTCTTGATATATATGGCATGGAAGTGTTCGACGGCAAGTTATGGATAGGGCATAAAGCGGGTGTGTTGCAATCCTGTAATTCCTCAGGGGGGTGTACCAGTGAAGGGGATAAGGGTCAAAATATTAATGTCCTGTTAGAGTACTGATGAGAAAGCATTATTTAAGCTTACATTGCAGGAAGTCTTTGAAGCTCTTTGGCGAACGCATGTAATACTTCGTTAGCAGCCCATATGATCCAAGCATCTTGAACACCTGCAGGACCGGGACGATAAGCGGTAATACACTTCAGATTTTCCTGAATAATACCGATACATTAGCATACAGGATTGCTGTGAAAGGAAAGCAGTGTTAAGAGGATGAAAATGTTTCATTTCACAATGCCGGGAAAAAACAACTATTCCCCCATAGGGCTTGATATGGGAGCCACCTCAGTAAAGATGGCCCAGCTGCAGAAGACCGGTCAGGGATGGGCGGTCAGGGATATGATCGTGAAGGAGATCAGGGTATCAGATCATGAAGACAGGGAAAAGAGAAAAGAGTCTATCATCCAGACCATCAGGGACTGCATGAAAGAATCTTCCTTTATGGGAAAAACAGTGGTTTCGGTCATGCCCGGGTACAAGGTGGATATATTGCCCATAAAAATTTCTTTGACAGAAGATGAGAGCATGGAGGAGGCGATTCTGAGAGAGGCAGGCCTCTATTTGTCATATGATATTGAGAATGCTGTGATCGATTATCTGCCGGTTGAAAACAATGAATCCGCAGCCGGAAGAAGCGCGGATGGCCAGGCCCTGTTAATGGCTGCACGAAGGGAAGATGTTGATGAACATCTTTCGATTCTCAAAGGGGCAAAACTCAAGCCCGAGGCCCTGGACATCTCAGCCTGCGCCCTCGCCCGGACAATCGGTTTCTCCCTTGCTGATAAGGACAGCAACGCTCTCATCATAAACGCAGGCGAACTGCACACCACGCTCACCGTATTACAGAAAGGCGGTGTCCTCTTCGATCGAAATATCCTCTGGGGCAGGGATAATATGGTGGAGAGCCTGATGAACAGGTTAAAGCTGGACCGTGAGAAGGCAGGGGAGCTTCTCAACAGGGTTGGCCTCCATCCAAAGCAGAAAGAAGCGCAGGGGCAGGAGAATGAGCGGGATATTCAGGCGAATAAAATAGCTGAAGCGGTGTATGAAATAGTTGCTGCCCAGTTAGAGAAGCTTGGGAAAGAGATTGAGAAGGTTTTTCAGTATTTCTCTTCGGAGAAGAGAGGTGCCGTGATTGATGCTATCTACTTAATGGGAGGAGCCAGCACTATTAAGGACCTGGATATTTACCTGAGCAAAAGGACAGGAATACCTGCACAGGGCTTTAATCCTTTGAGCGTTCTTAGTGCCCCGGAAAAGGGACCTGCAGAGAACAATACTGATTACGGGCCGTATTTTGGTGTGGCTGTTGGATTGGCATTGAGGCAAATAATGCGTAACGGGAAACAGGAGGGGAAATAGGGTATGCTGCAGAAAAAAGATATAAACCTGATACCCCATGATGTAGTGATGAAGGGGAATGCGCGGAAGCGGATACTGTTGTGGTCAGGAATAATCTTTCTTGTCCTGGTTGTCCTGTCGGGGTTCTCTCTGATGGAGAAAAAGAAGATCGGGACTGTGGAAGGACTCATTGCAGATCTGACCTTAAGGAAAGCTGAGCTGGAGCAGAAGATAAGCCGGCTGAAGATCCTGAATGACAAGAGAGACCGGCTGGCAAAAAAGGAAAGCGGCATTAATGCCCTGCTCGATAAAAGGCCGTTGACTATCCT
>CAMYND010000066.1 GCA_947259645.1 Thermodesulfovibrionia bacterium | reverse complement strand
CCGAAGAAGATAGGGGTGGCCCCTTAAAACGCCCTGGCCGAATATGATCATATTCCGGGTCAGTATATTGGCGCCCTCAACAGTTATGCCGATCGGGATGGACTGGTACCCTCTTCCCAGTACATTACGGGGTCCCATGCAGATACCGGCTCCTCCGCTGACATCCATCGCGTTATTGACGACCTTACGGGCAAGCTCTGTAAGGTGGTACTTCACGATTGCTGAAATAACAGCAGGCTCTTCACCCTGGTCAACTCCAACAGCGGTCAATGTTCGCGCTGAATCTGCAAGATAGGTGTATCCGGCAATTCGTGCCAGGGCTTCCTTCACGCCCTCAAACTCGCCGATCGGCCTGTTAAACTGTTTACGTATCCGCGCATAGGCGCCGGTAAAGCGGGTAGACAGTTTACAGCTTGCCGTACTCAATGCAGGCAGGGAAATGGACCGGCCTTCAGCAAGGCAGTTCATCAGCATCTGCCAGCCCTCTCCTGCGCGGTCCCGGCCGCCTATGATCCAGTCGATGGGAACAAAGACATCTGTTCCCTGGTTCGGGCCGTTCTGAAAAGCAGAGTCAAGGGGGAAATGGCGGCTTCCGATTGTTATCCCCGGGATCTCTGTCGGAATCAGCGCCAGGGTAATACCTGCGTCATCCCTGTCACCGATCAGGTGTTCTGGATCATACAGCCTGAATGCCAGGCCGATTACTGTTGCGACCGGCCCGAGAGTAATATAGCGTTTTTCCCAGTTCAGACGGATCCCGAGCAGGTCTGATTCCCCATTAAACTCGCCACGGCATACAACGCCGCTGTCAGGAATTGAAGAGGCGTCGCTCCCGGCTTCAGGTCCTGTAAGGGCAAAGCAGGGGATTTCTTCTCCTGTTGCGAGGCGGGGAAGATAGTTGTTTTTCTGCTCTTCTGTTCCGTATTTCAGAAGCAGTTCGGCCGGTCCGAGCGAATTCGGGACCATTACGGTTACAGCCGCGCTTAAGCTGCGGCTGGCAATCTTCATTACAACAGCGGAGTGAGCCTGTGCTGAAAAATTGAGGCCTCCGTAGTTCACAGGAATGATCATCCCGAAAAACCCCTTCTCTTTGATAAAGTTCCATACCTCATCAGGAAGGTCCTGGAGTTCCTGGGTTATCTGCCAGTCATCAAGCATGCTGCAAAGTTCCTCCACAGGACCATGAAGGAAAGCCTGTTCTTTCTCTGACATTTCAGGGGCGGGAACTGCGAGCAGTTTATTCCAGTCCGGATCTCCGCTGAACAGTTCTCCGTCCCACCAGACAGTCCCGGCTTCTATGGCAGCTTTTTCAGTGGATGAGACTGAGGGCATATTTTTTTTAAAGAGGGGAAAGAGCTGAGCTGATATGAATGTTCTTCTCAGTGCAGGAACATTCAGAGACAAGGCAACGAGAAAAAACAGAATCATGGTGATGATAAAGAGACCTGCGCCAACATCATATATTGCCGTAACAGCAACGAGAAACAGGAAAACCGCTGATGAATGAATTATCAGCGATGCACGGTTATACGCAAGAGCTCCAATTATAAGAGATGCAAGCACGATCCAGAGGGCGATATCCATAGTATGTTATTGTTTTCCTTTTTTCCCTTTCCTGGCTGTATTATCTTTTTTTTCCAGGCCATCAGGCGTGAAACATTCTGTTTCGTCATTACAGATTACCCCTGTTTCATCCCAGGGTAGTTTCTTATAAATCGATTTCTCGTCGCCCAGAAAGGGGTACTTAATAATATCGAAATAGGGAGATATGTCAAAATCATTTGGAGTGAAGAGCTTTGGATTTCTCCTTGACCATCTGTAATATCCCTCTTCAGTTCGCTGAATAACAGGAAGCACAGGGTATTGGTTTGAGGCAAAGGCCTCGACAATGGCTGTTGAACAGATGGTCCTTGTCACATCTCCAGCCTTGTAATCAAAGAGTGTCGAGCGCCATCGGCTCGGAATAAACCAGTACGGCACAAGAAATCGCGCTAAGTCAAAAATATGTCGCATATCATATGTACTGCCAAGGTACTGAGATGCTGTTTTAATGACGGCCTGAACATCCTGGGGCGATATATCTTTCGGGCGGCAGACCCGCAGGTTATCGAACTGATATTTTGTCAGGGGCGAGACGATTGTTCCGGAACCGAGCAGCGATTCAATGACGAGCTGTTCATTCTGGGGCCCCGGGTAATGAGATTCTACGTATCTCCGGGTTTCTTGATCTTCAAGGTCACTGATCCTCCCGATGAACAGCGCGGCGTGGGTCCAGCGGCTCAGGGTAATGGCCTTAATTACATCACCGATCCGGGTCCTTCCCTCTACCAGGACTACATCCCCGGGCCGGATCTCAAAACGGAGCATTGAAAAGTCGCAGAGAGGCGTCCCCTGCACATCACGGTGCTTATTGAGAAACTTTGTCATTTTCTCTGAAAGCCATTTGAGCATTATTTCGTTCCTGTTCAGGAATTTAATGGGTAATCAAGGTCTTATATACTATATATACCATAATTTAATTTGCAGTATATGATTTTAATTATACTCAGCGATATGGATTCTCAGTGTTATTCAAACAGAGCTGCTCATAACTGATCGAAATATAATCCATTGAGATGGTCTGCTGACAGTGCCTGCGGTGGAATTGCGGCCGTTGCATTACAACCTTGCAGACAGCATGAATTATTGTTACAATTTAGTTGGTTCACAATCAACTATCCTAATCATTGAAACAGACAGGACAGGATTTCAACTAATACTTAAGAAGGGAAAGAAAATCATGAGTGATCAGACATCAAAGAATCTGAAAGAAGCATTTGCCGGAGAATCGCAGGCGAACCGCACCTACCTTGCCTTTGCCATGAAAGCGGAGGAGGAAGGCTTCAGCAACCTTGCACGACTCTTTCGGGCAGTGGCAGAGTCCGAGACTATTCATGCCCTCAACCACCTGAAGGCTCTTGATGGCATAGGGTCATCCCTTGAAAATGTTGAATCTGCCCTGAAAGGTGAAACAGATGAATTCACGGGCATGTACCCCATGTTCATTGACCAGGCAAAGCGTGACGCGAACAACGATGCCTTTAAATCATTTTTCTGGGCCCAGGAAGCTGAACGGGTGCATGCTGAGCTGTATCAGAAAGCGGCTGATTCGATTAAGCAGGGAAAGGATGTTGCCCTCGGGGAGCTCTATGTCTGTGAAGTCTGCGGCAATACTGTTGAAGGCACACCGCCTGACAAGTGCCCGATCTGTGGAGAGCCCGGTGAAAAATATTCTCTGCGCAGATAACATTTCGTTTCTCTCTTGATGGAGCTGAACCGTTTAACCTGAAAGGAAACAACAGGGCATGATGAATAATCAGGATCCGCCTGTATGCAAGGTCTGGGACCGTCTGAAGGAGCGAGACAGGGTTGGTGTGTGGGGGTTCGGCAATGTCTCAACTGATGTTGTTCAGTCTCTCGTTGACCAGGGCCTGGGAAAAGAGATCGTTTTTTACAGCCGCCCCAAGGATAATTACCCGAATCGCGCTGGCGCGTGGGTCAATGATCTTAAGGCCAATGCTCTCAGATGTCCCCGTATTGCCGGAACTAACCGGCTGGAAGACATGGCAGGACTTGATCTCATCTTTATCGGTGTCGGGGTCCCCCGGAGGGAAGGGCAGGCCCGCAGTGATCTCCTTGCCACCAATGTTGAGGTAATAGCCCAAACATCTCTTGAAATCCGGAAACTTTATGAAAGCTGTTCTCCCGGAGAGTTTCCTGTTCTCGTCTACATGGGAAATCCTGTAACAACGATGACCTGGGTCGGATATAAAGTAACAGGTTTCCCCCGCAGCCACATTATGGGTCAGGCCGGGAACCTTGATTCCCGCCGGATATGTCAGGCAGTGTCTGAAGTTCTTGGTCTCTCGGGCAATGACATGAAAGGTATTGTATTTGGAGACCACGGTGATTCCATGGTGGCAACTCCCCGGTTTTTTAGTGTTGGCGGTATTTCTCTTGATATGCTCACCGCTGTTGAAAACATTGACCCCGCTGAAATCAACGCTGTTATCGAACAGGCCAAAAAGGGTGGAACCCACTTTGTGAATGAGACCGGCCGCAGTGCGTCGGCAGGCCCTGCCCGTGCCGCCTGCGACATGCTCCGCTGCATCATACATGGACAGCCAGAGATTCAGCCTGTAGTAGCAATCATCGAAAAGGAGTACGGTCTGCTCAAGCCGGAGGACGGTCTTGACTCAATGAGTTTTGGGGTCCCGGCAAGAATCGGCCGCAACGGGATCGAGAAAATTTATGAGCTTCCTGTTGATGATCTGCGCGACCAGTTGAATCAGTCCGCCTCTGTTATCAAGGACGACATCAAGCTTGCTGCATCGATCCTGAAAGAACAGTTTTCAATCACCTGACATTATGAATCAATTTCGCCTGTACGTAATTATTACAAACCGGAAGGTATCAGGCTCAGGGAACTGAACCCCTTTATTTCGAGGATGAACAGGTACGCACAGACACATTAATATAACCAGGGAATGATAAGGAGCTGATACTCGTGGCAAAGAATCATGAACGAATTCACCATGATGAAAAAAACCTCTGCAACCTTTGTGTAACTGAACTTGAGGGCATATACGAGGAGCTTGAACTGACAGATGCGGAACTCGATATCCTGAGTGTTCCACGGCGGGTCTTTACTGTTCACTTTCCGGTGACGCTGACAAATGGGACCACCCGGATGTTTATCGGTCATCGGGTCCAGTTTAATGACTCACGGGGACCTTCAAAGGGAGGGATCAGGTTTCATCCGGAGTTAAAATTAGATCATGTGAGCGACCTTGCTTTTCTGATGGCCCTGAAATGCGCTGTTGTTAATATCCCGTTCGGGGGTGCAAAAGGCGGTGTTGTTGTAAACCCGAAGGAGCTGACCAGAGATGAACTCGAGCTTGTTACCCGCGCCTATATCCGGGCTATAGCTGATTTTATCGGACCCTTTAAGGATATCCCTGCCCCGGATGTATACACCGACGAGAAAGTGATGGTCTGGATCCTCGATGAATATGAGCACCTGAAGCGTGAACATGCTCCGGCTATGGTGACGGGCAAGCCTGTTGAGCTGGGAGGGATAAAAGCCCGTCAGTATTCAACCTCATTGGGCGGCATTTACGTGCTTGAAGAAGCGGTAAAAGAAAAAAATATAGACAAGTCCCATGTCCGTGTCGCGATACAGGGGTTCGGGAATGTGGGGGAAAACGCGGCCCGCATTCTCTATGAGCGCGGATACATAGTTGTTGCTGTAAGTGACTCCAAGGGAGGGGTGATAAACCAGGAGGGTCTTGATATCCGTGAAGTCATTGTACACAAAAGAAAAGAGGGCACACTACAGGGGTTTATGGGAGGGCAGAGCATTTCCAACAAAGATCTCCTTACCTGTGACTGTGATGTCCTGATTCCCGCTGCATTATCTGACCAGATTGACCGGAACAATGCGAAGCTTATAAAGGCGAAAATCGTTCTTGAACTGGCAAACGCACCAACGACAAGTGAGGCTAATATTCTCCTGTTTGAGAGATCAATAATGCTCATACCTGATGTGCTTGCCAACGCGGGCGGTGTTGTGGGCAGTTATTTTGAATGGATACAGAGCCTGAGCAATGACTACTGGGATGAGGAGCAGGTGCTCGTACGGTTAAAGAAGGTCATGATCGACGCCTTTAATGACATATACACAGTCTGTCGCGAAGAGTCATGCACAATGAAAAAAGCAGCATATAAAATAGCGATCAAAAGGATCCTCACAGCAGAGAAACTTCGGGGAAACCTCTAGCTGGTATTCCTCGAAATAACAGGAAAGGCAGATAAGAATGGAAAACAGCAGATACAGGGCTTTTGTTGTTAATGAGACAACCCCCGGCGTATTTACAAGAAGCGTCACGGAAAAGGTCATCAGCGAGCTGCCTGCCGGAGAGGTCCTTATCCGTGTCAAATATTCTTCATTAAACTATAAGGATGCTCTTTCAGCGTCCGGGAACAGGGCAGTAACAAGGACCTACCCCCATACCCCCGGAATTGATGCTGCCGGACTGGTCGAAGAGAGTGATGTTGGTTATTTTCAGAAGGGGGACCAGGTCATTGTGACCAGCTATGACCTTGGCATGAACACTCCCGGAGGGTTTGGGCAGTATATACGGGTTCCGGCAGCCTGGGTTGTCAAATTGCCTTCCGGTCTGACGCTGAAGCAGAGCATGATTTACGGAACCGCGGGTTTTACTGCGGGCATGTCTGTAGATCGTTTAACGGGAAGCATAAGTCCCGGGCAGGGAGAGGTACTGGTAACAGGAGCAACAGGAGGGGTAGGAAGTGTTGCTGTTGGCATATTGGCAAAACTGGGATATTCTGTAACTGCCCTGTCAGGTAAGAAAGATGCAAAAGGTTTTTTGGAGAACCTGGGGGCCAGAGAAATAATGAGCAGAAATGAATTATTGGAAAAATCTGATCGGCCAATCTTAAAAGCACGCTGGGCTGGTGTAATTGATACAGTAGGAGGCGATATACTGGCAGCGGCAATCAAGTCCACCGGGCCTCTCGGCATTGTTACCTGCTGCGGTAATGTTGCATCACCGGAACTGCCGATCAATCTGTTTCCCTTTATATTGAGGGGGGTAACTCTTGCAGGAATTGATTCGCAAAACTGCCCGATGACACTGCGGGAAGAGATCTGGTCACGACTGTCCGAAGAGTGGAAACTTGGTTCTCTTGAGGCTCTTTCCCGTAAAGTCGGGTTAATAGAATTAGATGATGCGATAGAAGCTATTCTTAAGGGACAACTGAAAGGGAGAACTGTAGTTAACCTTGATCTTTAGCGGCCTATAGTACCCACAACTTCAGAAAGCGGCTTCCAATGTCACAGAGACATAAGCAGGATTCAGACCACAGGAGAGATCATAAAAGTGTAGATGAATGGATTCCTCTGCCTAGAGATTTCCTGACTTCTGATATTCTGCAACGTATTTTTTCAGCGCCCTGAAAAAGAGCCAGTCCAGAGAGAGGTTATTTTCAGAGGCGATCTGTATGAGGTTCTCAATGGTTTCTTTTTCGATCGCGGCTTCTGGTTGAGGTGTGGTCTTGTTCGGCTTCTTTTCTTCTGTGAGGTCCCCTTTGTCTCCCTGCCTTTTTCTGTGCTCTTTTTTGAGAATGCCCATGAGTTCTTTTACATCGCCTTTTTTTACCGCGTCAAAGACTTCTTCAGGGGGGGGATCTGAAGAAGATACCTCGCTCTGGCTTTCAGAATCCGGTTTTTCTCCTGTCTCTTTCTTTGGGGGCGCAGGGTTTCCGGAAAAACCATCGGGCATCATTCCGGTCATGCCCATCATCATTTCCGTCAGTTTACGGGCATGGTCACTCTGGGGAAGCTCCTGCTGTATGAATTCCTCCAACTTTCCTTCTGCAGCGGCCATTGCAAGCCTGTCAGCCATGAGAGAATTATCTGCATTATCCCCCTCAAAAGCCCTGTTTCTGCCAAAAGGTGTTGAAGGGGGCTTTGGCAATGGTTTTTCCTGTTTGGACATATCACTACTATACCATAATCAATGATGCCTCAAGTCATACATACGAGCTCTCAGGTTTCCGCGGCACTATGCAGTAATCTCTTCAGACGGTTATTCTGCTACAATTTATACTAAGGAACAGCGCTGCTCATGAAAAATTACAGAGTGATGAACAAATCCGGTCTCACCATTGATGAATCAACGGTAAATGCCTTTATCGCCTCTCTCAACGGAGAGGTGGTGAGGGCAGGAGACAGTGCATATGAAAAGGCCCGCACAGTATGGAACGGCATGATTGACAAATACCCGTCAATGATTGTCTACTGTGCTGTTGAACAAGACGTTGTACATGCTGTTCAATTTGCAGATTCAAATGACCTTCTGGCAGCTGTACGGAGCGGAGGGCACAATGTTGCAGGGAACTCTGTCTGTGATAATGGAGTAGTCATAGATCTCTCAAGAATGAAGCATATTGAAGTTGATGCCGCGGCCCGTACTGTACGCGTGCAGGCAGGACTGACCCTCGGTGAACTGGATGCCGGGACTCATCCTGCCGGCCTTGCAACACCCCTGGGCATTGTCTCAAAGACAGGATTGGCAGGGCTTACGATTGGCGGAGGTATAGGATGGCTTATGCGAAAGTATGGACTGACCTGCGACAACCTTCTCTCTGCCAGGGTTGTGACCGCTGACGCCAGGGTGGTAATCGCCAGGGCAGAGGAAAATGCAGACCTTTTCTGGGGAATACGGGGAGGCGGGGGAAATTTCGGTATCGTAACAGAGTTTACCTTTGCTCTTCACCCGGTTAAGGACGTGCTTGGAGGATCGATTTTTTTCCCTGCAGACAGGGGGCGGGAAATTCTCTTGTTCTTTCGTGACTACATCGCATCTGTCCCCGATGAACTCGGCCTGATGCTTGCATTCATGAAAGAGTCTCCCCCGTTCATGCATAAGCATTTGCAGGGGCCGCCCATGATTGCGGTGCATGCATGCTACACCGGGCCTTTCGGACGGGGAGAAGAAATTTTAAAACCGCTCAGAACCTTCGGGCAAGCAATCTCTGACACAATCCGGGTAATGCCTTACATTGATCTGCAGTCAATGCTTGATTCAGGGGCCCCGTCAGGACTGCAGAATTACTGGAAATCTTCATACCTGGACAGCTTCAGTGATCCGGTTATTGAAGCAATTCTCTCACACGTTTCCGAAATGCCGTCCCCTCTGTCACAGGTCCATATTCAGCATCTCGGGGGAGCGGTAGGACGGGTAGCTGAAAACAGCACCGCCTTCAGCAATCGTTCATCATTGTGTGTGGTAAATATCGTTACAAAATGGATTGACCAGTCTGATTCAGAAATAAATATACAGTGGACGCGGGACCTTGCAGCTGTACTGAAGCCCTTTGCATCAGGGGAATACGTTAATTTTATGGGCGACGAAGGTCAAGAGGGGGCTTTGAACGCCTACAGCAGGGAGAACTATGCAAGACTTGTCATGCTAAAAAACAAATTTGATCCCCATAATTTTTTTAGCTTAAATCAGAACATAAGGCCCCTTCATTAAAAAGAAGCAGATGACTCATTGAGCCGGTTCCCTTCAGCCCTTTTCCCTCTCCTGAGTCAATCGAAAACTGTGACATAACCGTATCATGCTGTGCACATTTGATACACTATTGTGCCAAGGGGTAATCCCTAGAAAACAATGCTTTTTTCTTAAGGCACCGGTTATTAATGCTATTCACCTAAGGCTTACTTCCCTTCCTGTCTGGCACGCTTCTTGTTATATATACTACTATTTGTGCGATATGATTTTATACATATTATTCTCATAGAGGTTCAGTCTGAAACTGACTGTTGATCACATAATAAATATATAAGAACGGATACGGCTTCATGGACAAAAGGGCATTTAAACGAATACCAGCTGCAATTGATGTGAGATTTCTCTGTAACAGCTCGGAGTATAAAGGGACAATAACCAATATCTCAGAAAATGGAATGTATATAAGTACCCGGGAGATCTGTTCGCCCTTTGCTTCTCAGTTTGAAGTAATCATTGACCTGAAGGGAAAAGACCTGGCTGTACCGGTAAATATGAGCAGGATTCTCCTATCACCTGACTCCCATGATGGAATCGGTGTACAGCTTATAAACGATATTCCTGAGTTTACAGCTCTTGTTGAAAGTCTGAAAAAGGGGCAGGTTCTTGAAACTGATTAGCTATTCAGGTATGGCGTAAGGTCAGTTCCTCTTAATAATGGTCCTGTTCGGGATGTAATGAGTTTATTAATGACGGTTCAAAGAGTTCATCGAACGTCATTTCCTTTTTAATATAACCCAGCCTCTTCAGTACGCTAACAAATCCCATCGCTGAGGAGATATATTCATCAGTCAGGGCTGCACAGTATTTTGGTGATATACTCAGCGTATCCATAATAAAGTCTTCATCTGCAACCCTGACATGATCAGAAATTATTGCTGCTGCTTCCCGCGGTCTGTTCCTGAGAAAAGATGTGGCTTCTTCATGGAACTGGAGAAAGCGCTCTACTTCCCGGCGTTCTTTTTTCAAGAAATCTGTCTTCACACAGATGCCGTAACTGGGGTTCCAGGGCCAGAGCCGTGATGGTGGATAGAGTATGTTCCCCTTTGCATAGCGCATGACCGCAACTGCAAGAGCGGGTGTTCCTATTGCTGCCTGTATACGGGCCCCATGAATCTCTTCAAGTATCTGGTCTGCCCACTTGAAATTGATAACCTCGATCTCTTTCTCAAGGTTTAACTGGTTAAGGTATTCTGAAATGATAACATCATGAATGGAGCCTTTACCCGGGACACCGATTTTAAGGCCCTTCAGCTGATTCAGGATAGTCTGAAGGTCAGTTATCTCAGGAAAGCCTTTCAGTTTCTCCGTTCCGATCAAGACGGTTCCTTCTGCATGACCTCCTGCGATGCATTTGACAGCGACCCCCCTGTCGATCCCTATCATTGCAGGAGGCAGCCCGATATACGCAAGGTCAATTTCGCTTCGTTCAAAGGCATCGACTATAGCCGGTCCTGTGGCAAAAAGCGTCCACTCGGCATCCGCGCCGAGAGTGCCTCTGGCGATCATTAATATTGAGGTGTGGTAAAAAGTGGAAAGGTGTCCGATCCGGATCATTTAACGTATTATCACTTTGCAGGGATGGAATGCCCCCCTTTTATTGAGAAACTGGCTACCTTATTCTTCCTCTATGGTAATAGCCTCTACCGGGCAGTTTTCTTCCGCGGCTTCGCAGCACTCGAAAAACTCACAGCCTTCAGGGTCTATTACTTTCGACTTTTCATCTATGACCTGAAACACGCTCGGACAAATCTGTTCACACGCGCCGCAGCCTATACAGAGATCTTCATCAACAATCGGATTCATCTGTTAAGTAGAACACATTTGTTTAAAATTTATCAAATGGAACAGGGGAAATACAAAAGGTTTCTGTGCGGCGACGCTCTTCTCTCTTATATCGTGATTCGGGTTGCTTACTGTCCTGAGAAAAACATGATGAAGACTGCTTCCGCGGTGGACAAAATTTAGAGCGCTTCCAGAACTGCCGCTGCAAGGAGGGGAAACATTATCTCGTGGTGGCCTGTCAATGCGTATGATCTGCCACCTGAAATAACCGGCCTCCGCAGGACATTTTCACGGCACCGGTAGTGCTGGATGAAATCCATATTTACGGTAGTAAAGTTCTTTACCGGGTACCTGAGGTTTCTCGTCAGGGCGATCGCTTTTAAAAACACTTCCGGCAGGATGACTGCTGAGCCGAGGTTGATATATACGCCGCCTTTCAGATCAGCGACAACAGACGAGAAAAGCTTGAAGTCCCTGAGGCTTCCCTCCCCGATTGCTGCTCCGTCAGCCTCAGGGTGCATATGGATAATATCAGTGCCCACAGCAACATGCACCGTAGCGGGTATCTCATATTTTGTGGCTGCAGCCAAAATGCTTAACTGTTTATGAGGGGCCCTGCTTTTGGCAATGTATTCACCCACGGCCCTGCCGATGCCGCTGCCTTTTTTAACCCCCCTCTTGATTGCGCGGTTCAGGCCCTTGCCTGTCTCTTCTGCCATGCCGAATGTACCTCTGCAGAGTTCAATGTCTACATCCTCGGACGTATGCCCAATGAGGCTCAGTTCATAATCGTGGACAATACAGGCGCCGTTCAGGGCGATGGCTGTTATGATGTTCTTCTTGATGAGATTAATGATTATGGGGGCGAGGCCAACCTTAATGGGATGTGCCCCCATCCCGAGGATCACGGGCCGGTCTTTTTTACGGGCCCTGACAATCGCGCTCACAACAGCCCTGATATCTTTTGCTGCAAGGATATCAGGCAGGCTGCTGATAAAGTCTCTGAAGGTTCCATTGGAAAAAACCGTACCTGCCTCATCAATTTCAACCTTGCTCTTGCGGGACTGTAGTCGGCAGGATTTCACGTTCTTTACTGATATGGGATGATATTTTTTCGTCACACAGAAATATAACGTGAAGGGGATTATTAGTCAAGGGATCATAAGGCTCGCTGCCTGTGTTGCCCTGCGCTTATGTTACTATAGGGAACTGTTTTGTTAATTTATTTTATCGGATAAGCATATGAATACTGTCGTGGACCCTAAAAAGTTCGGATTACCTGCCAGGACAGAGATTGAACAGATCTCCAACAAGCATTTTGCCCTTGTTATTTCCCGCAAGAGCAGGGTCATTATGTCAGATGGCAGGAAGATCCTTGAAAAGGCGAAGAGGATTATTGATGTTCATCCTCAGTCAAAAGTCAGCCTGAAAATATCCGCTCCTCTCTGCAGCAAGACAAAAAAGTTTCTGGAAGATAATAAAATAGAAATACTATAAACATTCTCTCCTGATCTCAGTGTTCATAAAAAAAGAGGCCCTGGTTACAGGGCCTCCTCAAGTTTTAAAGAAATGAGTTAAAAACCTCTTTGATTATGGTTCGCAGCTAATACCGGCCACATTCTCTTCCTTGCAGGTCTTGCCCGGCACCATGAAAGATCTGTTGTGATCATGACATATCATGCAATACGCGCCGGTCCTGTCTGTACCGTCAGCATGCACGCCGCCATTCTGTCCGTCAAAGCGGTTGTGTTCAGTCAATGAATGACAGGCATTGCAACTGTTTTCCTGAAAAGGAGCGCCATCACCGAGCGAGCCATCGCCCCTGCGAGTGGTATTCACAGTTTTTGCCTCATTCACATTGCCGCTGCCGTCAGCCCGGTCAAAGTTAATAAAGGGGCGGAGCAGTTTACGATTACCCTGTACCGGGAGCATCGGGTTATGACAGTCTACACACATGATGTTGTAGGTGTATTTGCCTGTTGAGAATTCATTTCTCTCAGTATCACTGGTATGGGTCTTTCGCACCCCATGACAGTTCTGGCATGTTGAATCAGGGATTTTGATCCTGAACTCAATTTCGTTGTTAACCTCTGCATGACAGAGCTGGCAGTTTGCGTTGAAGAAGTCAGTGTTATGAGGATCTGTTGCAACTGCTGCAGTCGGCAAAAACCCGTCACTGTGCACATGGCAGAATGTACACTGTTCTCCGTCAAGATGTGACTGGCCTCCGGTAAACTCGACAACCTCCTCTACGCGCTGCCCTGTTACATCGTTGTCATAACAGAGATACTCTTTAATATACTTGCCATAGTCAGACCCAAAGACGTTGTTCTGCTCCTGGGCATGCGGGTTGTGGCAGACTACGCATTGCCGTTGTCCCATGGTCCAGTTTCCATACTTTGTACCGACCACGGTAGACTCATGAATCCGTACAACTGGTGCTGATCCAAACCCGAAGGGCGGATCCAGGGGGAGCTGTGCCTTGAACAGTCCGTTCAGGGGATCAGAGTGGTCGTCAGGGTCACCATGGCACCGCTGGCACGCATACCGTATGGGAGCTTTAAAATCAGCCGCATGACACTTCTCACAGGTAAGTCTGCTGTTATCAGGATGAACCGTTCCGTCAGGATTCAGCAGGGTAAAGAAATGAGGAGGGTTCTTTGGACTGGTTTTGGTTGTGCAGGTTCGCGGAGCACATCCCTGGTCTTTGCTGTCAACAAGACTATCGCAGTCATTGTCTATAAAGTCAGAACAGTTATCACGTAACGTGTGTTCGAGGTTTCCGGGGAAGCGGTCGGGATTGTTATCATCACAGTCTCCCGCACAGACGGCAATTCCATCACCGTCACTGTCTATATCACCGGGAAAATCCATCCTTCCATCGCAGTTGTTGTCTTTACCGTCACAGATACGGGGCGCCCCCGGATACACAGCCTGGTCCGTGTCATCACAGTCCAGGGCTCCGCATGAAGGACCGCCAGTAAAGAATGTATCGCCGTCATTGTCCGCGCAGGATGGATCACAGTTAACAGCATCGCTGTCCTTAATATCTATAATCCCGTCACAGTCATTGTCTTTCCCGTCACTGCAGAGTTCAGGCGCTCCCTCAAAAACAGTGTCATCAGAGTCATTACAGTCTGTTCCACCGCAGATGGTCTGCTCCTGTCCGTCTCCGTCGTTATCAGGGCATACGCACTGATCACCCGGCAGATCTTCATCTATGTTTCCATCACAGTCATTGTCAAAGCCATCCATACACTTTTCTGGTTGACCGGGATTGCTCCCCGCGTCAAAGTCATCACAGTCAGGTACGGGGTCACACAAACGGAATCCATCGCCGTCAACATCCCGCTCATCGGACGGAAGAATGCGGTCACAGTTATTATCTGCCCCGTCACACATTTCTGTTGCCCCCGGAAAGGTGTCTGGATCCGAATCATTGCAGTCTCCTCCGCAGAGAAGAAACCCGTCTCCATCTTTGTCCACGTCTGTCTTAAAGTCAAGTCTTCCGTTGCAGTCATTATCCTTACCGTCACATATGCGCTGCGCCCCCGGAAACACCCTGGGATCTGTATCATCACAATCCAGTGCTGT
>CAMYND010000065.1 GCA_947259645.1 Thermodesulfovibrionia bacterium | reverse complement strand
GGGTGCTGGTGGAGTGCTGGCAGATGGGCCTTCACATAAAATTGTGAGCACATACATGGATTCTGAGAAGGGTACCAAGTCAGAGCGCAGATGGGAAGACCTCACTGAGGCTCCTGGTGATGATGTTGTCCGCTTATGTTCCGTTGGAATAAAGACAGAGGATGGAAAGCACTCAGATGCAATAGATATCCGTAATCCGGTACTCATTGATATAGAGTATGAGGTACTCAGTCCGGATCATGTATTAATGGTTTACTGTCATGTCATTGACGAAGAGGGCATCGAAGTATTCACAACTATCGACAATGACCCTGAGTGGCGTAAACGTACCCGGCCTACCGGGAGATATATCTGTACCGTCCATATTCCCGGGAATTTCCTCTCGGAGGGCATATTTTATATAGGGCCGAGCATTCAGTCTGTAAATCCTAATAAACGGCATGTACGTGAAAGAGATACTGTAGCATTTCAAATTATAGATAGCATGGAAGGTGATTCAGCACGCGTCGATTTTGTCGGGAATATGACCGGGGTGATCAGACCTCTCTTGAAATGGGGAACGCAATTCAAACCAAATGCGGCCAATATTGCATCTACTTCAAATAAGTAAATAATAAATGCGTTTCATTAACTGACAATTAATGAGAATGTATATTATTCACGATAATTGCCATGGCTTTTTTTCATATATAGTTAGCACTTTTTCCGTGTCACAACAACAGGTATTGTAAAACCAGGTTTTGCACTATTTCAGGCACACAATACTATAAAGTTCATTTGAGAAAGAGAGAATTGAAATGATACGTTTTTTAAGTCAGTTGAAGCATAAATTTATTTCTCCAAAGGGCAATTATGCCAAAGATTTCAACAAAACTTACCCAGGTGTCTTGATGTTGCAGGAAAGGCATTTAAAAAACTGCAGAGTTCTGGAACACCGCGACAGAATATTGGAATTTCTGCCTAAGAAAGCGGTCTGTGCGGAAATCGGGATTGAGACAGCCAAAACTTCCGAGAAAATATTAAAGGCTGCGGAGCCTTCAAAACTGCATTTAATTGAGATTGATGCTGCATGGATCGAAAATGCACGAAATAAGTTTTCAAAAGAACTATCTGAAAATAGAGTGTTTCTTCATCACGGATCATCATATGAAGAGCTTTCCAAATTTGATGACAACTATTTTGACTGGGTATACATAGACGGCGACCATACTTATAACGGTGCAAAAAAGGACCTTGAGGTCGCCAGAATAAAAACTAAAGATGATGGCTTGATTTGGCTTCACGATTATATTTTCTACGATCACATATCACACAATAAATATGGCGTTATTGAGGCGGTAAATGAAATGTGCCATGCTCATGATTATGAGATGATATATTATGCATTTCATCCACAGATGTTTAACAGTGTTGTTTTAAAAAGAATTGATTCATAAGCACTTCTGTTTTAAAAACATTTCATTCGAAACATCAGGAAATATGTTTATCAATCATTTGAAATCACTGACATTATCCTATTTTTCTTTCGTATAGAGAGGCATGGAATTTCTTAAATACCGCTCATATGTCACGTCAGTACAAATATATACAATTAAGTAATTATTACGTTTGCCTGGAACAAAACACCGCGGTATTGGCCTGGCTATTGTATTTCAGACGTAAAGACCTGCTTTCCATTTTTACTCCGTGGATAAAGAGTGAATCTCCTTCATTAAAAGTAAACTATCTTCGATACATTTATGCTCTTTTTATAAATAACGGTAAACTGCTTGGCCTTTTTTTGCAATATCAATTTAAACTGCGGGCTATTGACTCATACATAGAACTGCCAACCTACGGACATCTTTGCAAGCACGTTCACAAAGGGTACAAAGTATTCAATCTAATAAGCAATACAGTCATTAAAATATTTGATTCTGACGTACATGCAGACCATATTGCAGATGAATTGAATCGACTGCAAAGCATTTCACACTATGAATTTTCCCCTACCTTAGTAAAGAGTAATGTGAACGAGAGGTGGTACGAAGAGAAATATGTGAGCGGGTCTCCACATTCCTCTTACCGGTCTCACGATTCTAGCACGCTATTACAGTCATTTAGACGTGAGATTGCCCCATGTTTAAATAAATTAATATCATTTAATCAGCCAAAATCCACAGACCCAATACGCTATGTTGACAAGGTTGTCAAATCGATAGAGTCCGCGTTAGCAAAAAATAACAAGGGAGATTTAAAAGACCGTGACAGGATCAGATATTTTTCAGATTCGATTTTGAAGAGGTTACATAATGAAAATAAGTATCATATCTACCTTGTTTTTTCACATGGTGATTTTTGTCCGGCGAATATTCTTACCACGAAATCTGGATTGAAGTTGCTGGATTGGGAAAGTGTTTCTTACCGTAGTGCCTTATTTGACTTTTACAGTTACTTTTTTTACAGACCTGTGTTCATCGACGTTCCTGTAGAACAGATGTTTTCGGAGCTGTGCGAAGCTCTGCCGCGTTTTATCTCTGAGTTGTCCTTAATATCATCAGACATTCCTGATAATTTATTAGCACGGGAAAGAACATATCGCTGGATCTATTATTTAGAACGGATAGGAATGCTTGTTGACAGACATATGACGGACAAGAATTTAAATATAATGGACATCATTTTACGGTATATTGAGGCCTTTAATTATTATGATGAAAAGCTGGGAGGGAGCTATCAATCAAATCCCCGAAAACAGCCCGAACCCATCCTTTGAATAATTTATGCAGAAGATATCATTCCGGGTTAACTCTCTCATTTTATAATTCATAGAAGAATGAATAAGGAAGTCACACAATAGATTTCGTGTGTGTATCAAGCAGTAAAGCCTTTTCAGGGAATGATACAGATATCGTTAGCCGCGACTTGACAGATGAGGAGCAGCGCTTTCATTTCAAAGGCTATGGAACCGATCAAGCAATAATTTCAACATTAAACTGAATTTATTTCGTACCCCCCCTTCCTTTCAATTCCCTCAATAATCCCTTAAAATAGAACTGTGGTCAAAGAGGTCGAAACGCCAATCCAGAATTTTCTGCCAAATATAGAAGCTTACATTTTTTACAATTCGCGTCGACATTTCTTACATAAAATGAGTGCTTACCAAGGGTATGTCAGGTTATTTTACATGATTATTTGACACTAAAAACAGTAATTTTTAAATAGTATTACATATCAATCGCTTAAAAACTGGTATAGAATTTGCATATTATTGTAATTATTCCTTGGTAACGGATAGAAATCAATACATATGACTCGCAATATTCGTATTTTTTAGTACCACCACGATATTTAAGATTTATCTGTATTTAACTATAAACCTACATTTTAATTAAATAAACATCGATTATGAGGGAGGATGACATGAAACAAACATTATCAGTACATGGCAAACAGTATGGCTCTGGTACTCAGATTTACAAAGCATTTTATTTAGCCTTGTCTTTGTTTCTCACTATTTTCATAAGTGGGGTTTTTGTACACGTATCAAGTGCTCAATCAAATGTAGCAAGAACAATGGCAAGCATTGCAGATGGTGATGAATGGCATTATTTCAAAGGAGAGCAAAGCCCGCCGAGTGGCTGGAAACGCAATGGCTTCGATGTGAGCAATTGGCAAAAAGGGCCCTCAGGTCTTGGCTATGGAATCGGCAGCAACAGAACATATCTTGCTGATATGATGGGCAATTACTCATCCGTTTATGCGCGACATGAGTTCACGGTTGATAATCCACAATCAGTAACCGGCATGAACCTTTCGATAGTATGCGATGGTCCATTCATTGCATATCTTAATGGTTTAGAAATGATTCGCACAAACACAATTCAGGTATCCGACCCGAATTCTACAGCAAGCGATCCAATGGCTGATATATTTTATATGGATGGTTTTATTCATGAACTGGCTCCAGGCCAAAATGTTCTTTCAGTTCAGTGCGATAACGATAATATAAGCAGTGAAGATTTCTCTCTGATACCTGTCTTTGAAGTAATTGGGAATGGGGAGGTCCAATAATGAAATCCATTAACTACTCAGATAAAATAAAAGGCGCCCGCGGCACTTTAAACTTCTCATTTATTCTTATAATCATCACTTTTTTTATGCTTTTAATCCCAGGGAAAGCGGCAGTGTATGGAGGGGATGCAAAGTATATCTTTTTTTTCCTGGCAGACGGATTGGAAAAAAACCATCTCGAGGCAACAAATCAATACGTTGGGGGTCCGGTTCCTGAATATCAGGATACGACAGATGACGGCGATCCTCTAACCTGGACCGAACACTGGGTATCTACCTATCCATTTAATGGAAGTTATGACACAGCCCAGGCCTGGTCAAATTTCAACTATGTAAATGATAACGCCATGGACAGTGCGTGCACGGCGACCAGTCTTTTCTCCGGTTACAAGACACCAATAAGACGACTGAATGTCGATAATAGCGCAACACAAACGTTTACTACGATTGCAGAGAAGGCGCAAGCACGGGGTGCATCAACAGGCGCGATCAGTTCAGTCCCTATTTCACATGCTACTCCGGGAGCATGGATAGCCCACAACACTGATCGAACTTTTACGTTTGCTATAGCAGATGAAGGCTTTTTTGGAGTGCCAAATGCAACCGGTACTACATCGACGAACTATAAGTATGGTGGGGGACATTATGATGATGACCCTTTGGTTAACCTAAATTATGACAATCATCAATGGCTGGCCACAGATGTTGTCATCGGTGCCGGAATTGGACCTGTAGTCAATCCCGTAGAGACTGATCATGTAAGCGCTCAGCAATTCTGTACACTAAGGGGAACGTGCAATGCGGGGCTGCTCCAGCATGATTTTGTAGAGAGACAAACAGGTGAGAATGCCGTTGTCAATCTCACTACTGCAGCTAATAATAGCTCGACAACAAAATTAGTAGGCTTATTCAGCCAGGCGTATCATAATGCAAACGGACTAGGGTACAATCCCGAAAATCCGAGGCTCAGTGAAAGTACAACAGCAGCAATAACAGTAATGGAAAGAAATGTAAACGGCTTTGTGCTCATGGTTGAGGGCGGAGCTATTGACTGGGCTGGCCATGCAAACAATATGAATCAGATGATTGGCGAAATAAAGGACTTTAACGCTTCTATCCAGACCGCAATTGACTGGATTAATAACAACGGGAACGACAGTCACTGGGGTAATTCTCTCATTATTGTAACCGGCGATCATTCAACCGGGTACCTTACTAAAGGACCTGGAGTATTTCCGGATCAGCCTATCGGTCCTGTAAACTCATACACGCTTGGCCTTGAGGACATTGTTAATGGCACTGGTGGACGCCGGGCAAGTTGGGAGGACGATGGAGGTGGTGATCCACTTCTGGCCGATAATGGTTATATTGATCCTAATGAAACAGTATACTGGTACTGGAATTCCGGTGTTCATACAAATTCGCTCGTACCCTTATATGCTCGCGGTGCAGGATCCCAATTTTTTCTCAATTATGCAGCAAGCATTGATGACGTTCCCCCTTCCGGCGCTGTGAATGATCGGTTTTACCTTGATAATACAGATGTATTTTCTGTAATGGATGAAGCAAGTATAGGACTGATTTGTACTGAAACAGGTGTGATGTCAATAATACCGGATCAGACACTGTATGGGCCCTCAATAGACCTGACACTAATTAGCGCTCATTCCGGTGTAACAGATCCGCAATACACCGTATTTGACGATTATTGTCCGCCCCAGATAAGTGATGAAGTTTTTCCAGCAGAGACTAATTGGTCATATCAAGTGGAAGTTGATGAAACTACTGACTCGTGGTGGGAAGAAGGATACACCGAAACCGGTTGGTCCAGTGGCGATGGTATTTTTGGCACGGAAGCAGGCGCAGATGGATACGGATATACAATAACAACGGATATCCCCGCTAGTGGTAATCCTATGGTGTGGTCTATGTTCTTTAGAAAAACATTTTCTGTCTGCGACCCTTCTTCGGTGACAGGACTCACCTTGAATTCACTCTTCGATGACGGAATGGCAGTCTATATTAACGGAACATTGGTTTACAGCGAGGATGTAGTTATTGGTCCTCTTGGAGTTCCTGTATGGGACGGAGGAACAACAGATCCCTTTGGACATGAAGCGGATGCATATGAACTTAAAGACCTCACAAGCATTGTTGATATTGATACGCTCAGAACTACTGTACTTCATCCCGGGAACAACGTAATCGCCGTAGGTGTCTATAACTATGATAATACCAGCTCAGATGTTGTCTGGGATGGTCAACTGCTCGTGAGTCATGACGAATATAAAAATATCAGCTTTACCGGTGATGAATTTGATGCTCTGAATGTCTCTACTTCGGGATGGACACCTGGTGACCAATATCTGGAAATTAGCGGTACTGACACCTTATGCTTCACCGCCCTTCCCCCGGAACTCAATTCATTTACCTGGGACAGTTCAGCTGCCAGCAGTAACTCTCTCACGGCTTCACCCAACATAATGATAGCTTCCAGCAATCCGACAGACGGCGATCCAGGTATTGTTATGCAGCAATTTCAGGTGACCAGTGACACGGTTGGCGCAGGCACCGGTGAGGATCGGATTGAACTTGCATCGCTCTCACTTGTCGATGAGGGAACAGTAACAAGCATAGCCGAAGCAAAGATTTTTATATCACCCACCGACTCTGACGTTGGACTTCCGGGAGACGAGAAGCTAATCGGAAGCACCATAAGCGGGGGAGTGTGGGACGGATCACTGACAGTCATAACGCTCGACGGAGGAGATCCGGGCGATCGAACAGTGATAGACGGCTCACCCAAATACATATATATCGTATATGATCTTGATGCAGGACAGGCTGGCAATACAATAAAATCCCGTGTAGCAAATGTGTCTGTCGCTGAACCGGACATTGGTGCGGGGAATGTAGGTTCATCAAGATTGTTAGGTATTGATGCCTGTGTAGAATTAGGAGATCTGCAGATTCTGTCCGGCCAAACACTATACAGAGATCCTGTTCTTCAGACGATCGACCTGACGTCAATCTCAACCGTGAACGGTGCTAACCAGTCATCACTGGTCTATACCGTATCTGAAGACGGGGCAATCTGTACTATTGATCCGGAAGGCACCTTTATTCAGGCTGAAAGTTTTACGAATACAATACCAGGGACCGGCGCCGGAACGTTTTCTGTTGAATCAGCACAAGATGGATATCTCGGTACGGGTTATCTGCAGGCGAGCGCTATGACGTGGCCATGGAATATAGTCCCCCCTCCTGTTGATGAAGGGAAGGAATATCAAGTTGAATTCACTCAGGCAGGGACATACACGGTCTGGCTAAAAGGGCACGCCCGGGTAAATGATTCTGATGCAATTTTTATGGGACTGGACGGCAATTATCTCGGAGTTCTCTATGGACGGTCGGCACAGCTGGAGACAACAGGCTCAGTAGCGCAAGGACAGTGGTCTTACTATACCATTACTACTACTGCAGGAGACTTTGAGTTTGACGCCCAAGTGTTCAATCCTTCTGATGACGCGGATCTCTATATTAAAGCGGGATCTGCACCAACCACGCAGTCCTTTGACTGTAAATCAACGAATGGTGGGACTGCTACCGATACATGTTTAGTGCCTAATGACGGTCCAACAACGTGGTATGTAGGAGTGTATGGATTCAGGACTGCAAACTATTCACTTAATGCACTGGGCAGGTGGACATGGACGAACAATGTCGCAAACATGGCTCCTTCTCCAAGCACCAACCAGATTACAATCGCGGCAAATGAAGTTGGTTTACACACAATAAACATCTGGCAATTCGGACCTGGTTATAAAATAGATGGTCTATACATTACTCAGGGGCCCGAAGTTCCATCTGATCAATTCCATGGTATTGAAATTGATCCTACAGCATGCAGTAAAACACTGGCTGCAGTTGATGCTACTGATGCTCCGTCGGTAGATACAACAAACTGGAATGGCGGTGTTAAGAACCTTGTCATAACCGGAACTGATGACACCTGCGGTACGCAACTCGACTCAGCAATTGGAACATTCACCTTTGACCCGAATAATCCGCCTACTACAATCGTGAATCCGATTCCGTCAATAATAACTGACAGTCATCCAAACCCGTATATTATCAGTGGTATATCCTCTGATGATGTCTTGGTTGATCATATTGAAATATCAACTGATGGAGGTACAAACTGGTATGTAATACCGAATACTGATGATCCTGGATATAACGCTGATAATGGCTGCCATGACTGTACCGGCTTATCTGTAAGCTGGGACTACAGCTGGACAGCCGGTAATGGCAATTATATTATCCTTGTTAAAGCTGTTGATGACGAGGGGGTGAGTGAAATCCTTGGCGAGGGAATTCCTGTTGAAATACAACGAGGAGGCCCGGTACCTGGACCAACAGACCCTGCAGATGGCGCAATAAATGTGATACCGGACAGCGCGGTCACAATAGACTGGAACAAAGACATAGATTGTAACAATACAATTCTGCTCGCTCCTGATCCGAAACCATCGATTATCATAGAGGAACTTGATCAGGCTGGTAACCCGGTTGGTGTTTCCCCTGATTGGACAGTAACCAGTTGTAGTGGAAGTCGAGCAGTGTTAACGCCCAACGTGGGAGAGCAAGCAGAATTGACTAAGTACCGGGTAACGATCAGTTCACAGGATACTCCAACATCCACGGCCGTACGAGACTCTGTATTAAACCCGATGGTTGCGGATTATGATTTCTCTTATACAACGCGGGAACTTACGCTCCCCACGTCTGCAATAACAGACCCGGCTGATAACAGCACAATAACCAGCAGTGCACCTTCTTTATATAGTATCGATGGAACAGCCGATGATGTGGGTGGAGTCGTTCAGAATGTAGATATCCGCATTGTAAATATTACCGTTCCAGGCAACCCGGTTGTTGAAATTGACTGGACACCTGCAGCCTGTTCAGGTTGTGGAACCGAGAATGCAACGTGGACATATGGCTGGACATTACCGGCTGTCGGGACAGTCAACGATTACACCATTGAAAGCCGGGCGAAGGACACCTCAGACAATCTGCAAAGCCCGGTCGAAAGCCATACAGTAACCGTCGACAGAATTGCACCTTCAGTAAGCAGCACAAGCCCCTATAGCACAGAAGAGGGAATAGCGCAAAACATTCCTGTTCAAATTGGTTGGAATGAAGCGATTGACTGCAACACAGTCATCGCAGATGAAGACCCTGTTAATTCAAACCAAAGTATATCTATCAACAACGGCGCCGGTATCACGCTCGATAGCTGTTTCAATGCGAGTGCGGAATTTCTAGTAACTGGTCAGGCACCATCGTCATGGTATACCATAACTGTTAGCACAAAAGTGAAAAACAAGGGTGCAGACGGCATAGCAGGTAACGGTGATGATGTTCCTATGAGTGCTGATTATGTTTTTACGTATAAAACCAACACAACACCGACCCTGTCAATTGCCCAACCCGATGGCGATGATGTACGCAAAGCGGGAGAGTCAATCGATATCGAATACAGCTTGGATGATCCTGACGCTGGAAATGATGTAACAGTACTGTTTTACTTCGATACTGACACCGACATGACAGGAGGCACATTAATTGGCGGAATCGGGAAACCATGTTATGATGCCCCTGAGGGCACAAGCACTATTTGTACATGGGATATTCCTGAAAGTACGCCAGCAGGTAATTATTACATATATGGCGTCACTGATGATAGTATTGAAACGGTCAAAGCAGTATCACCAGGGACAGAACCGAACCGAAGCATAACAATCTATCCTCCAAATCAGCCGCCGACACTGACCATCGCTCAACCGGCCAGTAATACCACGGTACTCTCCGGCGATACAGTCAATATAGTCTACGATCTGGCAGATCCGAATATTGATGATACAGTTACAGCTCAGTTCTTCTACGAAAATACTGCAGATTCCAGCACCGCGCCAATTACCGGCTGTGAGGCAAAGCCTGCGGGAACCGGTCTTACATGTGCATGGGATACTTCAGTAACCGCAGCAGGTGAATCTGGTCCCCCTGCACCGGGAACGTATAACATCTATGCAATAACCAGTGATGGTATCGCTCCTCAAGTGCTGGAATATGCTCCGGGACAGGTTACGATAGACACATCGAACACATTACCTACTCTGATTATTAATCAACCCGACGGTATAGATGATGCCATTAAACCCGGAGGTGTTTACAACATTATATACGATCTCGATGACCCGGACGAAGATGTTTTCGCGGAAATTCGTTTTGATGACGACAAGGATGACACAAACGGCATCGGTACCCTCATCACGGGATGCACCGCTGCTCCCGAAGGGACAAACGCTATATGTGCGTGGGATACGACAGGAGTAACTGCCGGAGATTACTATATTTTCTCGCGCGTACAAGACAGAACTACTGCGTGGATAACAGACTACTCTGGTGACGATGATCTTGACCCTCTTAAAGGCAGAATCACCATCGATGATGAGTTTCCTAATTCGGACATTGCTGCTCCTACAGAAGGAGGAATGATAAACGCCGGTCATCCTGATCCGTATTCGGTCAGCGGAACGGCAAGCGACAACATCGAAGTCAGCACTGTTGAGATCTCGACTGACGGTGGGACGAACTGGAACCCAGCGACATGCGGAGCCGGCGGAACTGATTGTTCAACATGGACCTATGACTGGTATCTTCCTGGCACGGATGGTGTCTACACCGTGATGAGCAGAGCCACAGACACTGCAGGTAACATGGAGTCCACAGCTTCCGTGATCGTTACCATAGACAGGGTAGCGCCGATGTTTGCGAGTACAATTCCTGTAGATCAGGATGTGGAAATAGACCTTAACGGCACAGTATCGATAACCTGGGATGAGCCAGTGAATTGTGCAACTGTTGACGAAACTTCAGTGACCATAGATCCTGACCTCGGCCAGGGAAACTGGAGCCTTACACCTGCAGGCTGTTCGGGAGACACTGCAGTATTCTCAGCAGCAAATCAGTCTAATGACACGGTATATACGGTATCTGTGGACGGTACAGTAATCGATATTGCAGGAAATCCGTTCGTATCGGATTCATTCTCCTACACAACGAATGTGCTTCCCGAATTATCAATTTCGAAACCAGGTACGTCTGAAGCTCCAATTCCCTACAACTCCTCATATCTGCTTACCTATAAATTGCACGATCCCGATCCAAATGATGACGTGACAGTAGCGTTCTATATTGACACTGATGATCAGGATTATAATGGGACTCCCATAGGGGCTCCCTGTTCCGCGGCACCGGAAAGCCAGGTGATTGGAGAGGTCGTACAGGACGAGACCTGCTTATGGGATACAGCAGGACTTGTGGGAACATACTATATATATGGTAAAACAACTGACGGAAGTGGTGGATCCTGTACTGCCCGTACCTGGGACGGTAATGATACTGTCTACGCGGACGGGAACAACTGGAGCCCAATCGGACAACCGCAAAACGGCGACAATGTGATATTTGATCCGCTCCTTTCTAACACAAGTTCCATATGGAATACCGATGTGTCACTTGCTTCAGTAGATCTTTACACGGGATACGCTGGTACCGTCACAGTTGAATCAACTACATCTATTTCAATCAGTGGTGATCTAGTCATTGATGGTGGAACATTCATAGTAGACGGCACTGTCACTGTTGGGGACACACCGGTAAGCTGTGGAGCGAGCACAGAGGTAAAGACCTATTCTTTGGGATCAATCACAATTGAACTGGAAGATCCGACAGATCCGAGTTCATCGATAGATACTCCTTCGGGCATATACTTAAACGCAGGTGCATCTGATCCTTACACAATAGATATAACTGCAAACGATAATGTTGAAGTTACAGCAGTAGATGTCTCCATCAATGACGGACCGTGGATGTCTGCTATATGCACAGACTGTCCGGGAACACCGGGAGGAGATGTGCACTGGACATACAGCTGGACTTTGCCGGCTGATGGAGTTTATTCAATAAAGAGCAGGGCTACAGACAGCTCAGGAAACCAGGAGACACCAGGAACAGCTATTTCGATAACAGTAGACAGGACAGCAGCCACTTCAGAAGTTGTTACTCCTGCGGACCAGGCAGTGCTCAACTCCGGTGCTTCTGATCCTTACACGATAGACATAACTGCAAACGACAACTTTGAAGTCACAGCGGTAGATGTCTCCATTAATGACGGACCGTGGATGTCTGCAACGTGCACTGACTGTCCGGGAACTCCGGGAGGAGACGTGCACTGGACATACAGTTGGGCCTTACCGGCTGATGGAAACTATACGGTAAAGAGCAGATCAACAGACATTGCCGGCAACGTGGCAACGTCTGCGACAGTCAATGCTGTGTTAGTAGACAGGGATTCGCTTACATCCAGCATAGACAATCTGAATGACGGCGACAAGTTGAACTCGAGTGCCGCTGATCCGTATACAATAAACGTCACCGCCAGTGACAATGTTGCGGTGTCAGCTGTTGATTTTTCCATTAACAGCGGAGCATGGATGCCGGCCACATGTACTGACTGTCCGGGCGGACCGGGAGTAGATGTACACTGGACCTACGATTGGGACTTAACGACTGACGGAACCTACACTGTTCAGAGCAGAACAACAGACAGCTCAGGGAATGAACTGTTGAGCCCAGTCCTTTCTGTAACCGTAGACAGGACACCCCCGGGTGTATCTTCCACCTCACCATATAACGGCAAACTGGGCGTAGCAGTGAACAGCCTCATATCAATTACCTGGGATGAGGACATAGACTGCTCAACCGTAGATGGAAACGTATCAATAGACAGTGGTATCTTGGCGCTTGATCAGAACAGCTGTGTTGGTTCGAACAACCAGGCTGAATTCACCATGACTGGTCAGCAGAACGCAACAAAGTATACAGTGACTGTATCTGCGGCAATAACAGACAAAGCAGGAAACGCAATGGCGGCACCGCATGAGTTCTTTTACTGGACTGCAGATGAAGGTGCACCAAGTTCAAGTGTTATTGATCCGTCAGGAGGGACATTAACAGCTTCAGATTTTCAATACACAATACACGTAACTGCGAATGACAACGTTGAGGTAACAGCAGTTGATATCTCCATTAACAATGGCCAATGGCTGTCAGCCACATGCACAGACTGTCCGGGAATACCGGGAGGGGATGTGCATTGGACCTACAATTGGAGCTTACCAGCTGATGGAGTCTATACCATCCAGAGCAGAGCAACAGACAGTTCAAACAATGTAGAGTCACCGTCGGCAGGAAATACGGTGACGGTGGACACTATACCTCCAGATACAACGATCACGAGCACACCGGCTGATCCGTCCAACAGCACGAGTGCAGACTTTGAGTTCAGCAGCACTGAGGCGGGAACGTTCCAGTTTGAGTTCAGCAGCACTGAGGCGGGAACGTTCCAGTGTAATGTAGACAGTGCAGGGTTCTCACCATGCACAACTCCGCTGAACCTTACATCGCTCAGCCAGGGTGCACATACCTTTGAAGTAAAGGCCATTGATGATTCTGGCAATGAAGATGCCACTCCGGCGGCGTTCAACTGGACTGTAGACCTTACTGCACCATCAGTTACGTTATTTACCGCAAACTCACCGTCTACCTCTACCATTGCAATCACGGCATTTGATGCAGATGCTGAGACAACGGGCTTTATGATCACGGAATCAGCAACTGCACCATCATCGGGAGATGCTGGCTGGTTGGGTACAGAACCCATATCCTACACGGCAACGGGTGAAGGTGTGCATAACCTATATCCATGGGTCAGGGATGCTGCGGGTAATGTCTCGGCCGTTTATGGCAGCCCAGCATCAGTGACCGTTGACGATACAGCACCTGGGTTGTCTTGGACCTCGCCTTCAGATGGCAGTACTGACGTTCCCCTCATCACATCTGGCCTGATAATATGGAATGAGGATATAGATTGCGGCACCGTTGATTTAAACAGCATAACCATAAGTGGTGGAGCGACCCTGAGCAGCCTGCTCTGCGTTAACGATAATACAGCCAATTTTCTCATAAGCGGGCTGAGTCAAGGCCTAGAGCATACAATTACCATATCAGCAGATCCTGACAAGGTAAGAGACCTGGCCGGCAATGCAATGAATGAGACCACGATCACATTTCGTGCGGTGGACACAGCTGCTCCGGTAATCACACTGACCGGCATTGACCCCATGACTTTGGAAGTTGGAGTTGAATCCTACACGGAACCGGGTGCAACTGCTAATGACAATGTAGATGGCTCATTTGCAGCTACGGTT
>CAMYND010000064.1 GCA_947259645.1 Thermodesulfovibrionia bacterium | reverse complement strand
CGTCAGGGTCGTCTTCCCATGGTCCACGTGCCCTACTGTCCCTATGTTTATATGCGGCTTTGTTCTCTCAAATTTTGCCTTTGCCATTCTTGCCTCCTGAATAATTTTGCATTAACCGTATTATTCTTATGTATCTTTTTATCAAAGGTACGTCTACCCGCCCCTTACCTTTGTGACAATATCTTCTGAAATATTCTTGGGTACTTCTTCATAGTGGTCAAACTGCATCGTATAGGTTGCCCTTCCCTGTGTCTTTGACCTCAGGTCAGTAGCATAGCCGAACATGGAGGAAAGAGGAACCTGAGCGGAAATTACTCGGACATTAGATCTCTGGTTCATTGTGGAGATTCTTCCTCTCCGCGAATTCAGGTCTCCAATAACGTCCCCCATATACTCCTCCGGCGTTACAACTTCTATTGCCATTATAGGTTCAAGGAGTACTGGATTTGCCTTTTTAGCACCATCCTTAAATGCCATGGAGCCTGCTATCTTAAAGGCCATTTCAGAGGAGTCAACTTCGTGGTATGACCCGTCAACAAGAGTCACCTTAACATCTTCAACGGGGTAGCCTGCCATTACTCCGGTTTCCAGTGCTTCCCGTACACCTTTTTCAACTGCAGAAATATATTCCTTCGGTATTGAGCCACCGACTATTTTGTTTATGAACTCAAAATCACTACCAGGCTTCTGAGGTTCCAGATCCATCACAACGTGTCCATACTGACCACGACCGCCAGACTGCCTGATAAATTTTGCTTCTGCCTTTGCCGGCTTCCTGATTGTCTCCCTGTACGCGACCTGGGGCTTGCCAACATTTGCACCAACCTTAAACTCCCTCAGAAGACGATCAACAATAATGTCCAGATGGAGCTCTCCCATACCGGAAATTATGGTCTGTCCTGTTTCGTCATTGTAGGATACTTTAAACGAGGGGTCTTCCTGGGCCAGCTTTCCAAGGGCAACAGAAAGCTTCTCCTGATCAGCCTTTGTCTTCGGCTCTATAGCCACTGAAATGACCGGCTCCGGGAATTCCATTGACTCAAGGATCACAGGATTTTCTTCATCACAAAGTGTGTCACCGGTAAGCGTATTTTTCAATCCCACAGCAGCAACAATATCGCCTGCGCGCACCTCTTTAATCTCTTCCCTTTTATTCGCATGCATCTGAAGAATTCGTCCAACGCGCTCCTTGGTATCCTTGTTTGCATTGTAACAGTATGAACCCGAAGTCAATACGCCCGAATATACCCTGAGGAATGTCAACTGCCCGACAAAAGGGTCTGTCATTATCTTAAAAGCTATGGCTGAAAAAGGGTCTTTCTCTGACACCTTCCGCTCAACTTCCTTATCTGTCGCGGGATCTATCCCCTTGATCGCCGGAACGTCCGTGGGACAGGGCAGGAAATCAACAATTGCATCAAGAAGCTGCTGAACTCCCTTGTACTTAAATGCTGATCCACAGAGTACCGGGGTAATCTTCAGCTGGTTCGTCCCTTTTCGTAAGGCAGCTGTTATTAAATCCGGACTAATTTCTTCTCCGGCAAGATATTTTTCCATTATCAGATCATCAAAGTCAGCCAGCACCTCAATCATTTTCTCCCGGTATTCCTGAGCTGTTGCGAGCAACTCTTCAGGTATTTCGGAATCAACGTATTCAGCACCTAATGTTTCATCATTGTAAATGTATGCCCTCATCCGGATAAGATCAACTGACCCCATGTACGCATCTTCAGCGCCTACCGGGATCTGAACAGGTACAGGCGTTGCGCCCAGGCGGTCTATCATAGATTTAATGCTCATGAAGTAGTCCGCCCCCATTCTATCCATTTTATTAATGAAGGCGATCCTGGGAACACTGTATTTCTCAGCCTGCCTCCAGACCGTCTCAGACTGGGGCTCAACACCGGACACCGCATCGAACAGGGCGACCGCGCCGTCAAGCACTCGCAAGGAACGCTCAACTTCTATCGTAAAGTCCACATGCCCCGGTGTATCAATAATGTTTATCTTATTATCTTTCCAGTGGCATGTTGTCGCGGCAGATGTAATGGTAATGCCTCTTTCCTGCTCCTGAACCATCCAGTCCATGACCGCTGTGCCTTCATGTACTTCTCCCATCTTATAAGTAACGCCGGTATAGTACAGGATTCGTTCCGTTACCGTGGTCTTTCCAGCATCAATGTGGGCCATTATCCCGATATTTCTTGTATCTGCCAGTGAAATTTGTTGCATAGTCGTCATCTCAGCTTACCTTCTGCTACCACCTGTAGTGAGCAAAGGCCTTGTTGGCATCTGCCATCTTGTGCGTATCTTCTCTCTTTTTCATTGAAGCTCCGGTTCTATTAGAGGCATCCAGGAGTTCGCCAGCCAGCTTTTCTCTCATTGTCTGCTCCCCGCGTTTCTGGGAAAAGTTTATGATCCATCTGAATGCCAGAGCAAGCCGTCTTTGAGGCCTGACATCGACAGGCACCTGGTATGTAGCTCCACCCACCCTTCTTGATTTCACTTCCAGTGCTGGCTTGACATTCTCCAGCGCGGTCTTAAAAATCTTGAGGGGATCTTCACCGGTTTTATCTTTAATGATGTCAAAGGCACCGTAGCAGATTCTTGCTGCCACCGCCTTCTCTCCACACTTCATGATGGAGTTGATAAATTTACTCACAATCTTGCTGTTGTAAATTGGATCCGGCAATATTTCTCTTTTCGCTGCTACTCTTCTTCTTGGCATACTGTTTACCTTTTATTTTGGTTTCTTGGCGCCGTATTTTGACCTGCTCTGTTTACGGTCAGCTACGCCAAGGGTATCGAGGGCACCTCTTACAATATGATATCTCACACCCGGTAAATCCTTCACTCTGCCTCCCCTGATCAGGACAATCGAATGCTCCTGCAGGTTATGGCCTACACCGGGGATATAAGCGGTAACTTCCATTTTATTTGTTAACCGTAACCGTGCCACTTTTCTCAAAGCAGAGTTCGGTTTTTTCGGAGTAGTTGTATAAACCCTGGTGCAAACCCCTCTTCTCTGAGGGCATTTTGAAAGTGCAGGACTTTTTGTCTTGTTCGTCGTCTGCTTTCTTCCGTTTTTCACTAATTGAGCAATTGTCGGCACTTTTCCTCCGTATTTTTGTATTACCTACGTAATATTGATATTCCCCTTCGATGGGGAAACCTAAGGAGTTTATCAGGCAATAATTCTTTTGTCAACAGGAAACGATGAAAAAAATATTAATCAAGTAAATTCAAGGGGTTACAGAAATTGGGCAGCCTCCGTGTGAGTATGTAACAGATAATTATTCCGTAGGCGGACTAATCGTAAAGAATTAAGCCAGATGCAGAGGTGAAGGGGCAAATTCATGCCCATTTTTTCTAAAATGCCGGGAATACAGGGAGGCGCAAAGAAATGCCATTAACGGGTATAGTGCCATACAACCTCTTTCTGACTCTGCATTATCTTTATCTGTTCAGCAGGTATGAGATAATGGTGAGCAAGCTCCTCTACTGTCACAGGGTGTGTTTCTTTTCGCCTGCTCCTCTTCCCAAAACGCATATAGTTATAATAACCCCAGGTCCGCAACACCACGAAAACAATCAACACTGTCCAGCCCATTTTCTGAATCAGATCAAAAAATTCCGTATATCCCACCTGCTCTATGACAGAAATGTTTACAAATTTAAACCCCATTATCCAGAGGACAATATTAATGACCGGGAGCAGCAGGTACAGCCATATACCCCAGACAAATCCTGTAAAGGTCATCTCTGTAACATTTCTGAAAAAGCCTCTCAGCTTCGGATTATCTCTAATTTTAATTTCAGGCATAATTTATCTCCTCTCCATTGGCTTTGTTTTCTCAATACCCCTGTCAGGACTACTCCAGACAGCCCGTGTCCCCTTCTTTTTCAAGAGCGCCCGGGGAACAGCCATAACAACCGCAAAGGCGTTTATCATCCAGTAGACAAAGGGATACCAGATAACCCAGAAAAGGTATCTGAATATTCTCTTATCATAATGACTGTCAATGAAGAGGCTGAGTGAAAACTGCATGAGGCATACCAGAGCAAGTATTGATCCGGTCCAGAGGGGCGGAATAGGAGGCAGTAAACGTATAGGTATGGGTACATTGAAAAGTGCCTGTTCCGCCCATAAAATGATGAGAGTCCAGAATGATAGAACCCACAAAATACTGAAGGCATACTCAACATAAACCGGCCACAGCCTGCGCTGCCTCCAGTCCTGCCATATATCGTTATGCTTTTTTAACACCTCAATTCCACCCTGGGCCCAGCGTACGCGCTGTTTCCAGAGCCCCTTCAGGGTTTCCGGTACGAGAATCCAGCAGATTGCCCGGGGTTCATACCGTACATCCCAGAATTTTTTCTCGAGCTTCCACGTGATGTCTATATCCTCAGTGACCATGTCAGTGTCCCAGAAACCAACTGAGGCGAGAGCCTCCTTGCGGAAGGCAGCCACGACTCCGGATACGGTCAGCACCTTACCCAGTATCCTCTGCGCTCTTTTTATAAATCCGATTATCGTCGCATATTCACCAGTCTGTATTTTTCCGAGCAGTGTTGTCCGGTTCAGGACTCTCGGGTTTCCGGTTACAGCACCCAGTCTCGGAGAGTTGTTAAATTGTGCTGCCACCCAGGTCAGCGAATCCTTGTCCAGGAGCGCATCAGCATCAATCGACATCAGCAGTTCGCCTCGCGCGACCACGGAGCCTGCATTCAGGGCAGCGGCCTTCCCCTGGTTCTGCTTCACATAAACACCCCTCACCCGCTGGTGCTGTTCACAGAATCTATGTATTTCAGCCGAGGTGTCATCATCGCTTCCGTCATCAATGAGAATAATCTCATATTCCGGGTAGTCCAGATCCACGAGGTGAGCAACTGTATCGGCAAGCTGGTCTTGCTCATTGTGGCAGGGAACAAGCACGGAAAAAAAAGGATATTTATCAATTACAGGTAAGGTTGTTCTTTTCTTCTCAAGCCTGAAGTAAAAAATGAGTGCCCCGATCATCCAGACAAAACTCATCAGGAGAGGATAAAGGTATACAAAGTCACATACTGTCTGAATTACAGATACAAATATTGTTTTCATGGTGTAAATGGATATGTCTTTGTCGACATTTCGAGCTTGATTGTGTTCATTGCCGGCCTGTCTTCATAAACATTGTCAGGGTAATATGCCAGATGTTTTCCGCCTGAAAAGAGAATAGCTCTCAATTCTTTCAGGAGTTCCCCGTCCTCTATCCATGCCTCCTTTCTCCAGTTGTAGGTCTGAATTTTAAAAATAGTTTTTTCCTGTCCTTGGGGTACGGTCTTTGCCTTTGCTACCAGGTTCTTCAGCCATTTTGACGGGCTGCGCGCTTCTTCCATCTGCGGATACGCCATGACAACAACGTAATCATATTTATTGAGAAAGAGCTCATAGTTTTGCGCAAACCAGAGCTCTGACTGGGAGTCCTCCAGGACTGTCGCATATAAATTCCGCGCAAACAACGCATTGGGCCTGTATTTTTTCACCCTGTTCGCAAGGCTCTCTGTAAAATCTATGAGAGCTTCTGTTTTAAAGCGGGCCCAGTCTCGTGCAAGAGCAGAATCCTCATCCATGCCAGCTGAAACAACACCCTTTCCAAATCGTTTGTCATATTGCCTGACAGCATCAGGATGAAAATCTTCATAATCCGTCAAATAGGCATCGTCCTGAAAGAGAACACCGCTAATCTGAGAATGCGATGCAAGGTCTTCATACAAGGCACGAACCAGGCTTGCCACTTCTCCGCTAAAGGGCGAAAGCCTCCTGTACCAGGACGTGCCCGGACGGGTTTCACCGTCGTGCATTTCCTGAACTCTGAGTTTCCTGGCACGTTCTTTATCCGGAAGCACAATACTTAACGTCGGCATCCAGGCATACACCGCCATATCACGGATCATTATCTGATGAGCTGCCCACCCGAAGATATCAGCACGCACCGGGAGAACATTGTTCTGGAAATAAACACTCTCAATATTGCCGTCACCGTCGGGGTCAGCAAAGGCCTGTAAGATCACGGTGTTAACCTTCATTTCCACAAGACGATCTATCAGTTTTCCGAGGTTTTCATCTGTTTGTTCCTGTGAATCAGGATCAAGAATGAGATCAAGGTCCACCTGGACAGCCCTCACTGTCTCCTTCTCCCCGTCAGGATTCGTAAGTTCCCCGATAAAATCCTTCATAGGTTTATTCTCAATCAGAATACGGTTAACCTGATCAAGCCGGTCTATGTGGGCGTAGCCTTCCTCAAGAGTAAACGTAAAGGGTATTCCGTTTTTCTCTGCAACATCGAGGCTCACATGATTGTATTTACCAAAGGGCCACACCACGACCTCAGGTGCTACCCCCAGTTCTTTTTTAAACACATTCTTCTGAGTCAAGAAGTCTTTTCCCATCCGTTTTGTGTACTCTCCTGCGGTCTCATATGATTTCTTCTCCGGATCGTAAGCCAGGATATTTACTGCAGGTCCAACATTGCCCTGCGGCGTATACTGGACAGCTTTGTGGAAATCATAGGTATGAGACACTACCTCCACCAGTTTCCTGGAACGCACCTCCCTGATCTGATCCCATGTCATGATAGGCTCGGGCATGTCCTTCGGTTCATACCCGACAAAATTTCCGACGACTGCCAGAACAGATGGATAGCCAAGCTCTTCAAGAACCGGCACAACAAAGTTGTAATAGGAAATATATCCGTCATCAAAGGTAAGAAGCACCGGCTTGTCCGGAAGCGGTTTCTTCCCCTCTCGGGCCTGTACGATATCGCTGAAAGAGACAGGGTTATACCCATGGGTGCGGAGGTATTCCATCTGTTCCACAAAACGCTTTTGTGAGATGCTGTAACTGTCACCAGGCGCGGGCTCAAGCGGGACAGCGTGATAACACAAGGCAATGAACTCGCCGGGTTTCATCTCGATAGCAGCACCTGTTTGTGAAATGCATATCGTTGTTATAAAAAGAAGAGTAAGCGCTATTCGTTTCAGCATTAAAAAAGTAACCTCCACCTGAGATAAAAACCGTAATTGGTAACAGACTCCCCGTCATAGGGATGACTCCCCAGAGTCACGCCATATAAAAGATCGTTTGTATCGGACATCTCGATATCATGCTCGTATCGTAGAGAACCGACCGGCCCCAGAGAGTGCCCGTCCTGCTTATAGCCGCCGGCAGTAAGGTAAAGCCGGTAGACAAAGGCCTCCCGGTAAATACGTTTTACTGTGTGCTCTGTCATATGGGTAACAGAAAAACTGAAATCATTGTCAGGATTAAAATAGGGCGCGTTATCGAGGGAGTTGCTTGACACTCCGAAATCAAGGAAAATTCTTTCCCGCCAGTTGTCCCGTACCCAGAGCCCCTGTTCATATCCAAGCAGGGCCTGTAAGCGCTCATTTCCGTCAGAGAATTCTTGACGTGATAGCGCGAGGCTGTATGTACGCCAGTCACTTTCAACATATGCAAGGTCCAGGTTGATCATATCAGCATCAATGCCGAATACCCGGGCGCGAAGGGGGAGGTCAGTGCTGAATGAATCGTATGAAAGCGTAATTTCCCAGTAATCATCAGGCGTATAATAAATTTCACTGTAAGAGCCAAAGTCTTCTCCACTCTTATAATCAACAGAAAAGAGCTGCTTAAACTGGAGATACCTGTTAAAAATATGTCCCGCACCTGCGCCGACCCGGCGATATACTGTTTTCATGTCATCTTGGTCTTCTGTTGCAGTCTTCCATAAAAGGTACCCATAGAGGCGCGTATAGAGGGATATCGGATGAGTAAGGGAAACCCGGCCCATGACCTCTCCAAAGCCGTCATCATCTCCGCCAATAGAAAAGTCAGCGGTCAGTTCCGTCATCTCTTCCAGTTCGAGTTCTCGTACAAGGGCCTTTACGTGTTTGTCCTTTGGATGCTTTTCATACAGTTTTTGAGACAGCTCCCTTGCCTTTTTCTTCATGGCAAGTTTGTTCATTGCCTGCACTTTACCGATCTGGACATTCTTGTCTTTTGGGTCAAGGTTTTCACTTATCACAAACTCTTCATAGGCTTTACGCTCCCAGCCCCGCCAGTAGTACGCTTGTGCAAGTCCAGACCGGACATTGGTGTTTTCCGGGGCCTTAAAATGAAGGTACTGGAAAAGATCCTCAGACTCTTGCAGCCTGTCTTCGTAGGCAAGGGACCAGCCCCTGCTGATTGCAACATCAAACTTATGCCAGTTCGGCTCCAGGTTTCTGCCATTGTCGAAAAAGTTCGGCTCATCCTTATCAATATCATTCAGTACTTCCCAGGCGTCATCCCACATTCTTAATTCCTGAAGCACAGTGAATTTCCCTATCCTGCTGTTATATGATGTTGGGTTTTCTTCAAGCACCATTTCATAGAGCTCAAGGGCTTTATGGGGCCTTTCAAGATAGAGATAGGCAGCTGCCGCATTTTCCAGAACCCATTCGGGAGCCCTGATCTCCTCCTCAACAAGAAGCTCATATTGACCCACAGCCTCCTGCATGTCATAGTTCTCGGCGAGAGCCACGATATAATCGAATCTGGCCCTGAGATTCCGTTTGTCCTGAGCAAGGGGCCGCAGCATTTCTATGGCGCGGGGAAATTCTTTCCAGAGAATGCGGTCAGTCGCCATGTCACCCTCAAAGGTTTCATGGAGTTCGCTGTCGGATGGAAACTGCTTCCTGCCGCCCTCATCAGCATGAGTGCTTGCACCGATATCAGAGAGGGCCATCAGCCTCAGCCTCTTTGCAGCAGGGCTTTCCGCATCAATCGATAAAATCCTGTCATATTCCTCAACAGCATCCCATAATCTGCCTGACTGCTCAAACGCATAGGCGCGGGCGAATTTTATTTGCAGGTTCTGAGGATTTTCAGAGAGCTGCGGGTCGAGAATTTTGAGGGCCTCATCAGCCTGCCCTTCTTTTGACAGACAGTACGACAAGCCGATAATTGCCTGAACATTTTCAGAATCTCTCTCAAGGATCTTTTGATAAATTAACTGCGCCCGGGAAGCATCGCCGACCTTAAAGTAGGCCCAGGCAATGCGGGCCTGCAGTTCAGGAGAATAGGTACTGATATCAGCACGCTTTGATTCCAGCGCTGTGACCGCTAACTCGTGTTCCTTGTATAAAACGAGAACCATCACATAATCCCAGAAAAGCTCACTGTCTGACTCAACCGCTCCGGCAAGCTCATTTGCAACAGCCCGTCTTTTCTCATGGGGAAATGAGGTCAGTGTATCATCACGATATTTGAATACTTCACTTCTTCTTTCTTCATGTATGTTTCCCAAACGGCGATAAGCGCTTAATGCCTCAGGATACCGCTCCTTTTTCATCAGGAGGTCTGCCCATGCAAAGGATAACTCGAAAGAGTCGGGTGACTTCATGACAAAGTCATTCGCATAATCCAGGGCCCTGTTGTATTCACCCATTTTGACCAGGCTGTACACAACGCCCTTCTGCGCTTCTTCTTCCTGATCAGACTTCAGTGCCTCCTGGTAGAGAGCCAGGGACTCTTGATACTCGCCCCTGTCAAAATGGACTTTCGCTATATTTCTTAAGAGATATGCCCGCCTTGGAAATGATTCCGGTAACCCCTGATAGAGTTCCATCGCCTCATCAGGTTTTCCGGTCCAGATAAGAAGCACAATCATGTCGGAAACCGCTTCCGGATAGTTAACAGGATCTGTTTTATAGGGTGCAAGAAGTTCTATGGCCTCGCGGTTCTTTCCCTCCCTGATCAGCTCTTTTGCCATCTTGAGTGCCTCGGGATAGAGGGCCTCCCCTGACTTTGATCCCTCATGCATTATGATCAGACGCTCATCCTTAATGTATGCTTCCATGATTCGTGCAGCCGGAAGTTTCGGCTTTACTGTCTGATAGATATTTTTTGCCTCTTTATAACTTTCAAACCTTCCAAGGCGGATCGCATAATACTTCCCTACTTTCTCTACCCTGAAATACCCGCGCTCTGTTTCATCCAGTTTTTGCCCGGCGGATTCATAGTATTTCAACGCATCACCTTCATGGGCAAAACTCGCGGTCTGTATCGTATATATCAATTCTGATGCCTGGGATAAGAGGGGGATGAGGAGAACTAAAAATATCAACAAAGCCTGTCTGTACCATAGCACCCGTGGAAGTACAGGTAAGCTGAATGCTTTTCCATTAATACCCGCTTCTCGCAGGGGATGTAGAGTTAATATATGCAAATCATTCAATTTCATATGAATACAGTGGGACTTCTTGCTCAGAAATTCTTTATTTTTATACGGCATTACCAATGAAACCTTTAGTTATTATTAGGGAACAGCACTACGCCGAAGGAATATGGTGAGATCAGGAAAAGACAGGAAAATTAAACTGCAGAAAAAGGTGAGGGCCAGAATAAAGCGATCAGCAGTATAAAAACAAGGCCTTTGGCGAGTTCCGTATAACCTGTGGTCTTGAGTTTTTCCTCCTGCATCCGCAGGACAGTTACAATATTTTCCGCCAAAGGAAGAAGTAAAATCACCGGGATGTTCATCGCACTATAGATGAGTACCGCACCGAGGCAATAGAGGACCATGAGCCATCGGTAAAAAATACTCTTTTTTAACCGTACCCTGACTTTGAAGACTCCGCCTGCAAAAAAGACAGTAACAGCACTGTAGACCTGCCATGACATCTGCCCTGTTACAGCGAAATAAACCACAGGTGCGGACAGCGTCAGCATGGCAAAACCGTTCAGTTCAGCGACCAGGTGGTGCTCTTTGCCCATTAAAAGCATAAGGGTATAGCTGACAACAAGAAACAGAAAGAACCAGAACTCTTTCAATCCTTCCCTCAGAAAGGGGATCAGTAACAGTAGTCCGGCGGTTATAAAGAAAGAAAACCAGAGCAGGTGCTCTTTCTTTGTCCCCTTTGACCGTATCACCGCGGCAAGGGGATTTTTCGCGTTGATCAGCAATGTCAGTCCCATAATAGTGAGCACTGTCATCAGGGAATACTCTCTGCCTGTTTGCGCTGGCAGGGACTTCAGGCCGGCAATCAGTCCTGCGGCGCAGGAGGTAAATAAGACTGCCCAGGAGCCCCACTCTTTCACGATCGGTATTTTCATGCGTGGTTTTTCAATAATCCTTTTCTTGTGTTCTTTATTTTCATAATATAAAAAAAGCGGTCACGATTCCATGAGCAGCGTCATACTCAATATCTGCCCGGCCTTTCAGAGAACAGGCAGTTTAAATACAGTATCTCCTTCTGCTAAACTTTCTGATGGACATTACCATGAACCTCATGCTGGAGAACATATCATTTATAGCCTCTGTTATTTGCGCCCTCTCCGCGGTTACAACGTCTTTCCGTGCTGTCGGGGTGTCCCGGGAATATTCAAACCATGATACCGGACAGGACATGAGTGCGGCAAGCAGGATAGGTGAATACAGGCATGATGTCCCTCCTTCGCAGCGGAGCAGTCTGAAGCTTCACTTTATCGTCACGCTCATCTGGTTCTCCCTTTCTGTAATTTTCATTGTTCCCGTTGTAATGCAGAAATGGGCAGGGGGCAGTCTGATCTGGCTTACCGTGATCGGTCTGTCCTACATTTTTCTAATTTTGCTCCTGATTGCTCTGTGGAAGAAAGTAAGGCAGACATAAATCATATTGCTTATGACTATCTGATCCAGAGAGGTACTTTTAAAAAGTATTGGGAACGGCATTAGCAGAAACGCATGATACTAAAGTTATCCACATGACCGACTTGAAAGACTAAGCCTGTTTCATTGCTTGTCGCCGTATTCAAAACTTTTTAAAAGTACCTCTCTGGATCTGCCTAAATATAGACTACCCTTTTTGTTTCGGCCTGGGCCCGGACAAATACCTCTTTCTGAGAGATTTACTTCTGAACACGAGGGCTGAGGAAAAAGTCAGGATTGCAACAGTTCCAAGAATGAAAGCAAGGCGAATCCAGGGCCTCCCCATTGACTGTCGTTCCAATACAAGGACAATGACAGTCCTGACCCACTCAATTGCTCCAAGCACAAGTAAAATCTGAAGAAAACGTGCAGCATACCTATTTCGGACAAAAAGCAGAAGTAAACATGCAGGCAGTGCTATAGCAAGCGCCATGATACCGGCACGGTAGAAATGAGCCGAAAGAAGAAACAGGCTTACTATCACTGGTATTAGGCGAATCAGACTCATGGATACCATTATATGACAATCGCAAATAATTAAGCAGTAATCCGAAAAAAACTTTCTTACAGATCTGTTACAAGAAGCTTACTGTAAAATATTTTTATAATATCTATTAATATTTTTAATAATTATTGACACTTTTCGGGTGATCGGTTAAAGTAACTAACATGAGTTGCAGTTCACCAGGCTGGTCAAACCGGAGAACCAAGTAAATCAGTCAGGGAGCAGGCGTTTCATGTTGTTGAGCAGGCCTCGGCAGCCAAGAGGAAGCCTGATACATGAACCAATGCACCCCCATAGAACACTGCTTACGGTTTCCTGGCCCTGGTGAGGGCAACTCATTTTTTATGTTCATGTTTAAACTGACAAAGGCCTGCTCCCGGAGCAGGCCTTTGTGTTTAATTATCCTTTAATATCAATGCGTTGCTATTTATCAGCAACCTTAACTTTCATATCAACTCTCTCGAGGGGGTTGTCACGCCTGTCCCTTTTCTGGTTGACGATCTTGTCCGCTATATCCATGCCGGAGACAACTTCGCCAAAGACAGTATATTTTCCATCCAGAAAGTTTGCATCAGCTACGCAAATGAAAAACTGCGAACCAGCGCTGTCAGGATCTGCTGAACGCGCCATGGAAAGAATACCCCTTTTGTGAGGCTTGTCATTGAACTCTGCCTTGATCGTATATCCGGGGCTGCCCATGCCATGCCTGGACCGGTCAGCGTCTTTGGAGTTCGGGTCTCCACCCTGAATCATGAAGCCCGGAATCACACGGTGAAATGTTGTGCCGTCATAAAAGCCCTTTTTCGCGAGATCAAGGAAATTATTTACATGGATGGGCGCAACATCAGGGAAGAATTTCAGTTCTATATTTCCAAGTGATGTCTCAATTACAGCTTTTGTTTCAGCCATTTTTTTTATCTCCTCTTTCGTGAATTTTTTATCTACAGGGGCCGCTCCTGCTGTCACTGTAAAAACAATAAGTACGATCACAGTCACGATACTAGAAATAACTCTCATATATCCTCCTTGCTGTCAGACTGGTAGTTTCAATTTCATAATTATAGCAAAGATCCTGTATAAAATAAAAAGGAATGACATTTATCAATGGTTCGGGGTATGTTCTGCGTTCATGACTTATTAAACCAGGGAGGCACTGAGACACGGAGAAAGATACTAAGATAGAAAAGAAATTCTCTCTGTGTCTCCTTGGTACATCTAGAGATGCTTGCCCGTTATAGGCCAGAGGAGACTAAAAAAAACTGAATTTAAAGTATCGAGCGGGATGCTCCCTTATGTCCTTTATCAGGATGTTCAGTTCCGTGAGAGTTGTCTTTAACTCTGTTGACAGATTTTCATCTCTGATAAGACTCCCCACAACTCCCTTTCCCTCATCAATGTGCTCAATAAGGCTGTCTAGCTTCTGAGACGCCGAGTTGATATTCAGATAAAGACTTTCATCTTCGATTAATCTGTTCACGGTCCCTTTGGATGTGGTCAGCTTTTGCGCAAAGGTATCAAGAGATTCAGATGCCTGCTGGAATTTGTTGTAGAGTGAGGGGTCTTTGATTATTTTATTCAGCGTCCCCTCCGAGCCTTTCAGTTTCTCAGCAAACACTTTTATGTCTCCAACAGA
>CAMYND010000063.1 GCA_947259645.1 Thermodesulfovibrionia bacterium | reverse complement strand
GCAACACCGGATTTGAAGTCCGGGAAGGACACCAGAACCTTATACACTCCCAAAATAGCTTTAAGCTGTCTGCGTTCAGTGTTCAGCATTCAGCCATGAATCAACAACTCAAACCAGGATGATCCTGTGAGTTCTTATTGTAGCAGAATTCGACCAATTGTCCAAAATCTATGCTTCACCGAATACTATCGGGGCAATGGTGTGTCGCAGGTCATGAAACCAGTGTCACGTGCTCTTTACCGTAAGAAATCCATAAAGAATACGGATTAGAATAACAATGGTGTCTTTTTAACCTGCCAGACACGCTCTTCGTGATTTATATATAGTACCGGCATAGGGAAATAAAGTAATATAGGGAGGAGATCTATCTGAAAAGTTATTTCGAGTAATGTCAAAGAAAATTATACTAACAGTCCTGGTTATCATTGTATCGATTGCGGCAACAGGATTGCTTGCAGTTGAACATTACACTTCGAAAGCTTCTGTTTGCGGTTCCTGTCACATCATGAGGCCCTATTTCAATTCCTGGGAAAAATCTGCTCATGGTAAAGAGGATGTGGCCTGCGTAGAATGCCATTATCCGCCAGGGGAAAGACATTCATTGCAAGCCAAGTTCAAGGGGCTCGGCCAGCTTTTTACCTATCTTGGAACTGATGCACCGACAGTTCGGAAACCGGCACGGGTAAATGACGCCAGCTGCACAACCCCGGAATGCCATTCACCAGAGAACTATATGGACAAGAAACTGAAATTTGCGGAAAAGATTACGTATGTCCACCGCACTCATATAGATAAGACCATAGAGGGACAGACACTCCATTGCGACACGTGCCACCAGCATGTACGAACAGAGAAGCACTTTGAAGTTCCAAGAGTAGCGTGTTACCTCTGCCATTTTAAGGAAGCGAAGTTCAATGAAGGCAGAGCAAAGTGTTCATTATGCCATGAAATCCCGACAAAGCCGCTTCAAAAACAGAAGGAAGGAAATGCAGGTGACGATGAAAAACCAGTAACCCATGAATCTCTCAAAAAGGCTTTAGTCCCCTGCCGGAGCTGTCACTATGAGCTTGTCCAGGGAAGAGGTGAGGTTAAAAAGGAAAACTGTTTTGACTGTCATGAATATTCGGTTGAGATGTTAACAAAAGCAGAAAGCAAGGAATTAATGCATACAGAACATGTGACAAAGCAGAATGCAAAGTGTTTTGAATGCCATCGGCCGATCCAGCATAAAGAGATCGAGTTTCTGGATCCGGTGAGAGAAGCCTGCTCAGTCTGCCACCCTGATCACCATGGGTATCAAATACAGATTTTAATTGGCGAAAAGCGGAAGGATGTTATGGAGTCACAGGGACTCATGTATGATGTTAAAACAAACTGCATAGGCTGTCATATCGATGAAAAAGTCATAAAAGGTGAGAAGGTCCTGCACGGTTCCTCGAGGTCCTGCGTTGCCTGTCACACTACAAGATATGAAACTATGGTGCAAGAGTGGCGGGAGAAGACCGGGAAAGAGATAGCGTATGCAAGGGAAATTGAAAAGGAAGCTGTAGGGGCCATCAAAAAATCAGCAGGGACAATCGAGAAGGACAGAATAGAAAAGGCAATGACAATGCTTGAAGAAGGCCGGGAAAATCTTCGGATCGTTGAATATGGGGGCGGAGTGCATAATATGAAATACGCCATTATCCTTATTGACGCAGCAAGCAACAATTTTGAAGACGCAATAGAGTTGCTTGCTAAAGAATGAAGTGCTGGTTCACATTATTTTTTTCTGTTCGTCAGAAGCTGTCGTAGTCGAAGTTCTTTATAAAGAGCAGGAGTTCCTTGTCAGCGTGGGAAAGAAGGGGCTTTTTTGAGAAGATCAGCATGAGGTCCCGGGTGAAGCTTCCTTCCTTGAAGTTGACTGTCTTTAACCGCCCGTCTTCCACCTCTTTTCTTACTGCCCAGCGTGAGAGTATGGCTATGCCAGTGCCCGCCTCTACTGCTGATTTAATAGATTCAGTGCTTCCCATTATCAGGGCGACATGAAGATCATTGACATTGAGACCATGCTTATCGAGAAACTTTTCTATGTTCTGCCGTGTCCCTGAGCCCTGTTCCCTCAGGATGAAGGGTTCTCGGGCTACATCGAGAATGGAAACAGCTCTTTTCCTCGCAAGGATATGCTTCGGGTGGACTACGAGTGTTAGGCGGTCAGATGTCAGTTGTTCCGTCTTCGTGGTGCTCCGGGATGTTTTTCCTTCGATAACGCCAAAATTAATAAAACCGGATTGCAGGAGGTCTTCAATCCGTGCAGCATTTCCGATCCGGAGCTTTATCTTTATCTTAGGGTAGATTTTTTTGAACTCAGTTATGATCTGGGGGAGTATATAGTTTCCAAGGGTGGTACTTGCACCGAGCGCCACGGCGCCTTTCATTTTGCCTGTGAGCTTGTTAATCTCTTTCGTTACCTCATTGTAATGACCCATAATATGTTTTGCGTGCTCATAGAGTATTTTCCCGGCAGCGGTCAGATTGACCTGATTGCCCGTCTTGTCAAACAGCTTTGTTTCAAAGAATTCCTCGAGCGACTGGATCTGGAGCGAGACCGCGGGCTGTGACAGGTGGACAATCCGGGATGCCTTGGTAAAACTTCCTCGTTCGGCAACAGTGCAGAAAACTTTTAATTTAATATCCATAGGTTACCCCTTAGAATATCATAATCATTCATGAAATTTGGGGGATAATATTTGCATATCCACAGCCTCTATTAATTTTAACTATGGACCCATAAGGTCAAGGAATTCAAAAAAAGCCTGCTGTACCATATATGAAGAGACGGACAGTTTTGCTCTGCGCCGGGGATAGATGTGCAGCTTTCCCATTCTCCCTGGACTCAAACTCGCACAATAAAATTTACGAATACTATGGAGGATAAAATGACAAAAGCAAATTTGCTAGACTTTAAAAATGAGTTAACAGAGTTTATTGATCTTGAAAAAAGCCTGATGCCCCGGAGAGAAGCTATTGAGGAGACACTGGAGCAGACGCGTGGTAAGATTATCGAGATGGCACGGGATGATTCGAGCCTCTCTGCAAGCCGGCTCGAAGACCTGAGCATCATCGAAGAGGGCCTGTATTATCAGCAATATCACGAAAAGCTCTTAAAGATACGGAAAAAGCTGGAACATGCCAGAGGACAGTTTGTACTGATACAGGACACCAGCTTCCAGCTGTTTATTGACCCCCTGCACCCGGGCCACAAGCACCACGAGCCCTTTCCCATTGCTGCTATCGGAAAGATTGGGGACAATCCGTTTCAGGTAGGGTTCGAAGAAGAGACCGAAGGGAGCCATTTCTACCTGAAGCTTATGTTTGAAAACGGGGAGTATATACGGGAATGTAAAGTAACGGGCAACGAGCCTGCCGGGTTATTTAAAAAATTTGAGAGGCTTATCCCTTCTCAGCAGGGGACCAGAGTGTATAGAAAGACCGTCAAGGAACTGCAGTATGTTATGTCTGATGCAGACTTTGAGAGGTCTTATGAAAACATACTGAACCACTATCTCAACAAATCGGGCAGGCAGAAATCGAGAAAACCCTACTGGAAGATCGCGGCAGGAAAGTTCAAGTCACACCATGTTGCCATTGACAGGCGTCCCGCAATAATGGTTCCTGACTATCACGGCAATATCGAATTCGCAATGTACATAGGGGACAAAGAGGTGAGCAAGAGACTCGGGATGGATGTGAGCAAAATAGGCTCTCTTGTCAGTCTCCATGAAACCATTCGTACATCGAGGTCTAATGGTTCAAAGAAAACACTGATTGTATGACCTTAACTGCGCGGTAGTTGAGAAGTACCTCACATTCTGTGGTACAGCTTTTCCCCCACGAACACTCTGGACAGAATAATCTCTCCTGCTACATGCAGAGAGAGATTATTCCTGTCATTTAAATACGTAAGCAAATACAGTCAATCGCCGTCCGGGCATCCGCCGGGAAAAGCAAGATTTTTTTGCGTCTTATGATATAGATCATACCTCCTCATTGCCTGACCGAATATCATGTGATCATATTTCAGAATATTTAAATGATAATTCAATTTTGAAAGGGGGATCGTTTATTATCTAAATGAAGCTCAGCTGTATATCGCGTCTTAATTATTCACCGAACTAAAATAACAGGGGGAAAAAGAAAATGGAATAATATCTTACAGTCATAATGTCATCAATATTAACAGTATTCGTCATTGCTCTGACCGGACAGAATCCTGCTGAAAAAAAAGCATTTTTCACCTCCCCGGGACTGATATATCCGCTACCGTGACAGAGGGGGTGATCATTTTTCATTCAAAAAACACAAAAAATCATTGACAGGGACATTCATCCATGATATATAGACTGTGCTCGATAAAATTACGTATGTCGAGGTTGATACGTTTAGTGGCGAACACCTTAAATTGCCACACATTAGAAAGTGGAAAAGGAGAAGGAAATGAAGAAAAATGTAAGTTTATTCGCTATCACGATTTTGAGCATGTTCAGTATCGCCGCTACGGCATACCAGGGTGTTCAGATCACCGGGCCGGAAAATGCAGGCAAAGTCTTTGTTAATTCTTTGACTGAAAGCCGCGCCCTCATATCTGTACTGGATGCAGATGAAAAGCCGGTTCTTGGTCTGAAGGAAAACGATTTTTCAATCAGAAAGGGAAGTAAAACAGGGAACATCCTTTCTGTCTCGTCCCTTGAAACATCAGAAGATGTTCCTCTGAACATCATAGTTGTCGCGGACAACTCGCAGTCAATGAAAACCCGGAACGCTGTAAAACCTTTGCTCAACGCACTGGAGGAGCTTTACAAGATCATAAGGCCCATAGATAATGTCCATGCTATAGTCTTCGACGACGCAAACACGACAACCGTGCAGGGCTATGAGGCACACGCAAAATCCTTCAATTCCAGCAACGTTGATGAGCTCAGGACCTTTTTTAATAAAAGTTTCACTGAGGGCCTCACAAAAAAAACATACCTCTATGACGGTATGATGCTTGGCCTTGACCGCGCCGGCCAGATACCCTTCAAGAGCAGCAAGTTTCTCCTCGTATTTACGGACGGCCAAGATATCAACAGCAAGGCCAATGCCGCTATGGTAGAGGATGTGGCTAAGGACATTCCGAATTTGTCCGCCTATGCACTTGATTTCAAGGAGGACACATCTACCGACTATTTTCTTTCGACCTTCTCTGAATCTCATGGGGGAAAAATCTGGAAGGCTGAGTCAGCTTCTGAGCTGTCTCCCATATTCAAGTCAGTTTCAAACCGCCTGAAACATCAGTATGTGATCAACTACCGTTTCCGCACAGCTCCGACAGGAACTGTGGCACTTGAACCAAAAACAGTTGTATCAGCCCAGCAACAGACGATGATGGGAAGCGAGGAGCTTTTTCCTCCCAATGCCAAGCCAGGTCAATGCTTTGCCAGGGTCTTTGTGCCGCCGAAGTACAAGACGGTAACTCAAGAGGTCCTCATGAAAGAGGGGGGGAGCAGACTCCTGACCTCTGAACCCGAATTTGAGAATGTTGTCGAGGAAGTAATGGTACAGCCGCCTTCAACACGCTTTGAGTCCGTTTCAGCGCAATATGAATGGATCGAGGTTTCGGATGCCGGCCAAGCCGGTGCCATGTCTGGTAGCCAAGCTGGTTCTCTTTCTGAAGCGGGCCTTCTTAAATTGCTGGCATCCAGGTATCCCAATGCCGTAGCAGTAGAAACTATCCCGGCCACGTATACATTTGCTGAGGAGAGGGTTCTTATCCAGCCCGAACATAAGCACCTCAAACCTATCCCCTCCGTCTATGAGATGGTGAGGGAACAGGTTCTGGAGAGGCCGGCCCACACTATATGGAAAAAGGGGAAAGGCCCGATCCAGCGTGTTGATAACGCAACAGGCGAGATCATGTGCCTCGTGAAAGTACCTGCAACCTACAAGACCATTACAAAACGGGTCCTGAAGACACCAGCCTCAACGCGAGAAGAGATAGTTCCCGCAAAGTATGATACGGTAAAGAAGAAGATTATCAAGACACCTGCTATGGCAAAGGTCAAGGTCGTCAAGACACCCGCTCATGTACGTGAGATCGAGATACCCGCCAAATACAAGACTGTCAAAGTGAGAAAACTCGTACGGGAAGCCAAAACCAGCGCAGTCAATATCGAACCCACTTATCAGACGGTCTCAAAGAAAGAGATGATAACGGAAGGGGCAATGGAGTGGAAACCCATTCTCTGCAAGACCAACATCTCGCCCAGCATTATCCAGTCACTTCAGAGGGCCCTGACAAGCGCCGGATTCAACGCCGGACCGACCGACGGACAGCTCGGTATGTCTACCATGAGGGCTGTTGAAGCCTATCAGAAGTCCAAGGGGCTTGCCAGGGGAGAGCTTACCATTGCAACATTGGAGAGCCTCGGAATTGAGTACTGATTTATAGATGGTTTGTTATTTCTGACGACCTCCTTTAATACCCTATATACATTAAAGGGTATTAAAGGAGGTTTCTTTAATTATATCCAGATTATGAAATACGTTTTAGATATTCCACCTCTGAGCTTGCCAGCATCTCCGGCTTAATGCTCTTCAGGCGATTGGAATCTGCGTATTTCAGATAGGGAATTATAATATCGTTTTTATTCCCGCCCGTACCATCATAGGTGATTGATACCATGGGAGTTCCTGTTTTATTCTCTATTTCTTTTCCCATTGCCTCGGTTACCAGTGATGGGCAGCAGAAGGCAGGGCTGGTCTGGACAAAGAGTGCTACATCAGGATAGTGCTTTTTTATATAATGTATTTTCAGTATATTGTCCATCGATTCTCCGGTATTTTCTACCCTGATATTGTAGTCAGCCAGGATCTTCTCCGGCGACTCATTGTATTCCAGGTCAGGTTCCCTCAAGACCCGTTTAAAGTACTTATAGTATGACTTCTCCAGCATGGTTGCCGTGGCAAAAAATGTTTTTGAAGACAGGACATGCAGGTAGTGTCCCTCAATAAACCATTTCCTGAAATACTGACTGGAAATCATCTTCAGAAAAGAGCTGAACGGAGTAGTAATGACCTCACCCCCGTTGTCTTCAATAAAATGCACGAGGTCCTGGTTCATCACCTCATTATCCCTCACATATAAATCACCGAATAAGGCTACCTTCGGCCGTTGCTCGTAATGTGTCTCTATATCTTCAAAAAGGGATACGACTTCGGCAACAGCAGATTCCTTTGACCGGTTTCCAAGAAAGGAGTCTGCCAGGATATCAATACTCTTTTTAATTGTCCTGTCCGTTATTCCCTTTTCCTTTTCATAAGGCCGTATCCTGCACCCCATCTTTCTGACAAGCCCTCCGAACATATAGGCCAGATATGAGTTTAAAGGGAGTTTTATGGACAGGTCTACAAATGACATACTGCCGGTATATACCTCGGCTGCTGACATGCCGTGCCCGTAGGAGTGAAAAATGTTTTTTATATGATGAGGAAACATCTTCAGGTTGCAGGCCAGGTTAGTGGCCATTATCCAGAGCACGGTTTTCCCGGGGTCAAGATCATGTTTTTCCACATAATCAATAAACTCCTGTGCAATTATGTTAAGGGGAATACATTGGCCGCTGTTGTGGCGCAGGCTTTTTTGAATGCTTGTATGGGTTTCCTCTAACAGCCGCGCATCAATTCCCTCACTCTGGAGGTTGGCAATTATCAGCGGCATACTGAGGTTGTCCCAGTTCGGAATGATAAGTGTTTTGCCTGTAAGTTCTTTTTCTCTGTTGGGAATAAGCGACGGCGCATATTTGACCTGTTCCTGTGTCTCCTCCCGAGAACGGGAGCTATGATGATTTCTAAAGGACCGGATCGCTGCCTCAATCCTTGTTTCATAGCCCACACTGGAGGAATGCTCATCTAACTGTAATATAAGGTAGGGCTTTTCATGGGATTCCATAAGCTTTTTAAAATACTCTACGGCAAATGAATCAGGTGAACAATTAAATGAAGTCACATAAACGGGATATGCTCCGGCAGAATGTGCAACTACCTCGGCTGATTTCAGTATTTCCGATGCATAATGCCAGGGCAGTTCATTCGTAAGGGGTTCGATTGCTTTCACATCTTCCCGCGTATAGGAAAGCATGTCCTGATAAAAGGCTTTCACGCCCAGTGATGCAAAAATTTCAGGAATTCCGCTGTTCATGGATTTGGGAAGGATTGAATATGGTCTGCCGATAAACACAACGTGTATGTCATCGACAACGCCTGTCTCACTTTGATAGAGCTCTTTTAACTTCATCGAACATGAGTCCTTGAATTCAAGCGCCCTGTCATAAGCAGTGGAAACATCAAAGTAACTGATTGAATGGTTTACAACAGACTTCAGTGAGTTGTAGAGCTGCACTTTTGTATATAAAGGATTATATAAATAGTTAACAAGAGGCATGAGAAACCTTTTTCGGTCACTCTTTGAATTCGTGTTAGAAACAAGTGAAGAGGAAAATTGCGTATAGTAACAAAACTGTCGCCTTACGTTTTTTTCTTCAGGCTTCCTTTCGAGGTAAAATGGCAGGAACACATAATCCGTCCTGTCCTGAAGATACGTTACATGGCCGTGCAGGGCGGTCATAGGCGCGCAGAATTCAGCGCCTGCAATTCGCTTGCCCTCTTTTACTGCTTCAGTATAGGGCTCGCTGGTCATGGTCTTTATGGAGAGCTGATCAAAGAAATATTTCCACATAGGCAGATCTTCATACATATGAAGCGCCGCGGGAATACCGATCGTGACATACTCCTTTGCCGGCTTAAATGAAAAAACTTTTTTCCGCTCTTTAATCAGGTCAAAGCCGGATAAATTATTGTTTATATATTTTTTAGTGTCATAATCCCTTCCGCAGAGAAAACCATATGCGACACTCTCTCCCGGAATGTCAGCAATAGTTATTTTGCAGTGGTTCGTGCATATATCGCACACTTCAGACTTTACGGGTATATGCTTTTGATAAAGCTTGAGGCCCCTGAACCTGCTCTCTTTCACCTCCTGCTCCAGAAGCATAAGCGCGACACCGAGTGCCCCCGTGAGATGGCAATAGGGCGAAACATGTATAGGTTTTCCCAGCCTCTGTTCAAAGGCGGCCACAAGGGCCTTGTTCTTTGCTGTTGCGCCCTGAAAACATATGGTATTCCCAATGCTGTTTTCGATTGCAACCTTGCTCAGGTAGTTTTCCCGTATGGAATGAAGCACCGAAGCAAGGGCTTCATCCACTGAATATCCCTCACTTAAATAATGATTAATGTCCCTTTCCATAAACACCGTGCATCTGTCGCTTGCAATGGGTGCTCTCATCCCTTCAGCTCTTGAGGAATAGGAAGGTAAAGGGCATTTCAGTTTCTGCGCCTGCTCTTCAATGAAGCTCCCGGTCCCTGCGGCACAGACATTATTCATGGCAGAGAAGGTAACCATGCCGTTACTCAACGTGGTAAACTTCGAGTCCTGGCCTCCGATTTCTATTATGGTATCGACATCCGGATTCAGTTCAAAGGCTGCACGGGCATGTGCCGTAATCTCATCGATTACCAGGTCAGCCCCCATGATCTTTCCCGTAAACTTCCTCCCTGAGCCTGTGGTCCCGGCACCGATAATCCGCAGGTCTAATTTATTTTTTTCAATAACAGAGTCGATGGACGCGAACAGTTTCTGGACCGCATGAACAGGCCTTCCGGCAGTCCTTGTATAAAAGCCGGCAAGAACAGACCTGTCCCTTCTGACCAAAACAGCCTTCGTACTTGTTGAACCAATGTCAATCCCCAGGCAGACCTCGTATTTTCTGAAAGGCAAGAGACGATCGTATATGTCAACCTCAACAGGGTACTGGTCCTTTGTATCAAATGCGGTATATTCATATTTTTCAAGGCTCTTAAAGTCAGGATAATCAGAGAGTGTCAGACTGAGGGGCTCATAGTAATTCTTCTTTTCCAGTGGCATGCTGATGAAGATATCATCTATCGAAGTTATAGCAGGCGAATTAAGATGGTGCATTTCACCCATAAGATTCAGCCCTGCCCCGAGGGCGCCGTAGAGCCAGGACATCTCATCTGCAATAATATTCATTCCGGTAATTGACTGTATATGTCTGGCCACAGCCCTGTTTCTGGAAACACCGCCGGTGAAGAGAATGGGAGGATTGGGCTGTCCACTTTTCATAAGCGTATCTACTATATTTTTTGCCAGCCCTTGACACAAACCGTCACAAATTTCCTCTAATGAGTACCCTTCCTGCTGTGCATGGACCAAGTCTGTTTTTGCAAATACCGCGCACCGTGTAGCGATTTTTGGTATGACCCCTTTATTGTTGAAGGCAAGATCGCTCAACTCTTCGATACCGCTTAAGTTCAGCCTTTTTGCCTGCTGGTCAAGAAAGCTGCCTGTGCCTGCCGCGCAAAGGCTATTGGATTTAAAATTGCGATAATTACCCTCTTCATCAAAACTGATTAAACCAAACCGTTCGCCGCCCACAATTAATATAGCGCCTATTTTTTCATGAAAATGCCTGGCAGCTTCGATAATTGAGATCCGGTTATCATATTGCCGGTTTATCTTGATAATTGAGGGGGTTGAGGATGTGGCCGCGATTCCGCGGATTCGGGTAAAATCAAATTTTTTCAGAATACTTTTGAGGTTTTCCCTGATATTTCCATGATGGAATTCATACGCGGTTTTAACAACTTCCTTGTCCGGACTAATCTCGACAATTGAAATGGATACTGATCCGATATCAACACCGAGAATATGAGAATTATACTTGTCAGACATGGCGACACCTCGTCTTATTAGTATCCTTAAAAACAAAAAACCGAACTCACCAAAGGCAATCCTTTAACAGCTCGGCCATCTTCTTCTTCCTAAGACCCGCCGCTTTCCGTCCCCCTTCTCACGAAGGGTTTGGCTTTATCAGGATAACACGATATTATCTCAATACCATGTATTTATTCCCTGGCTACTAATACCTCTTAATACAAATATAGAACAAAGACGGTAACAAGAGCAAGTCCCGTGAGGGCAGGAAAAAAACCCTACTGATGAATCATTTTCAGCGACCGGAAACTCACCAGTTTCGCCTGTTTTTCATCCCAGAGGCTAAACCACGGGGTCTTGAGGCTTTTACAGATAGTCATCGGGATAATCTCCTGCAGGGCGGGTGTTTCATTGAAGCATTGCTGCAGATTATAATTGGGAATAGCGGGCCGGATATGGTGGATGTGATGCAGGCCGATGTTGCCGGTAATCCACTTCAGAATCCCGGGCAGCTTGTAATAAGAGCAGCCTTCCAGAGAAGCCCTCATCTGGTCCCAGTCTTCATGACGGGCCCAGTACACGCCTTCAAAATCATGCTGGATATAGAACAGCCATAAACCAATGGCGCCGGCAATTAATATAATGGGCAGCTGGATAAGAAGGTACGTCTTAATGCCGATCAAGAAACCCGCTATCAGGAAAATCGCAAGAATTGAGAGGTTTGTTACGATCACGCTCCTGCGTTCGTGCGCTCTTGCTCCTTTGCTGGGCAACCGGAATCGTATCAAAAACATGAAAGCCGGGCCGACACCAAACATCACAAGGGGATTTCTAAACATTCGGTAGGCAAGGCGCTTTCGTCCGGACGATTTCCTGTACTCATCGACCGTCAACAGGTAAATATCTCCTGTACCCCGGCGGTCCAGGTCTCCGACCGTGGAATGATGTATGGCGTGGCAGCGCCGCCAGTCTTCATAAGGGGTAAAGGTTAATATTCCTGATATATAACCCAGAATCCTGTTCGACTGTTGCGAAGCAAAAAAGGACCCGTGACAGCAGTCGTGAAAAAAGATGAATATTCTTACAAGCAGGACCGCAGCAGCGAGCGTCATTACCAGGATAATCCAGGAGGACAGACCGTACTTAACACCGTAGATCAGCATTGCCCAGAGGGCAATGTAAGGAATGAATGTATCAACTATTTGCCACGTGGCTTTTCTCAGGTCAGGCTTTCCATACCTTGCTGTTGCCTGGTACCAGTCCGGCTTGTTTTGCTGCGCTTTTGGGGAACCAGTCTGAGTAAGCATATCATCCCTCACCAATTTTAATTAAATAATAAATCTAATTATCAAATTGTCAAGAATAATTTGTCTGTTGCCCGGGACAACAGTCAGTGAGTAAAAAATAAGAGCTGTGGAGTCAAGGTCTGAATCCTGTAATTGGGAACCTGCATGACAACATAAATCCCTCTCTGTTGTGCCTTCTAACGCGGAATGTTCTATTTCAACCAACAATCAGGAGCGCAATGTAGGGCACGGCATTGAAGATAATAAAGAAGATTTTAAACAATCCGAGGAAAGAATAAATAACTATATCGAAAGTATTCCGGGGAATAGGGAACCATCTGCTTTGCATGCGATATACAAGGTCCGGCACCAATATTAACATCACTGTCCAGAAAAACAGCAGGCCTCCGTTGATGATTGTACACCACATGAAGAATGCTCTCAGAGTCTGAATGTCCATATAATGTTCCTTTCTTATCTCTCTCCGTCAATGGGAGAAGGCTTCTGTGCATGATATGAATGGTTATCTCCCGTAGGCTATCACCGGAAGAAGGGAGAATGCAATGGGGAAGCTCCCCAAATAAGGATATTGTGCATCTAATCCGGGGGTTAGGTTATCGTGTAATAGAGTACACCCCCAATATCAGTATGATATAGATCATATGCATGTAGTGGGGAGCCCCGCATACTATTAAATAAGAAGTGACATTGTGTGACGAAGGGCAAAAAAACATGAAGAAAGGGAGCAGATAATGAAAGCAATAGCAGGAGTTTTTTCAGTATTTTTGATTATTTCCGGATTTCTCTTCATATCCTGTTCATCTCAGGACAGTTCACCCAAAACAGAAGCAAAAACTGAGACGGGCATGATCGGTGAGAAGGCCGGGGAGGCGATGAAGGCAGCCAAAGAAAAGGTGGATGAGTACTCTGAAAAAGCAAAAGAGATGGCAACTGAGTACACGGATAAAGCTGATGATGTTGCGAAATCAGCACAGGAAGCTGTAAATGAATATACAGAAAAGACAAAGGGAGCCATAGCGGATTATGGTGATAAAGCCAAAGAAAAGGTATATGGCTACACCGCACCGGAAAAGGAAATAGCGGGCGCTGAAACAGAAAAAGCCGGAGAGGTCATGGAAAAGTCTGAAGACACCATAAGTGACTATGGCACAAAGGCAAAAGATGCATTAGGCGGTTTTGGCAAATAGCCAGCACATACTCAAAGATCTTAAAAAAGGGTGAAGTCTGAAAACTTCACCCTTTTTTTATTGGCGTCAGATTTTACTTCCAGGGATTGATCTTTTCAGTTACCTTCCAGGAACCGGCAATAGATTCAAGAATGATTATTTCATCTTCCTGCAATGATTCTGAGCTACCGTTTACGGTCTTGGTATAATCACCTGTAGCAGCGACTTTGACAAAGTTGACTCCTTCATCATCAATGAATTCTTCTTTCTGATCAAGCACCGCAACTTTGATATTTGAGAAATCGTATGTTGCAGCAGTGAGAGACCCGGAAGTCCCCTTTGCACTGTTTGATGCCATGAGCGCCTTAACACGTTCAATTACCCCTGGCCGTTCCGCTTTTACATAAAAATCAGCTACCGACTGGTCGATCATCGGAATATGTTTTTCTATAAAATTCAGAACGAACTTTTCGGGTGACATGGACGGGGCAGATGTGCATCCTGCAATCAATCCGATCATCAGAAAAGTAAGGATAAGCATTTTCAGTGTACAGGCCTGTTTGAACAGTTTGTGAATTGTTGAGTTCATTTCTTGGTTCTCCTTTTGATTTTTTTTGTACTCAATTCAATAGTAATGCAATTAACGCACCAGAATACGATTGAAAAAATAATGTCGTGATTCAGGGGGTTGGGGGTTCGCGGAAAGATGACAATCAGGGTAAGTGTTACTTAAAGTAGCACTTATATCAGAATGTTACTTTTCGCAACTTTCACTTTTGACTTTAGGTGAGGGGGGTTTTTATTATATGGGGCTCTGCCCCAAGCCCCGGTTCATTCTTTTTTTCGCCAAAAAGAACGAACCAAGAAAAGGCGCCCCGCGTGATTGCTTAGTTTCCGAAATATTCCGGCCTGGTCGCTAAATTAAAAAAACTCGGTCGTTTCGACCTCAAACAGTTTTTAATTTTTAACGCGTCCAGTCCTCCATATCCCGGAAGCAA
>CAMYND010000062.1 GCA_947259645.1 Thermodesulfovibrionia bacterium | reverse complement strand
GCAATATTTTGCGAATACATCGTCTGATATTCTCGCAGCAGGATCAGGTTTAACGGCGTTTTTTGCTTCGCTTTTTTTAGTGAAAATAATGTTGAACAGAATGGACAGGAAGACAGAGTCCAAACCTGTCATCGAATCAATTGTGGAAAATTAATCATGGAAAATATAAATTTGAAGATCGAAGGCATGTCTTGTCAGCATTGTGTGTCGTCAGTCAGAAAGGCTGTGGACACGATAACCGGGATCAAATTGTCGGACATTTCTGTCGGTTCGGCAACTATCGATTATGATGAATCCCTCACTGATAGAGAAGAAATTGTTAAAGCGGTTCAGAGCGCAGGATTCAGGGTAGAAACCATTAGTCAGAAACAGTTAGAATAGTAGAACGTTTCTAAACAACTAAACAAACTGAGGTAATTTATGTATGCCACTGAATAATACACATCGTTCAATTGCGATATTTATTTTCATACTCCTTATTGGTTTCCTGGGAGGACTGAAAGAGGCAACTGGAGCTCATCCTGAATCAAAAGATATTTCACGTTCTATTCCAGACCCTGAGATTTCAAAACTGATGGCATCGATGAATATCCAGCAGCTTCAGCAACCAATAACTGCCCCTGACTTTAAGTTGACATCAATCGGCGGGGAACAGGTCAGTCTCAATAATTACCGCGGCAATGTAATTATTCTGAGCTTCTGGGCAACGTGGTGAGGGTGGTGCAGGAAGGAGTTGCCTTCCCTGGAGAATTTGCATCAAAATTTCAAAGACAAACCATTCTCATTACTTTCTATAGATGTTGGCGAGAAAAAAGAGACTGTTATGGAATTTCTGAAAGGGAAAAGTCTGTCTTTTGAATTTTTGCTGGATATAGACACAGAGGTAAGCGCTCAGTACGGCGTTCGGTCGCATCCTATGAAATTTCTCATAGACAAAAAAGGCAGTCTCATCGGTATCGCCTTTGGTTATAGGAATTGGGACAGAGCAGAGATGAAATCTTTGGTTGAATTGCTGATGAGCGATAAAATAAATTGAAATCAGGATAAAGGCAGTCGAATATGAGATAATATTATTCTTGAGGAGGTTGATGAATATGAAAAAAATCTCTGTCATAATCTTGCTTTTGTTAGTAATACCTGTGTTTGCATATCCTCATGCCTATCTAATGGAATCTCATCCTGAAGAGAGTGCGATGCTGAGCGAGTCTCCTCAGAAAGTATCCCTTCATTTTCTCGGCTTCCTCGAACATTTTTTTTCCAGGATCGAAGTGCATGATAATGAAGGCAATAAAGTGTCTAAAAAAACAAGGCTTACGGATGGAGAAGATGGGACGGTCATGGACACTGACTTGATGAGTAATCTCACTTCCGGGGAATATACTGTCAAATGGCTCTGCATAAGCAAGGACGGACACAGGCAGGATGAAAGTTATAAATTTACCGTGAAATAAATGACCTTCACCAATGTCGCGATGATTGGGTTGTACTGGCTTTTCCTGTCAGGAGTAGTTTTTATTGCCGGGTCCCTTGTGTCAAGATTACTGGTTACCATTCCCTCGGGGGCATATAAATGCACCCCTGGAGGTGAAGGGAAGTGCCTTGGGGAAAAGGCAATTCAGTTTATAGCAATCATATCAGCAATTACTTTTCTATCAAGCATTATTCATTTAACATTACACTGTTCGGTAATGACAGGAACCTCTTTAAAAGAGGTTTTTTCTGTGCTTCCACTGTTTATCACGAAAACTAAATACGGGATTCTCTCAATTGCAAGAACAGTGCTCCTGATGATAATTGCAATAATTTTGTTTATTGGACTGAGACATGACAGGATCTGGGTAACAATATCAGGCGTTATTTTCTCTCTCCTTTTGGTAGGAACATTAGCAATGTCCGGACACCAGGGCACCAAGGGATACGCCTCCATTCCCTTTGTTCTTGATATATTTCATATCATTGCTATCACAGTCTGGATCGGCGGTTTATTCTTTATTCGTTACTGTTATTCGTTTTTTCTTAAAGAGGCCGACATTGAGCTCTGCGATATATTTCTCAAGCTTATAAACAGATTTTCTAACCTGGCGACCATATCTGTTGCTATAGTGATTGTCACCGGTGTTATTCTTTCAATTCTCAATGTTGAAAGTATATCCGCGGTTACTTCTACCTTTTACGGTAAAATCCTGTTATTGAAAGTTGCCCTTGCCGGATTAATCATGCTCTTCGGGGGCGCAAACAAGATGTTACTTATACCCCGAATAAACACTATAAAGAGCTTAGATTGGTGTCACCTCATATCATTAAGGCGGAAACTTGATGTCTCCATGACAGCAGAGGTGGTTCTCGGTCTGGCCATTCTTCTGGCTACCGGTGTCCTTACCCATCTTTCACCCGGAGAATAGGCGCTCAGAATTTCTGAGCTACTCTATCCCAAAAATTGGAGCGTCCTCCCCAGGGGCAGCATCAGATGTCTTCTTCACTTCCGGTAGAGAGAGCACGACAACATCACTCCCCATGGGGCCACTGATCTCCAGTTTCAGCTTCCATACTCCCGGGACGTCATAGTGGAGATCGCTCACTTTGTACAGACCTTTTTTCACGTCCTTAACAACAGGCTTTTTGCTGGACTCCAGTCCGGTTTCTGACATGTAAAGCATGGCCCTGATATTGAGGCCCGGCGTATCAACAGCTTCATGATTGTGGACTATTAAATGTCCTGCTCCCGCTCCGACAACCGGATTTCTCGGTTTCAAGACAAGTTCAGCAGTATAGTATCCCTGCTCTGTTTTATCAAATGCGCTCCCGGGGATGTGCTGGTCCATAATAGTTTGCATTGGCGCTCCTGCCTTTTGATCCACAGCACAGCCTGCTATAAGCAGACTCATTATGATTACTGCAATTCTTTTCGCCATACTATTCTCCTTTCAGGTAACAAATAAAACACTCTCTACTGATCTGTTTTGGGTCCAAAACCTCTTTCTGCCCTGTGCATATGGCTTATATGATCTTTATCGCCAATTCCTATCGCACCAAGCATGCGGGCAAACCATCCCTTTGCAGGGAGCTCTCGAGGTAATGTTTGAGAGTACACAAGAAGATTACGTAAATCATCGTCACTCCATTTATTTATTATGCCTGATGACATCCTCGTGCCCGGCTGCCCTGCCCTGACTTTATGAATAAACTCCCACGGATTTTTGTTTGCCACGGTACCGATGAACTCCTGTTTATCTTCGCTTCCAAAATTAATTGCCGTACCATCGGGACCATGACATTCTGTCATGCAGTTCATGGAATAAAAGCTCTTTCCCGCGATCATGTCTCCGCCATTTGCCATGCCTTCTGTATTTATGTATTCAGTTAGATCAGCAATTCCCTTTTTGAGAAAGAGAGCAAGGTCTGAAATATCATGTTCATTCAGAAACATTGAGAAATCGTGGCCGCTGGTTATGGACCCATTAAGCGAGGCTTCAAGTTCTTTTGCAGATAATTTCCGGGATGCATCATAAATACCCCTGAATCCAGTGTAATGGGACCCTGTTTTGTATGCACCGTCTTTGCCGCGGTAATCCCAGCCGTGACACTCCTTGCATCGGTATGTTGAGTACCCGCTTCGTTTATTCGTGCTTTGCGATTTCCAGAGAGGCTGCTCCTTTTCCGGTTTATCTATGTCAAGCGTTGTCCTCCACCAGTTATCATAGAACTGACCGCCCCGGCTTATCCGGACTTCTTCTGTCATGTCTTGCCGGTCGTATTTTATGGGCGAATAATCATATGTATCGCTGCCTTGTACCACCTGCATTGTTCCGGTAACCATAAGGATAAAAAAATAGATAATCAGCTTTTTCATGAATCTCTCCCTGAAACGTTCAATGAGTGCCTGTTTTGTTTTATCTCTATTGTAATAGTATGTACCTAAACAGTGAATCAATCATGAAGATATTTCTTTAATTTAACCATATTCACAAATAATATCAAAGAGAAGATAATTAATCTATTTCATATAAAATAACTGAGATATTATCCTGTCTTTTCCCATGCAGAGTTCATGCGCAAGGAGATTATATTCTCTCGAAAAGTTTTATCCTTCCAAACTCTCCGTCATATCCAGGCCTTATGTTTACCTTGCCCTCCCTCATAATTTTTATGCCCTGTCCGATCTTCTCCCCGGCTACCTTCTGAATCTCATCAAGGGGAGCGTCCATAAGAATAAAGTATTCAGGCCCAAGCACCTCAATTGTCTTGTGATAAAGACCCTGAACTTTCTTTGACTGCACACCCATGCCAAGAGACTCGGCAACTATTTCCTGAAACGGAATCAGCGAATGGTATGGTCTGGCCTTACGGGATTTTATATTCTTTTTCCTGTCAGCCAGCAATGAGACCCGGTGCAATACGCCCACAGTTATTTTTTTCCCGCAGACAGGGCATTTTGAATTATGCCGTAGTGTTTCCTCAGGAGGCATGAATACGCCGCAGGGCCTGTGTCCGTCAAAATAGTATTTTCCCTCCTGGGAGAAAAACTCGACTGTCCCGCTAAAACCATTGCCCGTTTTAATGGAGCCAATCATATTCTCATAGGTCAATTCAGTCTCAAATATATTTGCTTCACGGCCGATTTTGGGAAGCGAGTGTGCGTCTGAGTTGGACAGAAGTGTAATATCATCAAGAGCTGACAATCTCCGGTTCATCGAGGGGTCGGAACTGAGACCGGTCTCTATCGCGTATATCTGAGGGGTTAAGTCCTCAAAGCAATCTTCAAGTCTGTCAAACCCTGAAAATGCCCCGAACACGGCAAAATGGGGTGTCCAGGCATGAGCAGGTATGAGCAGGCCCTGGGGGGACGTGTCAAGAACCATTGCCAATAATTCTTTCGCGTCAAGTCCCAGTATGGGACGTCCATCTGACGCCAGGTTGCCTCTTCGAGCGAGGGTCATGTTAAATGCGGAGACATCTTCAAAAGAGGGCAGTAACACAAGTAAGTGCACTTTCCGCGTTTTCTCTCCCTTTCTGTAAATACAGCTTATCTCAGCAGTCGGGACAAAATAGACAGCAGCTTTACATATCGAAGGCACATCACGTGCATATTCAGGTTTTAGCTGGTAAAGCCCGTTCTCAGCTTTCACTAACTTTTCCTGTAATTCTCCAAGCCACTGAGGATGGGTGAAATCACCTGTTCCCATGAGATCTATTCCCTTCAACTGTGCCCAGCGATCAATGTTCTCAGGTGTCATGTCCGGGCTTGTGGCCCTTGAATATTTGGAATGAATATGTAAATCAGCTATAAATTTCATATATTATGCGTAACCCCTTAACATATTTTCGTTGCTATTAATAAATTAATTCAAAACTATCAGCCGCGCCATATCACTGCTTTTGACAGAGCCGGTTATACATAAAAGTCAGGGAATATCCGAATTGTGAGCTGCACTATTGCATTAGCATATAATCCGGCCGCTACATCGTCAAGCACAATGCCAGCCCCACCTGACACCTTTCTCTCCACCAGGTTTACGGGAAACAATTTACTGATGTCAAATACTCTAAAAAGGACAAATGCGATAACCATGATCTTCCATGACACCGGCAGATAGACAAGGGCAACAAGGTACCCGATGACTTCATCAATAACTATCTTAGATGAGTCTTTTTCCTGAAGAATAACTTCAGCACAGTGACTAAGGTAGATAGACAATAAGCATAAAATAATCAGCACAACGAGATACATTGCGGGTTCAAGCCTGGAGAGTGCTATATACAGTGGGACCCCGCCAATAAGTGTTGCAACTGTGCCCGAAGCAAAGGGAACATGTCCGGTATAGAACACGCTGGTAAATAACAGTATGATTTTATCCTTCTTCATCCGGATAGATTAACATAATAAATTCATATTTTTGATTTGTAACGTCGCAGTCTGAAACACTTCAGAATCAGATTGCTTCAGAGCCTCAGGCAGCCAATAACAGGCTTAGACAGGAAACAGGTATGGTGTGTAGTTGCACTAATGCATGGATAATTACAGACGATGAAAAAAGGAAGGATCTATCGTGTGATCTCTTTGACATTCAATTTATACTTATCAATTAAATCATAGAGAGTAGGCCTGCTGACACCCAGCTCTTCAGAAGCACGCTTTATGTTGCCTTTGTGCTTTTCCACAGCATCCCTTATAAGGTCCATATCAAGACGCATTCGCGCCTCTTTCAATGTCGTACCACTATATTTTCCCTGGAACCGTTCAACTGCGGAGCCCAGGCCAGCATCATCCCCTAATCCAAGGTTCATCGGCTCCACTACATTGGTATCAGCTGTAATAACCGCCTTCTGGATCTTGTTCTCAAGTTCCCGCACATTGCCCGGCCATGAGTAGCCCATAATAGCGCTCATTGCAGAGCGACTGAACCCTTTAATCTTTCTCTTAAACAGGGCTTTGTTGCGCTCCAGAATTGCATTTGCCAGAAGCTCTATATCAAAACCCCTGTCACGCAATGGAGGCACATCAATAGATATCACGCTAATTCTGAAGAAAAGATCCTCTCTGAATTTATGCTCTTTCATCGCGGTATTTAAATCAATATTGGTCGCTGCGATGACCCTTGTATCTATCTCAATATCACTCCTTCCGCCAATACGCTGAACCTTTTTTTCCTGAAGAAACCGTAAGAGCTTTGCCTGAAGCATTGTAGACATTTCGCCGATTTCATCGAGCAGCAACGTCCCCTTGTCAGCATATTCCAGTTTGCCCTTCTGCTGGGCATAGGCATTTGTGAAGGCACCCTTTTCATGCCCGAAAAGTTCTGATTCAAGCAAATTCTCAGGAATAGCCCCGCAGTTAATCGGGATAAAAGGCCCTTTCTTTCTCGTGCTGTTTTCATGTAAAGCCTTCGCAACCAGCTCCTTGCCCGTGCCACTTTCGCCCGTAACAATAACCGCCGCATCAGTTGCAGCAACTTTTCGGATCGTATCAAATATGCTCTGCATCTGGGGGCTCTGGCCAATCATACCGGCAAAGCCTGCTTCCTTTTCTAGAAGCTCGTGAAGGCCCAGGTTTTCTGCCTCTATCTCAGCAAGATGGTACGCCCTGTTTATAACAATCTTAAGCTCATTGATATCTATGGGCTTGAGAAAATAATCGTACGCTCCCATATGGATGGCCTTCAGCGCGTTTTCCCGGTCATTATTGCCGGTAACCATAATTACCTGGGTCCCGGGGCTCTGTTTCAGTATTGCCCGAAGACAGGCAAATCCCTCGCTTGAACCATTTTCTTCAGGCGGGAGTCCAAGATCGAGCGTCATGACCTTTGGACTGTGTTTATTGAACAGTTTGAGTGCGGATTCTCTGTCAGATGCCTGCAGCACAGAGTACTCTTTTGATAAGCCCCATTTCATCTGGGTCTGAATGTCTGGATCGTCCTCAACTACTAATATCTGCTTCATCGAAAAATTCCCTGTGCTTACCTGGATGCACAACTGACATGAGTGTGCTCCGGAAGTTATTCATAAGTAAGAGAAACATTACATATATCCAAGATCTCTCAGCTTGTTCATGATCTCTTCTTTTCCCTGACCGCGGCCTGCTCTCTCATAGGTATTCTCCAGGTCCTGCTCCCATGCAGGAATATCTGACATTTTCACTGTAGAACCCTTTGCTCCCAAAGAGCGGTATCCTTCCCGATATAAGGTGCAAAAGGGAATTTTATATTTAAAGTTAAAATCCCATATATCACGTTCCTTAAAGTGAAGGATCGGCTGGATCCTCATATGTGGAGGGATTTTTCTGGGGCTGCAATAATCCTCTTCTATCCGCGCCTCCTGCTCATCCCACCGTATAGCTGTCGCAAGGGCCTTAATATTGTTCTCTTCCATAAACACATTCATTGCCACTGTCTTCATCAGGTGGTTTCCCACAAAAGATTCCGGTTCAAAGGGGAACTCCTCATCCTGGAATTCAAGAACCTCAATCTCTTTGCGGTTGCGCTCATTGAGACTGCTGACTTTGACCATATCACCGACTTTTTCAGCTTTGTCACTGACATCAGTATTCTTGGCGACGCGCACGTCAAGATCCCACTCTTTCTTCAGCTTATGAAACATATCCCAAATCTCATCGAAGACATACCCCTCGTCAATGAACATGCATTTGGGCATTTTTACTCCAAGCTCCTTGCAGGCCTCCCGGTAATGCCACACCATTATGGTGCTGTCCTTCCCCCCTGTCCAGGCAACGGCCATATTTTCCGACCCATACTTTTGGAGAGCCTCTGTTATTATTTTCTTTGAATGCGACATCTTCTCACCAAGTCCCATGGACATGAGTTTTTCCATTTCATCCTGTGTCATATCAATCTCCTCTTTTTTGGCAGATAATGATCCATCCGGCTATGCTGGGCCGGATTTATTGTCCCACTCGCCATGACCAAACGTATCGTATCGTTTAGTAAGTAATTTTATTTCTCGACATTTTCTTATTAATCTTTAATTCCAAGCAATTATGCACTGCGTAACCCCCTGACTGCTCGGCGGAAATCATATGCCTAATTATACATGGATACTGACTTTATTGTTGTTATCAGAGGCAAAAGGGCTTAAAGCGCTTTCCAGGGAAGATATACAGTAAACTCTGACCCTTTCTTTTGTCTGCTTTTGACTTTTATCTTGCCTTCATGTTCTTCAATTATCACCTTGCACTGATACAGACCAATGCCAAGACCTTTATTTTTTGATGACTGAAAAGGCCTGAAAAGATGTTTATCCATGAACTCACCCGACATTCCACAGCCATTATCCGATACTTTAAAAAAAGCCATTTTATTATCTTTGCCAACTTCAACGTTAATAGTGCCTTTCCGGCCGGTAGCATCCATTGCGTTCATTATCAGGTTGATGATAACCTTCTGCAACTCCCCTCTGTCAAACTTTACCCGCACTTGCTCTCTTTCTTTAAATGACAGCTGTGCACTGCCGTTTGAATTAACCTGGCTGATTTCTCCCTTGATAAACATCCCCAGGTCATAATAATCGCGGACAAGCCTCTTCTTTCTAGGAAGGTTTTTAAGCTTGAGAGTAATATCCTTGATCTTTTCAGAAGAGTTCACAATAGCCCGAATAGCATCTTTCTGAAATTCAGGATTATCAATATGGTCTTCAGCGTTGTGGGCAAGCAGCGAGAGCATCGAAGATGCATTTTTAAGGTCATGAATGACAAAAGCAGAAAGCCTTCCGACCGCTTCCATTTCCTTTGCCTCAATCAACTCCTCAGACAACTTCGCGTTCAGAATAGCGGTGGATGCCTGACTGGCAAGGGTCTTAAGCAAGTCATAGTCCTCATAGTTATATTCAACCTCAGCTATTGCTTCCCTCAGTGTGATAAATCCCACCAGTTCCTCTCTATGGATCAACGGGACCATAAGAAATACGCTGTTATCATCTATAAATTTTTTACTTTCCATAACGATTGATTCGCATTTTGAATCATTCACATTCAAAATCCACTCTGTCTCATTAAGAAAGTTCAGCAGTACCTTCCCGGGTCCCCGCTTTCCAACTGTAGAATCTAATGCCTTGACACAGGAGTACTGTTCTCTTGCCCTTTCCTTGAGCCAGATAGCAGAACCTTTCGAACCGATGGCATCTCTGAATCCATGGGCAATTGCACTTAATAGTTCGTCAAAGGTATGCTTCAGCGATATCCTCTGTGTAAACTGAAGCCACTGTTCCCTGTAATCATATTTTTGACTGAGAAAGTGTTTGTCTATGAGAACCATGGCCTTTCTTCTTAACCGCTCTGAAAATATAATTGTGATAATAACAATAACTCCTGCAAACCCCAGAAAAATAACCATGTTCTCTCGTACATGGGGATCAAAGTAACGCATTCCCTCACCCAGCAATCCAAGCCCAAGGAGGTAAAACCCCACAACAAATATGCTTATCGATCGGTAAAGCACTTTCCTCGATACAGAGACTTCTACGTCCATTACCTTCTGCTGAAGCAGAGAATAACTGATAAAAATGATCGATATCAGAATAACTCCCGCCTTGACCGGAACAAGGCTCATGTCGATGGAACGATAGAGCAGCGCGTGGCTGTAATAAAAGATATTGATTGCCAAAAAACCGCCCACCCCGATTAATGTGTATTTAATTTTATAGCGATCGCCTCCTGCTGAGCTTTTCAGGGTTGCTTCCAGGTTTACAATTGACATAATTGAATAAAACAGGAGAATCAGGTTGTAGGTGTAACCTGCATTGTCTAATAAAATCGATCTTTTCCCTTCGAATCCCGGGGTAAAGAAAAAACTGTCCGTGGGCACAGCAAGACAGAATATGAGTAACAGGGGAGATAGCATTACGAGAACCTGAGAAAATTTACTGATGGAACGCCAGTGCTTTGATCGTGCAAAGCTGAGAGTAAAGAGGAGCCACGAGGGGGCCATTACCGCCTCACCAATGAATACGACTTTTTTCCACCAAAAAACATCTTCAGGATGCAACAGACTTATGGCATCTCCCATTATTACCAGCGCTGTCGAAACAAGGCCCAGAGAAAATGCGACATTTGAAACCTGTCCATGCCTTCTGAAAATCACAAAAACAGCAACCACAACACATATGCATGCCGTAATTATGGAAATAATTAATGTTACCATTTAATCCGTTACAACTCGTTTACACATTAAACTGAACGTTTGTTTTTCCGTGACTGAAGGATATGACAACACCCTGCCCCTAATAAATGCATATAAGACCAGACGACTTCATGTCAGCAGTCAAAATCAAATAATATGCTGTAATATTCTTATATTAGTTATTCTTACATATTTTAAATGGTATTTGATACCCTGTCTTGAAGCTGATCTTCAGGAAATGCAGAAAATGTAAATATCCTGCAAAGGTATGGTATTATCAACTGTATAATTGATCGTGGAATATAGCACTCGTGGTGCAACAAGATTTGACTTATTTCCCTTTGCAGGGAAATAATCAGAAGGTTTTTTATGGATGAAAAACGCAAAAATGAGTTCCTGAAGCGGACCCCTCTCTTTTCCTCGTTGTCAGACCGGGATATAGAAAACATCATAAACAAAATGGTTTTAAAACAGTTCCGGAAAAATGAAACCATATTGTATGAAGACGACACGAATAAGTATATGTACCTGATCCTCACGGGTAAAGTTAAAGCTGTCAGAACAACTGAAGACGGTAAGGAGATAATCCTTGCGATGCATGGGTCTGGTAATTTCTTCGGGGAAATGTCGCTTATTGACGGAAAAACTACTCCTGCCTCAGTCGTGGCAACAACTGATTCGCTCATAGCTATAATTGCGCAGGCTGACTTCTATTCGATCCTGTATTCACAAAGTAAAGTAATTGAGAACTTATTAAAAATTCTCTGCACCAGACTCAGGCAGTCATGGGACACGATTCAGCTGCTAAATTTTAACAATGCATCGCACAGGACAAAAATGCTGCTGCTGATGCTGTGTGATGAATACGGGGAGAAAACTCCTGAGGGAATTGTGTTAAATATAAAGTTGACCCATCAGGACATATCCGATATGACGGGCCTGACAAGAGAGACGATAACAAGAGTGCTTGATAAGCTCCAGAAGAGCAAATCAATCAGTATTCTTGAAAAAAGGTATATTCGCCTGAGTCCTGATTTTCTCCGCGATGACTTTGATATTCTGAGTTGACAGCAATAGTTCTACAATATCCGCACAGACTTTTCATTAGTTATATAACATTGACGCGTTAATATTTTTATGTTAATCATATCTTATCCGGTTCATAATCATCCAGGCGGCACACAATGAACATAACGATATTTAACCGGCTCTTTACCGGCTTCTTCACAATAATCATTCTTGCCATGACAGTCAGCATTTATTCTATATTCCAGTTAAATCAGCTGGAAAACCTTACGAAGTCGATTCTTACAATAGATAATCAGCTGTTAGGATATGAACAAAAAATGTCAGACAATCTCCTGACTATGATGCGGTATGAAAGAAAGTTCATAATTATGAAGGATGAGGGCCTTCTCAACAGCTATCTGGCAGCAGAGAGAACCTTTGACAAAGAACTGAAACAGTCACTTTCTCTTGCAGTCAGCGATGAAACGCGAGACATACTCGAGCGTATCAAAAACCAATATCATCGTTATCAATCACTCTTTGATACAGAAATAAAATTCATTCAGTCAGGACAGCAATACGCAACTGATGACTTTGAACAGAAAAAGGAGTATGAAATAGATGGAATGATGGAAAGTTTTAAAAACTTGCGCAGCCATAGCCAGAAAAGTGCCTACAATAAGTTGATAAAAGTTGGTGAAGCTGATGTGAACGCGAGTCAAGTAGCTATAATTATTGGCGCGATATCTCTTATCTTCGGTGTTATAATCTCGATCTTCATCACCATTACCATTACCAGGCCCCTCTCGGTTATCAAGAAAAAAACCAGGGATATCGCTGAAGGCAATTTTGGTGATGATCTGCACCTTTCCTCACCGCCTGAAATTAATGCCCTGGTGCAGAACTTTAATCTTATGTGTTCAAAATTAAAGGAAATTGACACATTAAAGACCGATTTCTTTTCAACGATGTCACATGAACTCCGGACCCCTCTTACTACAATCAAAGAGGGAGTAAACCTCTTTATGGAAGGTATGGGCGAGGGCGAACCAAAGAAAAACCAGAAACGGCTTTTAACGATAATTAACGAAGAGTGCAGCAGGTTAATTAACCTGGTCAATTCCCTGCTTGATGTCTCAAAGATGGAGGCGGGAATGATGACGTACCATTTCACAAAAGCCGATATATTGTCTTTAGTCGATAAGGTTACCCGTGAAATAGAACCTCTGGCAAGGGCAAAGCAGATTACCATAATAAAAGGGAGTAAACGCACAGTTCCACAGGTGAAGATCGACTGTGATAGAATACTTCATGTACTGAGAAACCTGATTGGAAATGCCCTGAAGTTCACTCCCGAAGGAGGCCGGGTAACCATTACCTCTCAGGCAGACGAAAAGGAGCTGAAAACGTCTGTAACAGATACAGGCTCCGGAATAAAAGAAGAAAATCATACAGCAATATTCAATAAATATCACCAGGTTCGCGGCAGGAGTAAGGGCACCGGCCTCGGTCTGTTTATTGTCAAGCATATTATCGATGCTCATGGAGGAAAAGTTTGGGTAGAACAATCATCACAAGAGGGCACAACAATGTCCTTCACATTACCATTGTAGCCTGCCTGCTGTTGCTGGGGTGTACAACGATCCTCAAATTTCCTGAATCACCCGGCAATCAAAAGAAGCTGTTACTCGCCCAGAAATTATTCGAACTGGGAGATTTCAGCGGATCCCTCAGGCACAACCAGGAAATTATAAACCTCCCTGAATATAAGGCTCTCAGAGATAATGCGCTCTTTAATAGTGCTCTGATATATGCCCACAGTGATAATCCTGAAAGGAATTATGAGATTTCAGCTGATTACCTGAGACAACTCATGAGAGAGCATTCTGACAGTCCGCTGGCTGACCAGTCAAAAATCTGGGCTCAGGTGCTGAATGAAACTGTCAGATTAAAGGCTTCATCAAATGCAAGGGCCGCGGCTGAACATCAGTTGCTTCTGGGTCAGGAGCTTGCGACCCGCAAAGACTTCAGTGAATCAGTTAGAGTGAACAGTAATCTTTTGTCACAGTCAGCGGAAACACCCTTTAGAGACCGGGCTCTTTTCAATATTGCCCTGATTTTTGCTCATTACAACAATCCGGAAAAAGACTATAATAAATCTGTACACTATTTTCAGCGGCTGATTAAAGAGTTTCCTGACAGCCTTCTGAGTGAAGAGTCAAAGATCTGGATTGATGTTCTCAGCAATATTGAAAAGGCAAAACAGGTAGACATTGAAATTGAGATGAAGAAAAAGGAGATGAAACAATAAATGGCAACTGTTAAAGGAAAAATATTAGTTGTAGATGATGACACCAACCTCCTTGAAGTAATCCGGTTGAGGCTTGAGTCAGCTGGATATGATGTGTTTACTTCTTTGAAAGAAGAAAAAGCGTTGGAGACGGTCAGGGAAAACCCCCTTGATCTTGCTATCATTGATCTGCAGCTTGCGGAGTATGACGGAATCACGCTTATGAGTGAAGTCCACCAGATCAACCCTGAAATCCCGGTCATAATACTGACTGCGTACGGGACCATTGAAAGCGCGGTAGAAGCTATGCAAAAAGGGGCCTTCAGCTATTTAACCAAACCTTTTGATCATCGCGAGCTCTTGATCCAGGTGGAAAAAGCCATGGAAAACCTGCGGCTTACAGGAGAGATAAAAAAACTCAAAGAGCTTTTGCAGGAAAAATATACATAATCTCCAAAAGCAGCAAAATGCTCAACATTCTGAAACAGGTATCTCTTATCGCTCAATCCGACTCTACTGTTTATATTCATGGAGAAAGCGGCACCGGCAAAGAGCTCATTGCCCGGGCCGTCCATCTTTCGAGCACGAGGAAGGACGGACCATTTGTCGCGATTAACTGCGCTGCACTTCCCGAGTCATTGCTGGAAAGTGAGCTCTTTGGCTACGAGAAAGGGGCCTTTACAGGCGCACTTCGAAGCACCAAAGGTCTCTTTACCCAGGCTGATAAAGGCACTATTTTTCTCGATGAGATCGCGAACATGCCCCTCTCTGTGCAGGCAAAGATGCTGAGAGTATTGCAGGAACAGCAATTTTACCCGGTAGGCAGTAAAAAGCTGATGGACGTCAGTGTCAGGGTAATTGTCGCCACAAACAGTGACCTTGTAGTGGAGACAAAAGAGGGGCGATTCCGGGAAGATCTTTTTTACAGAATCCATGTCGTTCCCATTAATCTGCCACCTCTGAGAGAAAGAAAAGAGGATATTCCTCCGCTCATAGAACATTTCATAAAGAAAATCAGCACAAAAATGGGCAAAAAAATCAAAGGCATAACTCCACAGGCAATGCAGAAACTGATGCTCCATGACTGGCCCGGAAATGTAAGAGAACTTGAGAACACAATAGAATATGCTATTACCATGACCCAGCAGAACGTTATTTCGGAAGAAATTATTTTCCAGACCAGCGGATTATTTCCCGATTCCCTGAAGCCTCTCAAAGAAGCAAAAGCCGGCTTTGAAAAAAATTACCTTGAAAACCTGCTCAAGTCAACAAAAGGTAATGTGAGCAGGGCGTCTGAACTGGCCGGCAAATATCGTGCTGATCTGTACATACTCTTAAAGAAATACGATCTTAAGCCTGATAATTTCAAATAATCCCCTGCTGCATTAATTTCCCATCTCATTTGCAGTAATAACCATACACTTGTTTCGAGTAAACTCCACTCTCTATTTAATTTCTACTTAAAATCAGAGCGTTGAGCTTATGCCTCCTATGGCCTAATTATTGCTTATACACTGATAATTTATCCTGCAGGTTATCAGTCTGACAAATTGTGGCAGTAATAGAGCATTGTTGCGGCCATAAAAAAGAGGTGATTTAAGTTATAAGATTATCCACCCGTTATATACAGTCAGTACAATTATGAATAAAGATTCTCTGTTATTTATACGTAATAAGGGAGCATATGCTGCCCTGGCAATCATATTTTTTTTACTGTTAGGATGTGGAAACTTTAGCGGTTCCTCTACCCAGACTAGTGGCGTTCTGGGCACCGGAGACGGTAACCTGACATTGAAATGGGACCCCCCAAATACAAACTCAGATGGTTCTCAGGCAACGAATGTTCGGGGATATAAACTCTATTATGGCCAGACTCCAGGTAGTTATGATTATGTTGTAGATATCGGTACTGAAACAGCTTATACGTTCAATGGTCTGTTCTCGGGCAACTGGTGCTTTACTGTGAGTGCCTACAACAGCAGTGGTGCTGAAAGCACATACTCAAATGAAGTTTGTACAATTGTATGACTTGACCTGATTCTGACTATTCTGTTCGCAGCAACGATTATTTTGCCTTAAAGATTTCTTAATTTAATATCAATATCGTTGAGTTTTTTCTTTATACTGCTGACTTGATTATCAATTCTCTTTTCATTACCTGTA
>CAMYND010000061.1 GCA_947259645.1 Thermodesulfovibrionia bacterium | reverse complement strand
ATCGGATTCAGTCATGTCAAGCTTGAGAGATTCATTGACCTCTTTCTCTGCCTGGTTCAGTCGATTAAAAAACAGCAGGTAGTTTGTCTGGGTGCCATACGCGGCACGTAAAAGCGATGGAAAATCTTTGCCTTCTGAGTTCAGGAGAATCCTGTAGTGCTCTATAAGGACGGCGAGCACGTTTGCCTGTTTATCTCGGGTCTGACTGTTTATATCTGACAACTCGGACAGAGCATGTATATCAGGTTCTCTTCCTTTCGTAACCACTTCAACCGCCTCATTCAGCGCCCGCTTTTTATCGATAAGATAGTTCTCAGCGAATTTTTTGCAGCCATTTTTGTATTTGCTAAGGTTATTAAAGTAAAAAACAAAAAAAATCGGTATCAAAATCATCCAGAGGCTGAGTTGTGGTTTGTTGATAACCTGCGTTGCAAGTGTAGTGGCAAATTGTTCTTCCTGTTCCAGTATTAGGGTGCTTTTTTCTTTTATTTCAGACAATGGTTCTTTCTCTACATTCGGCACAGCAATCAGAGCATGTCAGGCATTTTTAATTTATGATCCGATTATATCTTATCAACCTCAAATCATCAATATTTACGTCTGCTGATCGAGCTGCATATCTGCCAGGAACTCTGCCTCGAGAGAATTAAGTATGCGATTTCCGTAACTCTCAGTTCCGCTGAGGGTTAGATACCTGAATTAATTAAGAAGTAAAACAGTATGTCCGATAAATATAACCATAGGGGATAAACAGGAGGTGTGTATGAGTTGGATAAAAACAGTATCTGATGATGATGCCGATGGTCTGTTGTCCGAAATTTATGATCAGACATCCGAAAAATTCGGTCATGTCATCAACCTGGTGAAAATTCAGAGCCTCAGCCCTGAAACGATGTCGATAGGGCGGCAGATGTACACTCATATGATGACGAAGCCCGGTGGATTAAGCAGGCTGCAGCGTGTACTTATTGCTACGGTGGTTTCAAAAATCAATGGCTGCTACTACTGAATGGAGAGCCACGAGCCGGATCTCCTTGATGAGATTCAAGACCAGGAAACAGTCCTTAAAATTCAGGAAGACTACCGCCAGGTAACATTTGATCAACCGACAAGACAGTTGCTGGATTATGCCGTGAAATTGACGCTCGATATTCACAATATGAGCAAAGCGGATATAGAGGCGCTTCAGACAGTCGGATTTTCTGATGAGACCATTCTCGATGCTGTTCACCTTATCAGTTACTTTAACTTCGTAAACAGGGTGCTCGATGCACTTGGAGCTGAACCGGAGCCAGGGATGCGGTTTGGCCAGTCAGCACCTGCTTCCAACGTTGAGAGTACCGGCATTTCAACAAACAACAGTCCCGGCACTTCTCAAAGCGCTTAACTCTTCGAAAGATTTACGTTCACAGAATGCTCCCGTTAAAAACCGGGTGCATTCTTTTTTTCGCCTGAAGATAGCTGAATTTATGCCCCTTAAAAACAGTTGACTAATAAATTCAAATATTCTAACATTTGAATATATGAATAATTTGCTCTGGAAAGTTGAGGCCTTAAAAATCGTGTCCCACCCCGTGAGAATAGCCATTCTGGAAGAGCTTTCAAAGGGCGTGAAGTGTGTCAGCGACTTTCAGGACTTTCTTGATATCAGGCAGTCAAATGTTTCTCAGCACCTCTCGGCAATGAGGCATGCCGGTCTGATCGACTATTTTGTCGACGGAAGGCTCCGGTGTTACTTTCTTAAAAGCCCACTCATTCTGGATCTTCTGGATATATTTAATAAAGAGTACCAATGTGAACTGTCTGGCCCTGAATGTTGCCCTGTTACGAAAAAGGGGAAATATCCCGGAGACAGAAACAAATAACTTCAGGTGATGGATGGCAACACTGACAGCAGGCATTTGAACTCTTAAAAAAGGAGAGTGCCATGACAAGAATCGCAATATTGGGAGGTTCATTCGGAGGACTGACCGCTGCATTTGAATTAAAGAGGCTTCTGGGCAATAGAGCAGAGGTAACGCTTTTATGTGGCCAGAATGATTTTGTTTTTGTCCCTTCTCTTCCATGGGTTGCAATGGGCTGGAGAAGACCTCAGGATATTACTCTCCCGCTTAAGGACATTCTGGAGCCGAAGGGAATAAAGTTTATTCAGGAAGATGCGCAGGGTGTAGATGCTGATGCGTCAAAGGTCGTGACAGCAACTCAGGAGATTTCCTATGATTATCTTGTTGTTTCCACAGGACCTGAACTTGTCTTTTCCGCTGTGCCGGGACTAGGGCCGGAAGGGCATACTGAATGTATTTTTGAGCTTGATATGGCGGTGAAGGCCAACGAGGCTTGGAACAGGTTTCTTGAAGATCCCGGTCCTGTTGTAGTCGGGTCTGTTCAGGGAGCGAGCTGTTTTGGCCCTCCCTATGAATATGCATTTGAAATTGATACTGAGTTGCGAAAGCGAAAAATACGACATAAAGTCCCCATTACGTTTGTCACATCCGAACCGTATATAGGACATTTCGGTATTGCCGGGCTTAAGACGTCCCGGAGAGTGCTGGAAGATGAGTTTGCCAACAGGGATATAAAAATCATTGCCAATCAGGCAGTGGAGGAGTTTACTCCCGGGGAAGTGAAACTGAAAGACGGAGAAACACTATCTCATAAACTTGCTATGTTCGCGCCGCCAATGTCGGGCGTGAAGGCTGTTTTTCACCTCGGTAATCCCAAGGGTTTTATTCCCGTTGACAGTCATTACAGACATAAGGATTTCAAAAATATCTTATGCGTCGGCGTTGCCATGGCTTTAGCTCCTCCGGAGCAGACCCCCGTGCCCACAGGTGTTCCAAAAACAGGTTATATGACAGTTAAAATGGCAAAAGATGCGGCAAAGACAATAGTTTCGGATATTACTGGTAAGCCGGCAACAGAGCCCGAACCCCTGGGAGTGATGTGCCTTGTGGATATGGGCGACTCAGGTGTATATGCCAGTGCAAAACCTTTACTGCCTCCTAGGCAGGAAGCAGTATGGAAAAAAAGCATTGCTTTCAAATGGGGGAAGTATGCATTTGAAAAATATTTTCTCTGGAAGATGAGATACGGTCTGACACAGTTGCCATAATGTAGTAAATATTCTTGATCATCGACGAAGCTTTATTGAATGTATATCACATTATTCTGAATTATCTAAAATGAGTTTTTGGTGTTAATATTTATTTGAATTAAACAGAAAAGAGAGATTGTCTATGAAGTTGGGAGAAAAAGCGGTCCAGTTGTCAGTTAACAGTCCAAGGATTGTTACATTTATCATGGTGGCGCTCACTGTTCTACTCGGTTTGTTGATCAGCATGGTGCGGGTTGATACTGATCCGGAGAATATGCTGGATGAACATGAGTCTGTACGAGTTTTTCATAATGCAGCGAAAAAAGAGTTCAACCTTCATGATGTAGTTGTTCTTGGAATTGTTAATGAAAAGCATCCTGATGGAGTGTTCAATGTTGATACCCTGAGGCGGGTACATGAACTCACAGAATTCGCACGGGGACTGCAGCACCCGGACAGAGCTGAATGGCATGTTGTGAAGCGTGATTTGATGGCGCCTGGCAATGTAGATACTATCGAACAGGCTGGTTTGGGCCAGGTCAGGTTCGAATGGCTGATGCAGGAGCCACCGGAAACTGCGGAACAGGCGCTTAAGATTCGTGAGAGCGCTATGAACAATCCTCTTTTGAAAGGTACGCTGGTCTCTGAGGATGGTAAGGCAGTTGGAATTTATATTCCGATTACATCAAAGGAATTTGCCTATTATGTCAGGGAAAAACTGCTCGAAAAAATAGAATCATTTAGTGAAAGTTCAGACGATCAGTATCACATAGCCGGCCTCCCCGTTGCAGAGGACACCTTTGGAGTTGAAATGTTTATACAGATGGCGGTCTCAGCTCCGCTCGCTATGATGGCCATTTTTATCCTCATGCTGATCTTTTTCAGGAAAATCGGCCTTGTTATAGCGCCGTTGATTGTAGCCATGGTTTCGGTTATCTGTACTATGGGCCTGCTGATTGGAACAGGTAATACACTCCATATCATGAGTTCCATGATACCCATATTCCTGATGCCCATTGCTGTGGTGGACAGTGTTCATATTTTGAGCGAGTTTTTTGATACGTACCGTCATACACGAGACAGGAAAAAGACTGTTGAACGCGTCATGGATGAACTGTTTACGCCAATGCTCTACACTTCGCTCACGTCTGCAGCCGGATTTGCCTCGCTGGCCCTGACGCCTATTCCTCCGGTCCGTATTTTCGGGCTCTTTGTGGCTATTGGAATCATGATTGCCTGGCTTGCGACTATCCTCTTTGTTCCCGCGTACATCTCAATGCTCAGTGAAAAAAGACTTGCCGGCATGGGTGAGGCGGACGGAGAGAAAGAAACTACCTTTGCAAGAAACCTCAGGCGGCTGGGCAGTGTAACCTATGTCAAGCACAAAATGATCATCGCGGTTACTGTCCTTGCGCTTGTTGTGGCACTGTACGGGATCACAAAAATTCAGATAAATGACAATCCGGTGAAATGGTTTAAAAAGAACCACGCTATACGTGTGGCAGATACTGTGCTGAACAGGCATTTCGGGGGCACATATGAGGCGTACCTGATTCTGGAGGGGGCTGGGGAAAGTGAATCATTGCCTGACATAGCATCCGCTGTTAGCGGCCGGATTGAGGCAGGGGCTGTCATAAAAGACAATCCTAATCTCCTTCTGAAGGCCTCGGCAATTATTAAGGAAGAAGCATCCCGGGCAGCAGGCCCGGAAGATTTCTTTAACGCAGTAATTAAAAAGTGGGATGAAAGAATGGACTCAGCTGATGATGCGTCCTATGATTTCTGGGTTGACACGCTTGATCTGATAGAGGCAGTGAAAAACCGGGAGCAGGTCTTTAAGCGCCCTGATGTCCTTCGGTATATTTCAGGCCTGCAGGAGCATCTTGTGAAATCTGATGTGGTGGGTAAAAGCAATTCTGTTGCCGACCTGGTTAAGAAAGTTCATCAGGAGCTCTTGGAAGGTGATCCGGGGCAATTCAGGATTCCTGATACTGTGCCTGGTGTAGCGCAGTCCCTCATCTCTTTTCAGAACAGTCATAAGCCTGATGACTTATGGCACCTCATCACACCTGATTACAAAAAGGCCAATATCTGGATCCAGCTCAAGAGCGGGGACAACAAAGATATGGAACGGGTTGTAGCGGTAGTGCAAGAGTACGTTCAAAAAAACCCTCCTCCCGTGCATATCAAGGCCGAGTGGGCAGGCCTGACATATCTGAATATCGTCTGGCAGGACAAGATGGTATGGGGAATGCTCAAGTCATTTTTGAGCAGTTTTGCTGTTGTCTTTTTTATGATGACAATACTGTTCCGGTCTCCCCTGTGGGGAATTCTGGCTATGGTCCCGCTTTCTGTGACAATAGCCATTATTTATGGGATAATTGGAATCACAGGAAAGGATTATGATATGCCCGTTGCTGTCCTGTCATCGCTGACCCTTGGGCTGGCCGTTGATTTTGCGATTCATTTTATTGAGAGGTCACGCATGGTATTCAAAAAGACCGGTTCATGGGAAAAGGCAGTCAAAGAGATGTTTCAGGAACCTGCAAGGGCAATATCAAGAAATGTTATTGTTATTGCCATTGGCTTTACTCCTCTTCTGGCGTCGCCGCTGGTTCCTTATAATACAGTAGGAATGTTTCTGGCGAGTATTATGGCCATATCCGGTATTGCAACGATATTTATTTTACCGTCGCTGATTACAGCTCTGGAGGGAAGGCTGTTTAGAAAATAGTAACTATGAAATTCTATTGAAATAAAAATAGAGTAAGGAGCAAGATTATGAAAAGATCAATCCTTTTATCAGGTCTGTTTATTTTGTGCATTCTCTGGAAGGCTGTTCCGGCTGCTGAAGAACTCCCGAATGTGAAAGATATAGTCGACCGTGCAAATAGAGTCGCATATTATGCAGGTGATGACGGAAAGGCAAAAGTGTCTATGACTATCACTGACTCGCAGGGCCGTGTAAGAACGAGAGAATTCGTTATTTTGAGAAAGGACGTCAGTGACGGGGGAGAACAGAACTTCTATGTTTATTTCAATAAGCCCAGTGACGTGCGGAAGATGGTCTTCATGGTCCATAAAAAGATCGAAGGAGATGACGACCGCTGGCTTTATCTGCCGGCACTGGACCTTGTCAAAAGGATCGCCGCCTCTGACAAGCGTACGAGTTTTGTAGGATCTCACTTTCTCTATGAAGATGTCTCCGGCCGCTCAATCCATGAGGATGAGCATACGCTGATCGGGACTGATGAGAAATATTATATTCTCAACAATATTCCAAAAGATCCTTCCACCGTAGAGTTCAGTTCTTACAAAATCTGGATTGACCGGAAGTCCTTTATGCCAATGAAGGCGGAATACAGAGACAGGGACGGGAAGGCGTACAGGATCGTTGAAGCCCTTGAAGTAGAGGATGTCCAGGGCCATCCTACCGTCGTGAAATCACGGGTGAAAGACATTATTAATGGAGGAGAAACAGTATCAATCTTCGACGATGTGACATACGATATAGGTCTGGGTGACATATTTACAGAGAGGTATCTGAGGAGAGCTCCCAAAGAGGCGCGGAAATAATGAGGTTACAATGCCCTCATTTATGCAGTGCATAATTTGATTCAGCTCTGGTTCATTAAAAACATGATTACTACTGTCTACAGAAATGTCATTTCTCTGTCCCTGCTGATGTTCTTTTGTTCCTTTTCAGGAGTAATCAGCAATGCGTCAGCATCCGAAGTGGGTGACTGGTTTTATGACCAGTATGAGACAGAACTGTATGGTTTCGTAGAGGCACGGCAGGGATGGCGGCTGCAGGATGATCCCTTTGAAAAAGATGAGTCCATTTCTGAAGCGCGTTTTCAGCTCAATCTCTCAAAAGAGTTCAGCTGGGGCATCGGCAAGTTCAAGGGAGACCTTGTTGGCGACAGGGTCATGGATGAGGTGAGAGGTGAGCTGAGGGAACTGTTTATTTCCCTGTCTCCCTTTGATTTTATGGACATGAAAATCGGACGTCAGATCCAGACATGGGGCACGGGAGACCTGCTCTTTATTAATGACCTTTTTCCGAAGGACTGGGAATCTTTTTTTACGGGGCGTGATGATGAGTATCTCAAAGCTCCGTCTGACAGTATAAGGGCGAGCTTTTTTTCTGATCATGCTAACGTTGATTTATCATATAGCCCTGTATTCAATGGCTCAACATATATAGATGGGTCAAGGCTGTCATACTGGAATGGCGTCCGAATAGCAGGGAGCGATTCTCTCTTTAACGACCATGAGAGAAACCGGTTTTTTCGAGACGATGAAATTGCAGTTCGAATATGGAAGACCATAAATGGTATTGAACTGGCAGTTTACGGATACGATGGTTTCTGGCAGACACCCGAGGGTCTGAATCGTGAAACAGGCATGGGCATATACCCTCGGCTGCGGTCTGCAGGTGCAAGTCTGCGTTCATCTCTGCTAGGCGGTATTGGTAACATTGAAGCCGGGTATTACGACTCTCATCAGGACGATGCGGGAGATGACCCTTTCATACGGAATAGCGAGGCACGATTTCTGGCAGGGTATGAAAGAGAATTGGCCGCCGACCTTACCGCTGGAATTCAATACTATCTTGAATGGATGAGTGATTACTCTGAATATGAGTCGTCACTGCCTCCGGGGGCTGTCCGGAAGGATGAGAAACGGCATCTCATTACCCTCAGGTTGACCCGGCTGATGATGAACCAGAACCTGAGGCTCTCTCTCTTTGGCTATTTCTCCCCTTCAGATGAAGATCTGTATCTCCGTCCGAAGCTTCACTATAAAATATCTGACAGTTGGGCTGTTGACGCAGGGGGGAATATTTTTATTGGTGAAGACAACCACACCTTTTTCAGCCAGTTTGAGAATAATTCCAATGCCTATGCTGGATTACGGTGCAGTTACTGATTATTCATGAACAGTAGTCTGGATTTTTAATTCTTGTTGAAGCGGCTGCTGAACAGCCGGCTACTTAACAATAAGAACCGGAATTTCAGCATGGTCCACTACTTCCCTGCTGACACTGCCCATTAAGAATCTGCCGACCCGATGCCCCCTTGACCCAATGAAAATCATATCAACCTTCTCTTCTTTAGATGCTTTCAGGATTTCCTCAGCAGGGTGCCCAGTCTTTATAACTGTCCTTACATTTGGAGACGGCGGTGTGCGCTGCAGGAGCGTTTTATAATGATTTACTATTTTTTCTGCTTTCCTGTCCAGGGCCTCCTTGAACTCAGTACCTTCCAGTGCTTCTTTCAGCGTTGACATCTCTGCATCACCGAGCATTTCATCCATGAGAGACCGGCCTTCAAGTTTCTCGACATAGAGGAGAATGATTTCATCAGGACTCATGCATTTACAGATCTGTATTGTTTTATCAAATATATGCGCTGTACCTTTTGTGTCGTCCACGGCAATGAGTATTTTTTTCATCGAAAACTCCTCTGTTATCCAGTCATGTGAAAGAAGAAGGAGTGGGCCGGATTATTGTCCCGGCTCACTCCCTCAAAGAGTGTTTATTTCTTTTCATCGTCCTTTGGAGCCATCGCTTCCAGCTTCTTTTCCAGTTTCTCTATCTTTTTTTCTGCTTTCCTCATTCTGTTAAAGTCAAACCACTGTACGTTTTCTATGGGGTAATCATTGTAATGTGATCCGTAGACTCTCCAGGACTCATCCCAGTTTGCAGGGTCTTTAAAGCCGAGAAGTCTCATTTCAAGATAGGTCAGGGTTGAGCGTGTGCCTGTCTGGCAGAAGGCGACTGTACGCTTGTTTTTGTCAAGGTCTTTGTAAAAATCGGCAACCCTGTCAGGAGAGAGAAATCCGTTGTCCTTCATCTTTCCTGATTCAAGATCTTTTGTCTGGTCAAAGGTATCCTTATGCGAGACATTAATGGATGTGTTTGGAAAACGTCCTGCCCTGAGAGACCGCTGGTCCGCTCCTTTATACTCGTTAGACGTTCTCGCATCAATAATCTGTACGCCCTGTTTCTTGCCCATTGCTATCTCCAGTGCCTCATCAGTTGTGGCATACCTGCTGTGGACAACATTGGCCTTAAATGTTTTTGGCTTCAGAATTGTCGGCTTGTTATCGAGACTGTATCCCGCATTTACCCAGTTGTCAATTCCGCCGTTCAGCACATGGGCCTTATCGTGCCCCAGGTATTCCAGTATCCAGAATGCCACAGTAGTGTCTTTCATCGTGTCGCTCTTTACATGTTCTCCATAGACGACAACATGAGTGTTATTATCTATACCCACTTTTCCGAACAGCTTCTCGTACTTTGAAGTGTCTCTGAACACCCGTGAAGTTTTGTCCCTGAGGCCTTTTTTGCACTGCTTGCCAATACTGATTGCTCCCGGGATATGGCCTTTTGCATAGTCCTTTAGTTTTCTGCAGTCAAGGATTACCCAGTCAGCGTTGCCAATCTTGCTTTTCAGCTGTTTAGCTTCCAATAGAAGCTCAGGGTTAGCCCACTGCGCTGCACCTGACAATCCTGCAGTCGACAAGACAAATACTGCAATCAACAAATATAGTGTTAACTTTCTTCCCATAATTACACCTCCAGATTTACTTATGGTTAATTCACATAATGTGAATGGTTTTGTTATCCTCCTTTCGCAAAAGTTTGTCCAATAAATTAATCCTCATCTTCCTCCAGATTTAATCCCTTAAGATAATCCTGGAATTCGTCACCCATGCCGGCTCCCAGTAACTCTCCTCCTCCTACGCCGTAAGCAGGGGCCTCAGCCTTTTCAAAGTAACCCGGCTGAATGCCCGAAGAGTAGGAGTTCATAAAGCCCAGGGTGAATGCTATTGCCAGGATCAGTATCGTGAGAATCAAGGCGCGCTTATCCATCCAAACTCCTCCTTGTGTCCTTAATGGTCCATTTATTCATCATCATCTTCATCGCTCTTGTACAGATCATCGTAAAATTTTTCCAGGTCCTCATCGACAATAATTTCTACGCCTTTCTGTTCCCTGTCGCTAAACACACCCGCATGAATGAAGGGCGGGATACTGTAGCCGAGCAGGAAACCGACAAAAAGGGTAGTAATGAGAATTACGATCCCATAAACTTTAGTCATCGCTTGCCTCCATAAATTCAAGTAGTCTCATTTCATCCTTTCTTGATTTTGTAAATGATCTTACCGTTTTCATTGTTCTTCTCAACAATCTCAATGCCCGAGTTGTCGCACATTGCTGCTATTGATTCAGAGGAAGAGGGGTTATCGAAGACTACTTCCAGTATTTCACCGTCCTGTATCTTTTCTAGTGCCTTTTTTGTGTATATCTGAGGATGGGGACAGACATAACCCATACAATCCAGCATATACACTCCGTCTCCTTTTTTCTCAAACTTAATAGCCATATCTATTCTCCTCCTTACTTTCTATAAATGAGTTTATAAGTCAAAGGCAGCCATTTCTTTTGCCATCTGCCGTTCTGTCCACCAGTTGAAGAACTTAACACCGATAAATGCGCCGCCGATCATACCTATGCCGAAAAGCCAGCCCGCCGGATCTCCGTTTGCCACCCTGACAAAGAATCCGCCCACATTGCAGCCAAGGCCGAGCCTTGACCCGATGCCCATTAAGAACCCGCCGGTTATAGCCCATACGGCAAGCTCCTTCGTCGGTTTTTTGAATTTGAATTCATTGCTGAGAAGGGCCATGACAGCGGCCCCTCCGATAAGGGCAAGGGACATCCAGTCAGCCGGGTTCAGCGCTGGATTGGGGATTCCATTAATATAGCCGAAGAATATATTGTCAGTGTTTTCCCAGCCGAGTTTTTGCAGCACCCATCCGACCCACTGTGCTTCCTGAGTTGTAACGTACCAGTACCCCGGATCAAACACTGTCCCTCTTGCGGATAAACCAAAATCAGAGCCAACTCTCTGAAGGATTTCTCCTGCGTTTCTGATGCCGAATTTAATTCGGAGCCCTTCTATCACAAACATCTGAAGACCACAGGCGACCCCAAGGATTAAACCGGCAATTGCCGTTCTTTTTGAAGAGACGACCATCCTCCAGAAACCGGCAAGACTGTCCGCGATGCTATATGTTTTCCCCTGTTTTTTCAGTTCCTTTATGTAGCCTTTTTTTGACCACAATACATAGACAACTGACAGCAGAAGGAGGGCGGGAAGCACGACACCGATCAGGACATTGCCGATATACGCGCCAGCGAACGTCTCGTTGGTGAATCCCAGGATTTCCGCAAATGTGCTGATGGGCTGGTCCCAGACATATCCCGCAAGGTACTGGTCGACCCATCCGTCCCCTACGTTGATACGATCAGGAAGGCCCTTTGCCATTGCTGATTCATGCCATGAGGCAGGAACAAACTTGTTCGCCCATCCGCCTACGTCTACAAAGGAGGACTGTGTGATACTTATTGATAAGATCACAAGCAGTGCTGATCCATTTCCCTCTCCTGTCTTGTAAAGAGAACCTGATGCACAGCCTCCTGCAAAGACCATCCCGATACCAAATATTAAGCCTGCAATTACCGAGTGGATACTGGCTGGTGAAGAATGAAACGTACTAATGCCTGTGGCAGTCACAAAAGCCGATACCAGTGCGAAGAGGATAACCGATATCATGATGCCTACGACCATCCTCGGAACACCCACAGCGAAAAGATCCCTGAAGGCAGAGGCAAAACAGAATCTTCCGTACTGCAAACACATACCATAAATAAAACCAAACCATAGGTAGGCTGAGAGGTAGATGTAATATTCATTGTATGCGTAGGTTGTGACACTAATGAGAGCAAAGAATCCTACAATTCCAAGGGCCCATCGCTGTTTACCGATAGCAACTTCGTTCACTGAATAACCCTCCTTTGTTTTGAATTTAGTATCTTCATGAACAGTTCACCTCTTATAAAGCAAACCCTGTGCCATTCTTTAAGTGCCTTAAAATAAATGGTTTTAATTGTTTGTCAGCAATTATAGTGTCCCAAACGGGACAGAGTGGAAGCACTATAGTCCCGTTTAGCCCATCTGATGAGGTTCTGGTAGGGGCGTTGCATGCAACGCCCATGCGTACCCATGGGTTTCATAAATAGGAGAGATGAGATTGCGATATTAATAAGGGTAAGTCGGTAGCACTATAACATTCATTAAAGCACGTTATCGCATCATTAAAATTTTCTAATAGCTTCCGATACAGAAGTGAGAGATAATTGCGGTAGAGGCGGTCTGCTCATGTTTGCAGATTGGATGAGTATGAGCATGTTTAATAATAGAGTGAGGAAACCCTGATGCATCAGCGAGAGTTTTGTAATTGCCTTATATATGTATTCCTTCCCTTGATGATCCTGCTGCTCATTAACCCGGGAGACCTTCCAGCAACTCTCTATGCAGAGTCTTCTCCCTGTAATGATATAACCGGAGAGGTTTTGAATATAGAAAATGACGAGATGTTCAGGATTGCGGTCTGTGATGAGGTAATGGAGTTTAAAGAATTTTCCTATTGCTACGGGGTTCAAGTGGGTGATGCGGTTATATTTGAATCGATTCCCGGAAACTGTGAAGTTGTCAGTTTTACGGTGCTCAGAAATAATGTTCAGTGCGGTGTTATCTGTCCCTGACTGAGAGGATTGTACTGGGTGGTTCCTGTTAGCAATTAGCCGGACTTCTTTAAACAGATTTCCCCCCCTGCCCATCCTAAAGCGTCATTAAGCTATCCTTAATAGTATTTATTAACAAATAAAGCAAAAAACTTGTATAATTTTAGACAGTTAAGGTGAATGCACTTGCCATGGACTGTTCAGTGAATGGATATTAAAGAAAACTTCTCAAAACTTCAGGATTTTTACATCCTTTCTGTTAAAGCGCCTTTGGGCATTTTCCGCAAACCTTTTTATTTCAGAGACATCGTTGAACAGATGGACTATATGGGGACAGGGTCCCTGTTTATTGTGTTTCTTGTCTCCCTGTTTATCGGTATGGCCCTTTCACTCCAGATCTCAGCTGAGCTTGCCGAGGTTGGCATGAAAATGTATACAGGAAGGATTGTCGGGATGTCAATAATCAGGGAGATCGGGCCTGGGGTGATAGCCCTTGTGTTTGCCGGGAGGGTTGGCTCCGGAATGGCCTCGGAACTCGGCTCTATGATGCTTGGACACCAGGTGGATATTTTACGGGTCCATGGGATCAATCCTGTGCAGAAGCTGATTACTCCCAGGGTTGTAAGCGCTTTTCTCATGCTTCCCGTACTCACGGTGATAGGTGATGCAGCCGCACTGCTGGGAGGGTATTATATTTCAGTTTTTGTGAGTCATCAGAGCGGGTCTTTTTACTGGGGGCAGATCAAGGACGTAATGGAATTTGATAACATTTTCTCTGGTCTTGTAAAACCCTTTATATTCGGGTATCTCATATCCTGCATCAGCTGTTATATGGGGCTGACAGCAAGCGGCGGGGCGCGGGGGTTGAGGAAGGCCACGACCAATGCTGTTGTCATTTCAATGATAATGGTTATAATCTCAGACTTTATGCTGACACGAATTTTGCTTTACGCAATGGGTGCGAGTTTATGATCGAGTTCAGCAATGTTTCCCTTTCATATGGTAAGAATGTTGTTTTGAATAATATCAGCTTTAAGGCTGACTTTCATGAAAAGATTGCAATTCTCGGCGGCAGCGGTGAAGGAAAGACGACCCTTCTGAGGCTGCTTCTCGGACTTGTGCGGCCGGACAGCGGAATGGTTGTGATAGATGGACAGGACATTACCCATATGCCGGAATCGAAACTGAGGGATATGCGGTTACGGTTCAGTATAGTTTTTCAGGAAGGGGCGCTCTTTGATTCATTGAGTGTACGGGAGAATACAGCTTTTTTTATCAGGGAGTATACAGATAAGTCGGAGGAGGAGATTGAGACCAGGGTGAGGGAACTGCTCAGGGTGCTTGGGATTGAGGAGGCTATTGACCTCATGCCCGAGGAGCTGAGCGGCGGGATGCAGAGAAGGGCGGCCATTGCCAGGTCTCTCGGAGGATGTCAGCCCAGGATGATGCTGTACGATGAAGCGACAACAGGGCTTGATCCGCTCACTGCTCATAATATATGCAACCTGATAAATGATCTTTCCAAGGGTAAACCTCCGGACCGGGTAGGGTTCATCATTGTCACCCACAAGGTAACAGATGCCACGAAGGTTGCCGAGAGGTATATGTACATTAAAAATGGTATGATCGCCTTTGACGGGAACCTGGAACAGTTGAGAAATGCAGAAAACGAGGAATTAAGACGTTTTACTGATGAGCTTCACACTGCAGAACAGTATGAATAACAGGGAGGCTATATGTACGAATATGTGAAACATCTGAGGTGGGCCAAAATAAAGGTCGGGCTTGTTGTTACCATTGCCCTCATCATCATATTCCTCGCGGTAATGTTTGCCGGAAACATTGAGAAGGTATTTGCTCCGACAGTAGAGATATTCGCGGAGTTCCAGGACGTCAAGGGGTTGAGGGAAGGTTCACCGGTCTGGTTTTCCGGTGTAGAAATAGGTACGGTGAAATTAATTTCTTTTGCTGAAATGAACATTGTCCAGGTGAAAATGGCGATAACTTCTGATGCGATCAAATTCCTGAAAAAGGATGCGCGGGCAAGTATCATGACACTCGGGCTTCTTGGTGACAAATATGTCGAGATTTCGCCGGGCTCTCATGTATCGGAGAGTCTCCAGCCACTGGATATGATAGGCGGGACAACCCGCACGGAAATTCAGGATGTTGTGCATACAAGCCAGGTTTCTATAGAGAAAATATCTGATTTTGTCGGGATGCTCGAAGAGGTCCTGGTAAAGATAGATACAGGTCAGGGAACAGTATCAAAATTTATCAAGGACCCCGCAGTATACGATAATCTTAGTGGAGCAATTAGTGAGTTGACGCAGCTCCTGCGGAAAATCGAGAGCGGCAGCGGTACATTCGGAAGGCTGATCAATGAAGATCAGGTCTATGTTGACCTGTCATCATCTGTTGGAGACATAAAAGTGTTTGCTGAGAAACTGAAAGGCTCGGAGGGGACGCTGAATAAAATAATCAAAGACCCCTCACTCTACAACAAATTCCAG
>CAMYND010000060.1 GCA_947259645.1 Thermodesulfovibrionia bacterium | reverse complement strand
CTTTTTTGCGTAAAAAAGAATGAACTCGTCGTTTGGGGTCGAAACCCCATTTCCATAAATCATAACCTTGCCAAGCATAAGGATAATTAACCTTAATTACTGCCACTTGCAAATTATACGCGAAAATTTGCTAATAAAACCCTCAAAACACTTGACAAAAACCATCAAGAATGATAAAAAAGAGAATGATTATCAATATCAAATAGGTTTATGAATGGCATTCCAGAAAGAAATAAAAAGCAGATGGTGTCGAGAGAAAGCGTAAGCAGCAGGAGCTGTTTTTTTTGGCCTGCAGATGATATTGATTATCATCATCAGCCAAAAAATATTGATATGCCAATTATTATCAAGAGGAGTTAACATTGATAGATACAATACTAACCAGCCTGGTGCTGATTGTCTGCCTCTTCTACGTCAGCAAAATGTTCTACAATTTTTACAAGGGAAAAAGCTCAGGATGCGGCTGTAACAGCAGCAGCTGCTGCAGTAATTCTTCTTCGGAAAACCCTGGAGCAATAAAAACAACGTGCGAGGTTAAAAAATGATGAACATCAGTTTGAGACAGATGAAATTAGACCAGGCAGGCACCATCACTGCCGTAAAGGTCGGGGGATATCTTGGCCAGAGGATACGGGAGATGGGCCTCATTCCGGGCACAAAGGTCAGAGTGCATGGCCGTGCTCCGTTGAAGGATCCAGTGGCCCTGAGGGTCATGGGTTTTACCCTGACATTGCGAAATAATGAGGCGGACCATATTGAAGTGGAGGTGAGTGGCTAATGGGTATCAAGGTAGCCCTTGCGGGCAATCCAAACGCTGGCAAGACAACCCTTTTCAATAAATTAACGGGTGCGAGGCAGCATGTGGGGAATTATCCCGGCGTGACTGTTGAAAAAAAAGAAGGCAACTGCTCTTTTAACGGCTCTGACTTGAACATAACTGACCTGCCAGGGACTTACTCCCTGACCGCTTATACTGATGAGGAGGTAGTGGCCAGGGATTTTTTAGCAGATACCCGTCCCCGCGTAATCAACATAGCAGACGCCTCCAACCTGGAACGCCACCTGTACCTGACCGTACAGCTTATGGAGATGGGGATGCCCGTGATCATTGCTCTTAATATGATCGACGTAGCCAATCAGCGGGGGATAAGCATAAACCATGAACTGCTCTCTGAGCGGCTCGGGGTCCCGGTTGTACCTACAGTAGCCAGGTCAGGAAAGGGTCATAAAGAGTTGCTTGCGGAAACTATCCGAGGTCTTGACAACGTGCCGCCCCGTCCCATCGAGCTTTCATACGGTGAGGATATTGATTCCGCCCTGGATGAAATGACTCAGATTATTGAGGAAAACAGCTTTCTGGCCGACTTCTGCAACAGCAGGTGGACCGCACTCAAGTTTCTCGAAAACGATGCCCATATGATTAGTAAGGGCTATGAGCATGATAAGACAACCACTGAAGCTCTGAAAAAAATCGTGGGCCGGGTTGAGAAGCACCTGCTCAGCACCTTAAACACAAGCCCCGAGGCGCTCATCGCTGACCACCGGTACGGCTATATAAAGAGCGTGCTGCTGGAAGATGTTCTCAGCTATAAGGTGGACAATGACCGCCTCTTTCTGTCCGATAAAATAGACAAGGTCCTTACAAACCGTTTTTTAGGGCCCATAATCATGCTGGCTATTCTTTTCGGTCTCTATCAATTTACCTTCACCTACAGTGAACTCCCGGTGGCATGGTTCGAAAACTTTTTCGGCTGGCTTGGTGCTACCGCTAGCGCGGTCCTGCCGGACGGTTATCTGAAATCCATGGTAGTTTCAGGCATTATCGACGGAGTTGGCGGGGTCATGGGTTTTGTGCCCCTTATTATGTTCATGTTCTTCGGCATATCCATTCTTGAAGACTCAGGATATCTGGCGCGGGTCGCCTACATGCTCGACCGGGTATTGAGGGTATTCGGCCTGCACGGCAGTTCTGTCATGGCCTATATAGTCTCCGGAGGTATTGCCGGCGGCTGTGCAGTGCCCGGAGTTATGGCAACCAGGACACTCCGTTCAAGAAATGAAAAACTGGCAACACTCCTGACAGCACCGTTCATGAACTGCGGCGCCAAGATGCCGGTACTGGCACTCCTGATAGCCGCTTTTTTCACAGAAAGCCAGTCAACCCTTATGTTTGTCTTCACCCTGATCGCCTGGTGCGGGGCGCTTTTGATTGCGAAGCTCTTCAGGATGACCGTGATCAGGGGGGAATCAACTCCTTTTGTCATGGAGCTGCCGCCTTACCGGATGCCGACCTTTCGGGGCCTCCTGATTCATACCTGGGAACGAACTGCGCAATACATCAAAAAAGCGGGTACGGTTATTCTTGCGATCTCCATATTAATCTGGGCTATTATGACCTTCCCAGAGCTTCCTGATTCCCAAGTACAGTCCTTTGAGGCCCAGCGGTCTGCGGTTATGGTAAATTATGACCAGGCCACAATAGATATGGCAGCTCTGGAAGATATTCAGGAAGAAAGCCTTTCAGAAGCCGCGCTGCAGCTGAAAAATGATCTGACAGTGATCAACGCTAAAGAAGCGCAAACAGCCCTGAAAAACTCACTTGCGGGCAGGATGGGTACAGCCCTCGAATCAGTGAGCCAATACGCAGGATTTGATTGGCGGACAAATATCGCGCTTGTCGGCGGATTTGCCGCAAAGGAGGTCATTGTCTCCGCTTTGGGAACCGCATATTCGCTCGGCGAAGTAGACGCGGAAGAGAGCAGCTCCCTGTCTGAGACCCTCTCAGAGAGTCCGGAATGGAACAAGGCCGTGGCCCTCGCCCTGATCATCTTTACCATGTTCTATGCACCCTGCTTTGTGACGGTCGTCTGTATTGTCAGAGAGGCCGGTTCCTGGAAGTGGGGGCTCTTTTCAATGGTCTTTAATACTATTTTTGCCTATGTACTTGCTGTCGCGGTTTATCAGGTCGCGTTGACACTAATATAGATACGGACAATGTCCAGGGAGAACAGGAATGTTAATGCAGAACCTCTTTAAAAAAGCTGATGATAAAAAGAACCTTCAGCGGATTTTCTCAGCAGGGAATCCTGAACCCCCTGTTAATGGTTCTTTTCATGACAGGGAAAAAGAGCAGTTTCTTCAGTTGGTGACCCAGAACGGAGATACTTTTTCAGAAGACCAGAAAAAAATCATGGATGTTTTTTTAACGTTAAATGGCCACCTCTCAGCTGAGTATATCAGGAAAGAGATCGAAAACCAGGGACACCACCTGAAGCTGGATCTGATCTATGAGACGCTGGAGATGTTCTGCCGGTACGGTTTTGCGCAGAAACATGTATTCAACGGGTCGGGGACTCTGTATGAACACCTGCATATCGGAGTGCATCACGACCACCTGTTATGCAAACAATGCGGCAAGGTTGTGGAATTTTTTAATTCTGATCTGGAAGCCCTGCAGCAATCCGTGGTAAAACAGAATGAGTTCACCTCTCTCCATCATCGCCTGATCATTCAGGGGTTCTGTCCTGACTGCATGAAAGACCGTAATACGCTCAGACCTCTAACCAAGACGATCAGCGGAGAACAGATAAGGATCATAAATTTCGGCGGTTCCCGGGAGACCGAGTTCCGGCTCAGATCAATGGGGCTGGGTATCGGAGATATCATCAAAGTAGTCACCGGGACAGACCCTATTATTATTTCCAGGGGTCAAAGCCGCCTGGCCCTCGCCTCAGAACTTGCAGGGCAGGTCATTGTTACTACTGTTATGGACTAAATTGTTGAAAAATTAGTTTTTGCCAATGTCAAAACCCCAATTGGTATTTGAGCCTTGTTATTCGACATTGACAGGTATCAAAAAATTTTAATCAGTTCTTGCAGCTCTTGCAGAGCCCGTACAGCTCAAGCCTGTGCCTCGTCAGAATAAAACCATGTTTCTTTGCGATTTTTTCCTGTAATTCCTCTATCCGGGGGCTTTCTATCTCTACGAATTTGCCGCATTTGGTACATATTAAATGATCATGATGTTTGTGATTATAAAGGTGCTCATATCGTGTGACCCCATCCACAACATGGAGTTCCCTGCAGAGACCCGCTTCAGTAAGGAGCTTCATGGTCCGGTATATTGTGGCATACCCGATTGAGGGGTTCTTTTTCTTAACCATTTCATACAGCTCTTCAGCTGTCAAATGCTTTTCCGTCTTTAAAAAAACATCCATTATCAGCTGCCGCTGTTCACTATGCTTCAGGTTCTTGCTACGTATATATTCGGTAAATATCGCTTTTTCTTTTTGAAAAGACATAGTCACTCTCCGGCCCAAGTTGATAATGAGTTTCATATTAATATGTCTGGGCCTTTTATGTCAACATTTTATGATCCTTCTCTTAAATAGCGGGCAGAGTGAAAAATGATGGACTAGTGCAGATCGTTAAGGCCATTAATATACTGGTTTATTTCATTTATTTTGAATTAATAGTGCTGATGCGAGCAGAAGGACCAATATGCTAAAGATTTTGCGTCAAACAGCCGATTTTGTATATATGATAACTCGTGCTGAATATTCAATAGAAATTGCATACATGCACGAAAATACCCCCCAACATATCGCAGGGGTGCAACAGTATAAATACTTTGAAAAAATAAAAATATAAGAAGGGGATTCACTTATGACTACATCAACAGGGGAAAGAAAAAAATATCTAGGAATCATAATGCTCACACTCTTAGTTATTATTGTGTGGTGCATGCCGGCTGTTTCGGCACCTACAGACCTGATTCACACCATTCAGATAGGAAGTTATGCAGGACCGAACGATGCCCAGGGATATTATGAAACAGTTATGGAAAAACTGAATGAGCAAGAGCTTGAACACCTCAGGATCGAAAAGATCGGGAGTTTTTACGCGGTAAGGCTCGGAAAGTTTGACAGCTACTCGCAGGCAAAAACCCTGCATCAGTCAGTAAAGCCAATATTCCCCGCGGCAACGATTATGACCGCTTACATAAAGGAAAAAAGACTGATAAAGATTCACATAACAAAGGCGGATGAGGCTGATAAAACCAGAGCTGTTGTCGAAAAGAAAGGCACTCTATCTGCGGAAACAGCCCTGGTTCACACCATTCAGATAGGAAGTTATGCAGGACCGAACGATGCTCAGGGACACTATGATACCGTTACGGATAACCTGAATGAAGAACAACTTGACCACCTCAGGATCGAAAAGATCGGGCGTTTTTACGCGCTAAGACTCGGAAAGTTTGCTACCTACTCGCAGGCAAAAACTTTGCTTCAGACAGTTAAGCCCATATTCCCATCAGCCTCGATTATGACCGCTTACATAAAGGAAAAAAGACTCATTCAGATCTATACAGCACAGGCAGGTGAAGCACAAAAGGCAGCGGAAAGGCAGAGTCCGTCTCCCGATGAAATACGTGCTGTACCGCTGAATGAAAAAACTGGTGAAACAGGAGGCGCGAGCGTCGCGGAAAAAGCGATAGATGCGGCCCCTGAGAAGATTATTGTGAACAGAGCAGCAGAGGAGAAGCAGGCCAATAAAAAAGAGAGCGCATCAATAGCACCGTCTCCGGAAGGTACCGTTTCCACGGAAGAACTGATTAGCATGCTTGCGAATAATGAGAGCACTGAAAAAGGCAAAGAAGAAAAGAAGACCGGAATCAGACTCTACCTGTTTTTCATTTTGCTGGCACTGATTATCCTTACGATCATCTATGCGGTACGGTATGCGCGCAAGTCCAGGTCTCAGTTTACCGTCCAGACAGGGTGCTTTGCCAGTCAAGAAGAGGCTCAAAAGCAGTATAAGGCTGTTGCTGTTGCTATAAAACCCCATAAACCTGATTCTTTGAGAATAGAGATGACAGGCACGAATTATGTTGTCCGGCTCGGGAAATTTAACAGCCATGATGCCACAGCAGGTATCCTGAAAAAACTTGAATCCCAGTTCCCCGCAGTTATGGTAATGGAAATATCTGCAAAGGACACTATCAGACCGGTTCCGAACAGTACAGCGACAGGTCCTGTGACAGCAAAGCAGAAAAACGATGAAGAGACCACAACAATATACAAAGCAGATCCTCAAGGAAGACTCAAGGTTACTGAAAAAAGCGCAATAAGCTCTCCCGTTCCTCCTGCTGAGCAGACAATATCCCGTCCCCAGGCTCCTGCCGTCTCCGCTGTGAAAGCAAAAGTTCATGTTCCGGAAGAAAAAAAATCAAAGGTTATTTCAGCAGCTTCTGATAGCATACCAAAGAAGGCTCCCGACACGGTAATAGGGAACGTCAGCAAGAATGACTCATCACCATCTGAAAAGAAACACTTCGCTCGTCCGGCTGCTTCTGAATCGGTCGCGAAAGCAGACTCTCCTGTTTCAGATCAAAAGAAAGAAAAGGTCGCTTCAAAAAAGAAACAGCAGCAATCTGTAAAAAGTGATGCTCATAAAAATGTTCCAACACCTTCTGAAAAGAAAAAACCTGCTCCTGAGACACCCACAATGACTACCGTAAAAGCAGAGGCATCCCCTTTAAATAAAGGCAAAACAGACGTTACCGTAACAGTGTCAGCTAAAAAACCAATTGAAGAGCGGAACACTGACAATAATAAGATCAGCAGCACTATTACACCTCCTGTCATGAAGCTGCCCGCGCAGGAAAACAACCTCTCATTTAACCCGGTAAAACAGGTGAAGGATATGTTCAGTAAACTTCCAACGGCAGCGCCTGAAGCAATAAAAGATGCTTCCCCTGTCTTACAAAATAAAAATGAGTCACTCGTTCCCACGGAAAAGAAGCCCAATAAAGATTTTTCTGCTCCTGATCAGGACAGAAACGCTCTACCGAAACCCACAGTTTCAGCAAATACAATAAAAAAAGAGACATCTCCCGTTCCAGATAAAACCGAAAAAACTGTGGATACAAATACTGCGCAGACACCTTCATTCGGAGCATTTACTCCAAAGGCGACCCCTTTCTCAAAACCGGAAAAGGACACCAGACCAGCAGCAGAAAGCATTGCATTGCCCGATAATCATAAAGCCACAGAGCAGAAGGCAGAGAATATTGCAAATAAAGACGTACCTGTTCCAACACCTTCATTTGGCGCATTAACTCCAAAGGCAACCCCTTTCTCGAACAGTGAACAGGACAGCGTACCAGCCTCAGCACCACTCAATAAAGAGAGCTTCACACAAAGTCATGCACTACCAGGTCATCCCATGTTGGACCCCTTTTCTCCGGCACAGGATACAGACAGTAAGCCAATGGAGCTTAAGGCTCAAATGCCAGTTGAGAAGAACGTTGAAGGCCCCAAGCCTGTGAATGACTCTTTCCATGCTGAGGAGAATAATGAGAAATCAGAGTTTACTTCAATGCTTATGCGCAATAGAGAAACTTTCCCTCTGACACCGTTAAAAGACAATCCACCGGTTCAGGAAGTTTCTGCTGAAAAATCAAAAGGAGAGATGCCGGTTGTACCGGAAAAAGATAAATCAGCAGTTGAACTGAAAACGTCAGAGCCCGCTGTTATTTCTGCCAAAGAAATCGAATATACTAAAAAGGAAGACAAACTGCCAATTTCAGAAACAGACAAGAAATCTGTGGAAGGGAACATTACTCACGCCACTCAGATGAATCAGGAAGAGCAGAAGGCTGAAGATACTATAAAAAAAGAAGAGCCTGCCGTAGAGTTCAAAAAAGAGAAACTTACTCCAACTCCAGATGTTCTCGCTGACACTCCAGATCAAGCTCCATTCTCACCACTGAACAGTCAAAGTAATCCAATAGAAAAGAATGTTACACATCTCGCTGATGTGAAGAATGAGACGCAGAACAAAGAGGATAGCACAAATAAGGAAGAACCCGTAGCCGCTTCGACAAAAGAAGAATCCAGCGAACATGCTGAATCACAGCCCGAGACTGCTGAGACATATTTTGATCTTGGAAATGCTTGCAACGGCAAGCCAGGTATGGATGAGGATGCCATCGAAGCCTATAAGAAGGCCATAGCGCTCAAGCCGGATTTTGCGGAAGCCCACTATTGTCTCGGCCTCGTCTATATTAAATCAGGTATGCCTCAAGAGGCCATTAATGCTTACAAAATGGCCATAGAGTTAAATCAGGACCATGGAGATGCCCACTTCAGACTCGGTATCGTCTACAGCAAATCAGGTATGGATGAAGAGGCCATTGAAGCATTCAAGCAATCCGTAGAGCTAAATCCCGAGCATGCAGCTGCCCATTTCAATCTTGGCATTGCATACAGAAAATCAGGAATGCTTGAAGAGGCGATTAAATGCTATAAACAAACAGTTACCCTTAATTCGGACCATGCCAACGCCTATTTTAACCTTGGAATTGTTTACAGCAAAACAGGCAGGTATAAATACGCAATTGATGCGTATAAGCAGGCTCTGGAGATAAAACCGGATTTTGCAAAGGCCCACTACAATCTTGGCATCGCTTACATCAAATCAGGCATGCATGAAAATGCTGTCACAGCCTATGAACAGGCAATCGCTATTAAGCCTGACTTCAAAGAGGCCCGCCAAAGCCTGGAAGCGGTTAAAAGCAGTAAAGGGATAAAAGGGACTTCAGGGTAGGGCTGAAACATTAAGTAGAGATTCAATTATTACAGTCAGTTGTGTTAAAAACTGCACCTGCCAGCAACCTTCTTGAGTTGTTTTAAATGGGGCTCTGCCTTAAGCCCCGGTTCATTCTTTTTTGCGTAAAAAAGAATGAACTCGTCGCTTGGGGCCGAAACCCCATTTATAATCAATAAAACCTTGACAAAAACTGTTTGACAATACATATGAATAGGAATACTATAATAGTCTGAAAACAGGAACGCGCACCGTATATACCACCTCAACCGTCTCTGGCAGGATCTGAAATCTGTGGATAAAACGTGTCACCAACATACTGATAAGAACGAGTTACCACCCCTCGACCTTCACAAGAACAAGATCGCCATTGTCGGGCAAACAAATGTTGGAAAAAGTATCCTTTTTAATAAATTCACCAATTCCTACTCAACCGTTGCAAACTATCCCCAGACAACAATATCTGTTGTAAGGAAAAACACAACCCTTGCCGGTAAAGAATTCGAGCTGATTGACACTCCCGGAATATCATCGCTGAATATCCATTCGGAAGATGAACTGGTTACCAGAAATATTCTGCTCAAGGAGCATCCGGAACTCATCCTCTTTTGCGGTGATGCGACACGGCTGAAATCCACCATGGTTCTGCTGTCCCAGCTCTCGGAACTTGATATACCGACCGTTTTCTGCCTCAACATGTCAGACGACGCGGTAAGAAAAGGCATTGTTATTGATGCAACTCAATTGTCCAGAGAAGTCCATACTCCTGTTCTGGAAACTGCCGCAATCCATGGCGTCGGGTTAACTGAATTAAAAAGTGCGCTTAAAACGATCCATACGCCTCACCCTCTGGTCAGTTATCCGGAATTTGTTCATAACGCGGTTGAAGATCTTCTGGATCTGTTTCCTGTTGAAAACAGACCTTCAAAAGGCATTATACTTTTATTTCTGATGAACGAAGACGGTATAGCAGCATTAATAGAGTCGCGGTACGGCAAAGAACTACTTACAAGATGCAATGTGCTGCTCCGTGGAATTTATATGAAGACTCCGCAAACGCGGATACGGCAGGCGATTTCCAGTTCCCGTGAGGCATGGGCTGAAAAGGTAGCAGGAAATGTGGCAAAAAAAGCTACCTTTACTCTGACAGGGTTTGCCCAGAAAGCTGCTGTGGCATCCCGCCATCCTGTTCTGGGCTGGCCAATATTGCTCGGGGTTCTCTGGGTAATATTCTACGGTGTCGGCACAGTGGCAACACTCATCGCCGACGCAGTGGACGGCTGGTTTTTTGCTCCTGTAACAGATGCCATCTCAGCACTGATAACATATCCACTGTTAAATGATTTCGTTGTGGGCCAGTACGGCGTGCTAACGATGGGACTATTTAATGCTATCGGTACGGTTGTGCCTATTCTGATCGTCTTTTTCCTTATTACCAGCTTTCTGGAAGATGTAGGGTACCTGCCGAATCTGAGCGTCCTCTTAAACCGGACTCTCTCTATTTTCGGCCTTACAGGGAAATCTGTCCTTCCCATAGTTCTTGGTTTCGGGTGCAACACAATGGCAACACTCACAAGCCGCACCTTAGAAACGAAAAAAGAACGACTTGTCGCTTCTTTTTTGATAGCCCTGGGAATACCCTGCGCAGTCCAGCTCGGAGTGCTTCTGGCAATTATGGCAACGTCACCCTTTTCAGTACTTCTGATCACAATTGCCGCGGTTGCCGCGACACAGATTTTATGCGGCATGGCGCTGAACAAAATCATCCCTACAGAGAAGAAGGCGGATTTCATAATGGAACTGCCTCCGTTCCGCCTTCCTGATATAAGGCATATTTTAAAGAAAACATACTACCGCGTTAAGTGGTTCCTGATGGAAGCGGTGCCCCTCTTTATAGCCGGAGCAGCACTGATGTTTGTGCTGGAAATTACAGGCCTTCTCACCATTATAAAAGGGGTAATGCGCCCGGTGGTTGTTGGATTTTTATCACTTCCTGATAAACTTACGGAAGTTTTTATTCTCGTTCTCTCCCGAAGGGAGCTGGGAGCTGTTTATTTCAAGGACATGGTAGATGCAGGGCAGGTGGACTACTATCAGACAATTACGGGTCTTATCGTAATTACTCTTTTTATTCCCTGCATTTCAAATACCATGGTAATGATCAAAGAGCTTGGTTCCCGCTGGGCGATCAGTATGAATATATTTATAATAGTAATCGCAATTCTCGTAGGAGGATTGGTAAATTTCCTGATCAGGCTCTGGTAATTACAAGGAGACATTATGAAAGATATAAAAGAGTTTCGCAAGGATGAACTGCTTGAAATGTTGTGGCACTTAAGTGAACACCACGAATTGACGCTCTCGATTTTACGGGAGCATGACCCTACAAAAGAGTATGAAAAATCATTATATGATTTTAAATCGAACGGCGCGATCCAGTTTGATGGAGAAAATATCACCCTTACTGAAAAGGGAAAGCAGCACGCGCAGGGTATTATACGCAGGCACCGCCTTGCAGAGTGCCTCATGACCAACGTACTGGGAATGAAACCCTCTGATACAGAACAGGCAGCCTGTGAGTTTGAGCATATACTCTCCCGCGAACTCGTTGATTCAATCTGTATACTCCTGGGGCATCCACCGAAATGCCCTCATGGAGAAAATATTCCTCAGGGGAAATGCTGCACAGAGGCACAGAGCTCGGTTAAAAGCGCTGTGATCCCTGTAACCGCAATGAAGATCGGCGAAACCGCTACAATAGCGTTCCTGAATACAAAGGATGACAGCCGAACTCATAAATTGATTACCATGGGGCTTAATCCCGGCGCAGAGATCAAGCTTCATCAGTCATCCCCGGTGATTGTCATTGAAGTTGACCAGAGGCAGATCGCTGTTGAGCACTCCATCGGCGAAGAAATTAATGTCTGGAAGCCTGTTGAGTAAGAGTTAGGGATCCTCGTTATAGAAGATCAGGCCGACTGCAGATCGCTTTCTTCACGCTGGAGTTCTTCCTGTTTAATGGTCGATATTGACTTTGACTCCCGGATCAGAGGTCTCAGGGAATTTAATGTCGCAAGGATAGAGGCGCCGTCGCTCAAGGCACTCGAGATAACCGGCGAAAGAACACCAAAGGCAGCAGCACCGAAGACCCCGGTATTTATGGCCAGAAGCAGCTTTCGGTCCTGTTCTATTATCTCCATCGTCCGGGATGAAACATGAAATGCATCCAGAACTTTCCAGAGATTTTCCTCCAGGAGTATCACATCTGCCGCTTCCCGGGCCATTTCAACACCGCTTCTTACTGATACTCCCACATCAGCTTCTGTCAATGCAGGGGAATCATTAATGCCGTCACCGACAGCGATAACAGTGCGGCCCTTCTTCTGCAGATTCTGCACATACTGCATTTTCTCCTCCGGAAGAATTTCCGCAACAAAGTCATCAATACCGACCTGACGAGCGACGCTTGCGGCCACTGTACGATTGTCTCCGGTTAACATGACAATCTTCTGAATTCCCTTCAGTCGCAATGATTTCACCACGTCTGCAGCTTCAGGCCGGAGGGTATCCGAGTACGAAAGCAGTCCTGCCAGTTTCCCGTTCATCGCTATAAATATCACGGATTTACCAGAGGCGAAGAACCGTTCTGAATCCTCATCTGCCAGGGATATATCAATATTATTCTCCGTCATAAACCTCTGCGATCCGATGAGGACCGTCGTACCATCGATATATGATTCAACTCCATACCCGACACGGTATTCGGCTTCTTTCGCGTCTTTGATGTCTATCTCCTCCTCCCCGGCCTTCCTCCGGATCGCAAGCGCCACAGGATGGGTGAACTTGCTTTCAGCTGCTGCCGCAATTCCAATAAGATCCCTGTCACGCAAATCCTCGTCATAGGAAAGTAGATCAATGATTGAAGGCTCGCCAAAGGTCAAGGTGCCTGTCTTGTCAAATACCACGGTATCTGCATTGTGCAGTTTTTCGATACTGCGGCCCCCTTTGATAAGTACCCCGGAGCGTGCTGCAAATATTATCTGCGATAAAACTGCTGTGGGCGCAGCAAGGCGAATGCCAGTACCGTAATCTACAATCACCATTGAGGTGAAGCGCTGTAAGTCACCGGTTATAAGTGACACAAATGCACTGATACCCAGAGTTGGGATTACCAGCCCGTCACCGAACCTCCGGGCATAATCCTCAACAATCGTAAGATGGTTAGCCCCTTCTGATACAACCTTTACTATGCGGGCAACGCTTGTTTCCTGACCTACCTTTTCTGCGAGAATTTTAATAACGCCGTCCAGAACTATAGTTCCCGCGTAAACTTTTGTATTTTCCGTTCTTGTCACAGGAAGGCTTTCTCCGGTCAGTGATTTCTGATCGATCAAAGAGGAGCCATGAACAACCATGCCATCTACCGGAATAACGCTGCCGGGGTATATGATGACAATATCACCAACATGAATGTCCGCTACCAGTACACGTACTTTCTCACCATCCCTCTCGATCCAGGCCTCATCTTTTTCAAAGGAAAGGACATCGGTTATGACCCGCTCGGCCTGCTCTGCTGTTTTCTGGCGAATAAGATACCCGGCACTGAGAAACGTGGACATGAAGGCAACTGCAGAAAAATTTCTCTGGAACTGTGCAAAGATATGGGCCAGGGCATCAAGAAAGTCAACGCTCAGCTTCTTCTCGTTTATCAGCGCTTCGACAGCCCTTCGGTAAACCGGGAGGGATACAATATTCACCATCACGACAAGAATACTTACAGGAACCCTGCCGTAAACTGATATCCAGATGGTAACCAGAGACAATACCAGGCTCGTTCGCGGGTGCTGGTCAAGATACAGAGGGTTGGGCAGGTTACTCTTTCCTATTGGAATTCGTACGGATTTTATTTCAGATGAAGAAATACTACAAAGAATCGAGATAATTGTATTTTCGTCGGTGAGCGTGCTGTTGAAGCGTATCCTGAAAATACCGGCGACCGGCAAGACGCTTACCTTATCGATTCCCTGCTGGTTCTGGAGGAGATACTTCAGTTTTTGAATTAACCTCCTGCGGCGCCGATACGCAGGGACCTGAATCTTCAGCCACCCTGGCGCCCGGGACACCTGAACATTGGTGAAACCCATTTCATTTGCCCTCTGTCTGTCTGGTTGCAAGATCCGTTGTGTCAACGGATTCGGGGTCAGCCTCCATACGATCAATAATCTTTGATGCTACCTGTTCACCGAATATCCAGCCAAAACCGAGCAATGCGCCGGTTGCTGCCAGTCTCACTACAGTAGATCCGAAAATCCTGCCGAGAACCGCTATTACCTGAGGCATTTATCTTCCTCCTTTTTTATCATAATGAGAAGAGGCCAGGGACTCTCTGCTTCATTAACGTTTAACAATATAATAACTGATTTATATCGTCCGCATACATTTAATTCTCCTAACTCTTTTTTAGCATCTTTTTCATGAACCGTCAAACTTCATTTAATGCGTCTTTATAAACAGCTGTTCACCTGAACGCTGAATTTAAACAAGGGCACGGCATGCCGTGCCCCTACGATTCAATTGTTAACGTGTTCATACCTCCATATAACGGAGGCTATCAAGGGGAATATTAAAAAAAATAAAAAAAATTTTATACATCTTGCGACTTTCCTTTCAGGAAAGAGCAGAAATTCCCGCCATTAAGCGATTTTAGGTGATGAAGGAGGCTGGAGGGATTAGAATTGATTTCTGTTTGAGCGAAGCGAGTTAAATCAATTCCCCGGAAGATGACTGAAGAGCCGTAAAGAAATCTCTTCGGCCGCTTTTTCTTGTTTCGTTCTTTTTTGCGTAAAAAAGAATGAACTCGTCGTTTGGGGCCGAAACCCCATTCCAATAAAAATAATTCCTAAAATATCTTTAAGCGTTCAGCAAATCAGAATAACACTAAATACTACCCAAACAGCGCCTCAACAAACTCAGAAGGTTCAAAATCCTGAAGATCTTCAACAGCCTCCCCCACACCGATTAACTTAACGGGAATATCGAGCTCTTTGTTGATAGCAAGGATAATCCCCCCTTTTGCCGTTCCATCAAGCTTGGTAAGAACTATCCCGGTCAACCCG
>CAMYND010000059.1:2717-18069 GCA_947259645.1 Thermodesulfovibrionia bacterium | reverse complement strand
GTCGCCCTTGATGATATTGTAGTCAGCGATGTTGATACTGATCCTGCACAGACGATAACTGCAACACTAACTCTGGCAAATACTTCAGCCGGAGTCTTATCTGCCGGAAGCGGCATGGGTGAGACCTATACCGCAGGAACAGGTGTCTGGACAATAACCGGCACCATTGCACAGACAAACGCCGCATTGGCAGCAGTAGCCTTTACTCCTGCTACTAATAATGATGTAGATACCACGATTACTACTCATATTGAAGATCAAAACGCAGCAGGCCCGGCAGATGGGACGATCACATTAGACGTAACCCCGGCAAATGATCCCTCAACAGCAACTAACATGACCCAGAACAAGCCCTATGCTGAAGGCGCTGCAAGTGTTGCTCTTGATGATATCGTCGTTTCTGATGTTGATACTGATCCTGCACAGACTATAACAGCAACTCTTACGTTAAATAATACTTCTGCCGGAACATTGACCGCAGGCAGCGGCAACGGTGAAACATACACTGCAGGAACCGGCGTGTGGACAATTACTGGCACGATTGCCGATGTTAATACCGCTTTGGCAGCAGTAGCGTTTACACCAGAGACCAGGACGGAGCTGGCCCTGCAGACGGAACTATTACATTAGACGTAACCCCGGCTAATGATCCTTCAACCGCGACAAACATGACGCAGAACAAGCCTTATGCTGAAGGTGCTGCCAGTGTTGCATTAGATGATATTGTCGTAAGTGATGTTGATACCGATCCGGCACAGACGATAACTGCAACACTAACTCTGGCAAACACCTCGGCCGGAGTTTTGACTGCCGGAAGCGGCATGGGTGAGACCTACACCGCAGGAACAGGTGTCTGGACGATTACCGGCACGATTGCCGATGTTAATACCGCTCTGGCAGCAGTGGCCTTTACTCCTGCTACCAATAATGATGTAGATACAACGATTACAACGCATATAGAAGACCAGAACGCAGCAGGCCCTGCAGACGGAACTATTACATTAGACGTCACACCGGCAAATGATCCTTCAACTGCGACAAACATGACACAGAACAAGCCCTACGCTGAAGGTGCTGCAAGTGTAGCATTGGATGACATCGTGGTAAGTGATGTTGATACTGATCCTGCACAGACCATAACAGCAACACTAACTCTGGCAAATACTTCAGCCGGAGTTTTGACTGCCGGAAGCGGCATGGGTGAGACCTATACCGCAGGAACAGGTGTCTGGACGATTACCGGCACGATTGCCGATGTTAATACCGCCCTTGCAGCAGTAGCGTTTACTCCTGCTACCAATAATGATGTTGATACCACGATTACAACGCATATAGAAGACCAGGACGGAGCTGGCCCTGCAGACGGAACTATTACATTAGACGTCACACCGGCAAATGATCCTTCAACTGCTACCAATATGACCCAGAATAAGCCTTATGCTGAAGGGGCTGCAAGTGTTGCACTGGATGATATTGTAGTCAGCGATGTTGATACTGATCCAGCGCAGACGATAACTGCAACACTAACTCTGGCAAATACTTCAGCCGGAGTCTTAACTGCAGCAAGCGGCATGGGTGAGACCTATACCGCAGGAACAGGTATCTGGACCATCACCGGCACGATTGCTGATGTTAATATCGCCCTGGCAGCAGTTGCCTTTACTCCTGCTACCAATAATGATGTTGATACTACTATTACAACGCATATAGAAGACCAGAACGCAGCAGGCCCGGCAGACGGGACCATTACATTAGACGTAACCCCGGCAAATGATCCATCAACAGCTACAAACCTGACGCAGAATAAGCCTTATGCAGAAGGCGCTGTTTCTGTTGCCCTTGATGACATCGTAGTAAGTGATATTGATACTTCACAGACAATAACGGCGCAGCTGACGTTAAACGATACGGCAGCGGGCTCACTGACCACTGGGACCTTTGGCGCTACAACGAGCACGTATAACGGCGGCACAGGAGTGTGGGAGGCAATCGGTACCATAACGGATGTCAATGCCGCACTGGCAGCAGTGGCGTTTACCCCAAATACCAATTATGATGTTGATACCACAATTACTACCCATATAGAAGATCAGGATGCTGCAGGACCGGCAGATGGGACGATCACATTAGATGTTACACCGGCAAACGACGCGCCGACAGCTACCAATCTGATACAGAATAAGCCTTATGCTGAAGGGGCAGCATCTGTTGCTTTAGATGATATTGTCGTAAGTGATGTTGATACTGATCCAGCACAGACGATTACCGCGACATTAACCCTCAATAACACCTCAGCCGGAAGCCTTACGGCAGCAAGCGGTAACGGAGAGACCTACACTGCAGGAACCGGCGTCTGGACCATCACGGCATCTGTAGCACAAGTCAACGCAGCGCTTGCAGCAGTGGCCTTTGTTCCTGCTACGAATAATGACATTGATACAACGATTACAACGCACATTGAAGACCAGAACGCAGCAGGGCCTGCTAATGGAACTATTACCCTTGATGTCACCCCGGCTCATGATTCATCAAAAGATCCCGTCGATGATTCTGGTGAGAATGAAAATATTCCACCAGATGATCCAGAGGAAGTAATTGTGGAAGATTCAACTGAAGATATTTTGAAAGAAGAGCAGACAACAACAGCAAATAATAATTACACCATACCCGTTAAAAATAAAATTGTGGCTTCTTCACAAAGGGTTATCGAATCTACATCCCTTGGGGGCCAGTTAAATAGTATTAATATCACAAGTTACAGATTTGAACAATACACCGCAAAATATACTGAAATGTTAACCGTATCCGGGTTTGTTGAAAATATTATTGAAGAATTTGCTGATATTACCGAAAACATATATAGGACAATAGAAATAATAGGCAACACAGCTGATTCAATGGAAAGAAACGATAATATTATTACAAAGACTATAGTGGGCGGAACCTTGACGTTATCTGCCGGAGTGGCAACTTGGGTTCTTCGGGGCGGATCACTCATAGCAAGTGCGCTCACTACCCTGCCAATATGGAAGGGCTTTGACCCCTTGCACGTGCTGCCGCTGACAAACAAAGAGTTACGTCGAAAAAAGAAAGAGAACCGAAAGATAGAAAAGGAAGAGAAAAAGAAGAACAGACATGTTGCAGATTTGTTTGATGAAGGAGATGCAGAGCAGGGAAGAAGTGATGGGGAGGAAGACAGGTCATGATAAGGGTTTCTCCTGCCATCCGAATGAGCCTGGGATTGATGTTAATCGCAATAACTACTCTTACTCTGAGCAGTCTGGTCGGATTGATACCGGACCAGACACGCGCGGTCATGGAGAAGCGAAAAAATATCGTTGAATCACTGGCTGTACAAATTACCTATTCAATCCGGGATAAGAATATTTCCACTACCAGGAAATCCATGGATACTATTCTTCAGTCAAAACCTGAAATTCTCTCCCTCGGTATGCGAAGGCTGCAGGGAAGGTATCTTGCACAAACAGGGGGACACGCGGTGCACTGGATCTCTCCTCCCGGAGAGGAGTCAACATTGACTCATTGGCAAGTACCAATTTATCATGCCAATAAACGGTGGGCTACACTGGAAATCAGTTTTGCCCCGAAAAAAGGGTTCACACTATTAGGGTATAATCTCAGTCCATTTGCCCTTCTCATCATATTCTTTTCGGTTTGTAGTTTTTTCGGGTTTGTATTCTTTATGAAAAGATCCCTGCAGTACCTCGATCCTTCATCAGTCATGCCGAAGCGAGTAAAAAATGCCCTTGATACACTAACAGAAGGAGTTCTTCTTTTAGATACAAAAGAACAGATTATCCTCGCAAATACTGTTTTCCAGGAAAAACTCGGATCTACAGCCAAGGAGCTTATGGGGTTAAAGGCGTCTCAACTGAACTGGGTTGACCATGAAACCAATAAACCAGCTCAAGACGTGCCCTGGATTCAGGCAATGTCAGAAGGTGAAAAGCAATCCGGCATTATTCTGGATATTAATACCAAGTCCCTCGGGATTCGTACGTTTACCGTAAATTGTGCGCCAGTGCTGGATGATCATGGTAAAAGCCGGGGTGCAGTAGTAACCTTTGACGATATAACGGAACTTGAAAAACAGAGTTTTCAACTTTCAAGGATGGTAGAGCTTCTGCAAATGTCAAAAGACAAAATCAACCGTAAAAACAAGGAGCTCGAGGTGCTTGCGATGAGCGATTCTTTGACAGGGTGCCTGAATCGGCGCGCATTCTTTAAAATAGCGAATCAATATCTTGTGGAAACCGCTGCTGAAGGAACCAGTCTTTCCTGCATCATGATAGATATTGATATGTTCAAATCAATTAATGACAAATATGGTCATGCCGGGGGTGATAACGTCATACAGTTTGTAGCCGATACACTTCAGTCTATGGTAAGGGGCGAGGATGCAGTGTGCCGATATGGCGGGGAAGAATTTTGTATTGTTTTACCGGATTGTAATGTAGATAATGCGAACCTCATAGCTGAGAAAATGCGCTCTAAAATAGAATCAAAAGGTGCTCAGTGCATTGCGGAAAACGTGGAACACCATCTTACAGCCAGCTTCGGTGTGAGCACTACAACTTACGGGATTCGCGATGTTGAAGAATTATTGTCACGGGCGGACATTGCTCTTTACAAGGCCAAGCAGGGCGGTCGTAACTGTGTTGTTACATGGGTCAGGGAAAAAGAAAGTAAGTTCATGGAGAATGGTCAGGCCAACTGAACCATCCATACACGTTATATTATTTTTCAATCCCTGAGCCGGTAAATGATAGTGCTTTTGCAAGCCAGGTATCCATCTCAAGTACTTCCCTTCGCTGCCGATAAGCCAGGCGGCCCGCTGATTTCTGGGTATAAGAAAAAAGATGTTCTGCGGCACGCCTGCTCCCAGGAGCCTGTTTCCTTAACGCGGCAGAAAGAGCCTGCCTGAAAGGAGCAGGAATAAATCTCCGTAACAGTTCATCCTCCATGGACATAAATGCCTGGGCGCTCCCCGGGTCTCCCTGACGGGCACAGCGCCCGAAGAGCTGCCGGTCGATGCGCAGAGACTCATGACGTTCTGTTGCAATTACATGAAGACCACCGAGTGCGGCAACCCCTTTAGCCAGTTTAATATCAGTGCCTCTTCCTGCCATATTTGTAGCTATGGTAATAGCGCCCCGCTTTCCTGCTGATGCAATAATAGTGGCTTCTTCTTTGTGATTTATCGCGTTCAACAGGTTGAATTTCAATCCTCGCTCCGAGAGAAATTCGGCAAGCCGTGCGCTTGCCTTAACGTTTCTTGTTCCCACGAGGACAGGACGGCAGGTCTTATGGACGATCTCGATTTCATCCACAATAGCTTCCCACTTCTTCTGTTGATCTGAATATATGCCATCGGATGTGTATGTCCGAATACAGGGTTTGTGAGACGGGATCTTCATAACAGGTATTCCGTAAATAAGCCAGAACTCTGCTGCCGCTTCTTTGGCAGTCCCTGTCATTCCGCTTAATTTTCTGAAAAAACGGAAAAACCTCTGAAAACTCAATCTGGCAAGGGTTTCTCCGGGATCAGACAGTTCAAGACCTTCCATTGCTTCAACAGCCTGATGAAGACCATGTTTCCATGTCCTGTCAGGCACAAGGCGGCCGGTAAATTCATCTACAATAACCACTTTCCCGTCCTGGACCACGTATTGTTTGTCCCGCTTGTAAAGCTCTCGAGCGGTCAATGCCTGAATGACTAACTCTTCGCGGCGGGAAGGCCCCTGCCAGATACCTGGAAGAGAAGAGGAAAGGTCTGCGATTTTCGTACGGCCTGTTTTCGTAAGCGTTATCTCACGGTATTTGGTCTCCAGGGAGTAATCAAGTGGAGCGGCCAGTTTATCCGCTATGTCCCTGGCAATGATACATGACTGCTGAAGCTGTTCATTTGCCTGAGCATGTGAAATGATAAGGGGAGTTACTGCCTCGTCAATTAATACACTGTCAGCCTCATCAACGATGGCTGTGTCGAGCCCCCGCATGACCAGCCCTTCACTCCTCCTGACCCGGGACTGCATCATGGAGCTTATCAAACGACGGGTCGGGTCCTGGCAAGCCCCAAGTTTGATCCGGTCCCTGAGAAAGTCAGCAACGATTTCCTTACTTGTTGTGTACACGACTGCTGCTTCATACTGTATTCGTCTCTCATCGGTTGGCATGGTACTGCTCACCCACCCGGTGGAAAGACCACAAAACTCATAAAAGGGCCTCATCTCATCAGCATCGCGTCCTGCAAGGTAATCATTGACGGTGATAATGTGACAGGGGAGTCCTGACCAGGCTGAAAGTATTGCGGGAAAGCATGCTGTCAGGCTTTTCCCTTCTCCTGTTGCCATCTCCGCGAGATATCCCCGGTACAGGGCAAGGGCGCCGAGGATCTGAACCGGGTGAGGCCGAAGTCCGAGGGTCCGCTCCGAAACCTCTGCCATGACAGCCAGTGCCTCAGTGATGTTTTTCTCATATCCTGTACGACGGCGGCGGAAGCAGGAGCGATAATTTCCCAGACGCTCCCGCAGTCTGTCAGCTGACATATTGCGAAGTGTCAAGGATTTTTGAATAATCTGTTCAGACTCACGCTGCATGTTACGCAGCAATGCTGAACGCCTCTGGTAGCAGCCGGTAAGAGCGTGAGCAAGGCGGTCAAGCCCTTTATGCGGTTCCTCGGGTGCAGAAATATGAGCTGCCCGATAATCAGTGGCAGGCAGAATCAAATCTGATACCTCTTTTGCAGGACCTGCCTGAATTTACGGAGCCACTGCTGAATAAGGGGCTCAGAGTTGAGATAAAAACGGATTTGACCAGAGCGGCCGTGATGGAAAGGTATGCCGGGATGACGATTGAGGAGGGCGAACACTTCAAAGAAGGGCTCTGCTGTCTCAAGGCCTTTCTCATCGGTAATTGAGACCGGTATTTCGCCTCCTGCACCCCATCCAAGTGCTGCAGAGGGCAGCTTTTCAAACTGAAAGGGAATAAATTCATATGAGCTCACGCCCAGAGATGTATTCCCCTGGCCGTGGAGACGGACTTCAGCACTGGCAATATCACCGGCAAAGAGATTTGATGCGTCGTCCTGAGTTACAACTGCTGTAAAACGAACTTCACCGTAGTTTACAATCATCCCTATCTCCGTGCCTCTGGCCAGCCAGGTCCCTTTCATTTCACTGCTTCTGGGTGAGACCCAGGTTCCGGTTTGCCGTGCCCGCACAAGGAGTGAACGGCGCTGTTTATCCAGTTTCTCCAGCTTCTTTTCCAGTGTCTCAAGCCGGCTGAGAATAGGATCAATTTCCGATTGCTCCCTGTCCCTGGCGCGCATCTGGAGAGCCAGAGTTTCCTTAAACTGTGCCTGTGCAGCCACGATTTCCAGCTCAAGCTCGTGGTCTGAGAGCGCTATCAACGGTGTTCCGGATTTAACATCAGTTCCGCTCGATACGAGCACAGACTGTACGAATCCCGGAGCATCATTGACAACACGGACATGAGACTCTGCCTCCAGTATACCCGGGGCCCGGAAGCGGTTTGGAAAGGGAACGACAGAAAGAAAAAACAGGATGACGGCCAGAGCCCCGAAGCTTACCGAGGCAGCGCGAGCCCTCGTCCGTGAGAGCCTCGGACTGGACGAAAGGTATATGGCAAACCGTATAAAGGGGGCTACTCCCCAGGAGATAATGCAGATTAAAGCCATGATCAACCCTGCCATGAGGAAACGGTCAGCTACAAAGAGTATGATCGCGGTAAAAATAACAACCCTGTAGATCCCGCTCAGTACACCGAATGCGGTCAACCATGAAGCCTCCCGTCCGGTCTGGGCCGGACTGGATGAGTCCTTGCATCCGAAAAGATAGTATTCAGCAAGATGGCGAAGATGCATGCGAGACCGGGAATGGAGGTTCGGGATATCCAGCAGATCAGAGAGGATATAATATCCGTCAAAACGGAGCAGGGGGTTAATATTGAACAGCACTGTTGACACCGAGGCGATGAACATCATGTTGTAGGCGAGACTGTGGATCATTCCTGGTCCGGTTGCAACCCATATGAACGCAGCTATGGAAGCTGCCAGTATTTCAAAAATCATTCCGGCTGAGCTTACAAGGATCCGCTCTCTCCGGCTCCGGAATGACCAGCTTGATGTTGCGTCCATATAAGGAAGGGGGGTGAACACCATCAACATTATTCCCATTGTATGCACTTCCCCACCGAAACGTTTACAGACGAAGGCATGCCCGAATTCATGAAGCGTTTTGATAAGAACAAGACTTACATATAAAAAAATCAGATTGTCCGGTGCAAGGATTGCCTGGGCCTGTACTGCTGCTTCATCAAAATGATCAACAAATACCTTTCCTGCCATGAGAACGGTGATAAGCCAGAGGACAGCGCCTGCCGGGCTGACGATGCTCCTGATGACCGGCATGATTTTCTTCAGCAGGTTTTCAGGGTCAAAGAGGGGCAGTCGAATAAACATAATGCTGAGCAGTTTTGACTTCAGCTCTCTCTGTTTTCGTTCACGGTAGCGTTCAAAAAGCTTTGCGCTGTCCGCGGGATTTTCATAATGAAGAAGATTTGCAAAATAGAGCTGGGCAAGAAGCTGAATAACATGTTCCTGGCCGGGGGCGCTGTCGGGATTCCTTTGCAGGCACTCTTCCCACACGTCCCCTACGGTCCGGTCCGGCCTCAGCCGGATTACGAATTCATGGGCTTCAGGGCGCAGTCGAAAAAAACTGTTATTAAAAGGATCATGAAGTACATACCATCTTTCACCGCGAAAAACCTGTTTTCGCACTTCTACGGTAGATCTCAGGCTTAACTTCTGATCGGTTATCCTGTGCCAGGATTCGCTGAATGTTTTACCCGCACCTGCCATATTACCACCAGAGCCTCATCCGGATAAAATCAGCTGTTCTGTGCGTGAGTATCCAGAAAATATTGCGCTTTCCTGCATTTATTTTGGAGACACCGCTCATGCCCGGTCTCCACCATTCCGCCAGCCCTTCAGAAGAGAGACCACGGACAAGAAAGACATTGCCAGTCTCTTTTTTCGCCAGTGCCACCGGTTCGATTCGCTCAATGGTAATCGGAAAACTCAACTGAGGCTGGCTGATAAATGCGATTTCTCCGGTTGCTCCTTCAGCCAGTTCATGGATATCACGCTCATTTACTTCCAGCTCCGTATACATGGTCTCAATCCGGGACACCTTAAGCAGTACATCGCCTTTTTTTACTGATGCTCCAAGCATTTTTTCAAGGTCCCCTTCCACAACAATACCGCTGAAGGGGGCTTTTAATTCTGCGCGCTTCAGATGATAGCGTGCCAGATCGAGCCTGGCTTGTGCCTGTTCTGCCATGGCGAGAGCTATGTTCATTTCAGCCAGGGTATTTTCAGCCCGTGCCTTTTCTGCTTCACGGGTATACCGGTGCCTGTTGCCAATAGCTGCCGACTCTTCCAGAAGAAGGTCACCCGTATCAAAGGTTAGCAGAAGATCGCCCTCGTTAACTTTCTCGCCTACTTTTACAAAAACATCTTCGATATATCCTTCGAATGGAGCGGGAAGGTATCGTACGTCATCACTCCTGAGAATAAAGGGGGCCTCTACCCGGTACTCCAGTGTGCCAAAGAGAAGGAAGAAAAGGAGAGAGCAGACCAGGAGGCTGACACACTTGGCAAGTGTATGCTCAACACCAAAAAGGCGGGATGCTGCTGTTCGCGCTTTATCTGCGAGTCGCGCTCCAATCCACTTGTCACTTTTTTTAAGGTCATCCAGTCTCCGCGCAGCCTGGTCGCAGAGTATTCTCAAACCCCTGACATCTAAATCAGAAAAGGGGATTTCTTTTCTTTCACAGGTCAGCACTCCCACTGTCAGGTCATCCAGCCTGATCGGCAGAGAAACCATAAATCCGGTTTCCTGTTCTTTTGAAAAGGCTTCATGGTCACGGGTAACTGTTGTATTTTCAGAGGGGGAGGGCAGGAGAATTTCCTCATTCTGGTCAAAGGCTTCTTCCATGGCTGCCTCAAGTGACTGGACTATGTCCATTTTCTTCTCAAATTTCTCCATATGGCTGATTGCCTGGAGGCGGACATATTCGCTCTCTATCCAGCCAAGGCTTACTCTCTGACAGTTATAGCGGGACGCTGTTTCATTCACCAGGCACATGGCAGTTGACATATACCGTTTCTCTCCATTCAGCAGAACCATAAGGTCCAGGGCTTCAGCTAAATGTACAGTCCCTCTCTCTGCCTGATGTTCTGCCCGGAATCTCCCGTAGACTGCAGGGGTATCTGATATCAGCTTCAGGGACTGAGCGGTCTGCTCTATGCTCTCTAACGGCTTTTGATCAAGGAGAAAGACGATAACGTAAGGCCGCTCCCCTTTTTCTGCTTCAAGGCGGACTCCCAGAAGGGCCGTCTCTTTTTTTGCGCTGCCGTTGCTTCGTTTACAGTCCCAGGCGGACGGGCTTTCAAGAGACGCATCAGCTGCCTGTTCTATTAAGGGAGTAAGTGTTGAGATACTTTTTAGTGTGTCTTCATTGGCAGGCCAGATACTTAATTGTTTCCACGTTCCCGGTTCTTTGCCCTGGATCAGAAGCAGTCCGGCACGGGCATTGGCCAGTCTGGTTGAGAGTTCGAGAAAAAGAGGCCAGAACTCACCGGGGTGACCTGTGAAGCGTCGAATCTGCTGCAGGTTTTCGATAACCCCGTTCATCTGGTGTCCTTATTTGTATGGTATTACTTCTTATCGGTTCCTGAATCAGGATAGTATTTTTTCAATTTTGTTAATACTTCTTGGGCAAAAATTCTTCGCTTCATCCAGGGATTTACTCCACTTTCCATGGACCCTTTTGCCGCCGGTACACCGGTTTTGCCTCTTATTTCCTCTGCAGGTTTTGACGATGAGGGCCCGCTGAAATCAGTGCTGTTCGAATGTACCATCAGTGCAGCTGATTCAGAATCAACAGTGTAAGGGTTTTCCCTGTTTTCCGAACGGAGATTCAGCACTGTGCCTGCAGCCTGTAACAGTTGCGTAAGGGAGATGTTGTAATCAACGACAGCCTTTATTTCAGCCTTTTGAGCGTTAGCGAGCAAGTCCTGGGCCTGAATCTTTGCCAGGAGAAACTCGGGGGTAAGGCTTTTCCTGACCTCCTCAATATCTTCAAGGGACTGGAGGTGAATCGTTGCGGCGCTGACAGCTTCTTTCTGGATCTGAATCTCCTCGTGTGCTGTTTCGGCAGACCTGATCCTGTCCTTAACAAGTGAGGCGACCCGGTCTGAGATGTTTTGAACGTTTGAAAGGGCCTTTGCATGCTTCAGTTTGTTTAAACGAAATTTTGCATTTTTCTCGCGGTTTCCAATTGGGTAATCCAGGACCAAACCGATACTATAGCTGTTGTAATCGCCGCTGGAAAAAAGATCATTGGCTTCCCCGGACCCATCGGACAGGCCCTGCATTTGTGTTGAGGCGACAATGTCAAGTCGTGGCTTCATCTGCTTTTTCGCAACCTTGACGTTTATTTCTGCGACTTCAGCCTCCAGTTCTGCCCGTGATATTTCAGGATTATGGGCAAGAGCGAGGTTGAGCATCTCAGACTGATCAAGATCGGAATTTCCCTTGTCTGGGACAGATACCGGGATTACCTCGAGGTCTTCGGTCAGGTTCATCTGGTGGCCTGCAATGAGCCTTACCAGCCTGTCCTGTATATCGAGCAGTTTCTTTTCAGCCTCGAGTTTAACAGCGGTCCTGTTTTTCAGGGATGTTTCTGCCTGCTTAACATCTCCCAGGGTAGCATCAATATCTTTCCTGTCCTCCACTTTTCGTAATGTTTCAGTGGTTGATGACAGGAGACTTTCCTGTATTTCAATATTTCGCCTGGCCTGAAGGAGGGACCAGTACAGTGTTGTTACCTGTGCTGAAACCTCTTCCGCTTTTCGGCGAAAGCTTTCAGTGGCAATTCTGTAGTTCAGCTTTGCGATGTTTACACCTGCCAGATTAACATCGCTCCATGCATTGCGCAGGAGAGGCTGCCTCAACTCAAATTTCAGCACCGGCTCATAGGCTGTGGTGAAGTTCCTGCTGGCCGATTCATCAAAACTCCGGTTCAGCGAGTAAGCAAGGCTCCATTCAGCACCGGTTGTTCCTTTCTGCTTAATGCCGGCTTCCCAGAGGCTGGAATGGGACTGACCTGACTGGAATGAGTCATTCGAAAGAATGTCATTTTTATCATACCCGACCTCTCCAAATGCTGTAATATCAAACTCTGAGGCCGCAACAGTTACCGACTCTTTCGCGATTGAAGGGTCATAACTTACAACAGTAATTTCAGGGCTCTTTGCCAATGCCCTCAAAACAGCATCTTCTAGTGAAAGGTTAATTTCAGTTTTTCCCTTGGGATTCTTACGAGTCTTCAGTTCAGGAAGCTTTGGGTCCCGGGCAGGGATAAGGCGTTCAAGTCCCTGATTGCCTGTCCGTTCCTGTGGGCCACTTACTGCAAGGCGTTCTCCATAAATTGCGGTAGTGCCCCGGTGGTTTACTGTATCGGAAACACAGCTGATGATAAAGGAGGCTAAAAAAAGGGCAGGGAATATTTTCACTGCACTATGTAATAGGGTGTGATCTTTTTTGTTTACGGTATTGTCTGCTGATATCTTTTTTATCATTGTTCCTGATTGATCCAATCTCAACCGCTATGGTGTATTGAACAGGACGCTTACATGCTCCCCTGCTGTCCTGTTTGATCTGTTTGGTAGTTCAATGCGCGCTCTCAAGGTTGAACTGGCTGCATCAGCAACGGTAGATATAAAGGTTACTTTTCCCTCTTCCCTGGTCTGAGTTTCCCCTGGAAAAATAACTTCCGCAGTCTGGTTAAGACGAAGGGATTTGCCTTTTTCAAGAGGAACATGAACGTCTAGCCAGAGAGGATCAGTCTTGACAACACGGACAGCACTGGCAAGACCGTCAATCGATTCTCCAACCTCAACTTCTATTTTTTCTACCCGTCCGCGTATGGGGCTTTTCAAACTCATATTGTCAATACGTATTTTTGCTTCACTATATTTCTTCTTATTCTGGGCATGATCAAATTCCGCTGTTATTAATGAATACTCCGCTATTTTTACCGCGAGCCGTGCCTCTTCAACTTCCATTTCAGTAGCTGAGCCGCGTTTCGCTGCCCACTCCATTTTATCGAGGTAAATTCTCTTTTGTGCGAGGCTGGCTTTCTGAGAATCTATCTGGGTCCTGTCTTCGCCTTTTTCCCTGATAAGTGACAGCAGAACAAGGTCAGCTTCATTATCCAGTTGAACAAGTACCTGGCCTTTCTTTACCATTTGGCCTTCTTTCACGAGGACTTTATCAATCAGGCCCGGCTGTATAAAGGAAAGAGCCATGTCTTCGCTTGGGCTGGTTATTGCTGCTATGCCTTCGTCAAGAAAAGCATCTTCATCATCATTCTGAAATCCTGCATTCAGGTCTTCTTTGTCAAAGAGGGACGCTTTTGAGAAACTGTCCTTTAATGGCAAAGAATTATCTTTTTTAAATATCGCGGGGATTGCAGGCGACGCCATAGCTTGCGGCTTACGTGCTTGCTGTGTGCCCCATACTGTTTTTTCCGGTGGGGTCGCGCTGTATGCCTTTACGATTCTTTCCTCTTTTATATACGCTTTAACTACAGCTGCCCCGGGGACATCTTTTTTAATCCTCTGGTAAAATTCCTTCGCCGAGATGTAACTATCATATCTCCCCAGACGAACAGAGTAGAACTGTCCGATTTTTTCTATCCTTAAATTATCAAGGTCATACTGGTCCAGTTTAATCAGGATAGAATCGTATTCAGTCAATGCGTCGTCTTCACTTAAGAAGCTGCCTGACTGAACAGTATGAAATAATCCTGAAGAGTATGAAAGGTCGGTTAAAGACATTATGAATAACATCAGAACCAGGCATCTCGCCAAAAATGAATAATATTTATTACCTGTCATGTTGCCCCTCACTTTTTTGTAACTTTATTCATATAAATGATTCAGAGCCTGATATGCTGTTCAGCTATCGTGGACTCTCAATTTATCAATATTCAGTACAAGGTTCCCATTTAATGGACTTATCGGCAAATCATGAAGAAAACTTAAGTAGTAATATATGCAGATATTTCCGAAAAAAAAATTCTTGCTGGAATTGAGGAAATGAGGGTAAGTGCGAACTGTCAGGATGTTGCGGTTTCCGTGGTAACAAAAGGTGCCTTAGCCCCTCTTTTGGAGCCATGGCATCGGATCGAGGGGCCTGCCTTGATGCCTGATTTCAAAATACAGCGTGGGGGCATTCAATGCGCTTGATGTCCGAACTTTACCAATGTCCATGCCGGCTATCAGTAGTTCTCCTGTATTCAGCCTTAATTCTGAAAGGTTTCCATACAGGCTGTGATAGCCGTTCCCATGGTCAATTATCAGCAGTTTTCCGTAGCCTTCATAGGTGCTGGCATACACGACCCTGCCTCCTGCCACTGCCGCGGGGCTCTCTTTCCGGGATGCCCTGATCTCTATTCCGTTTTTGAAGACTGTCGCATTCAGCGTCGGATCTTTATATTGCCCATAGGGAATCATAATGTTACCCTTGAGCGGCCATGGAAGGTTTCCCTTTGAGGCCCTGAATCCCTGACCGGAAATTGATTGGGGGATCTTTCCCCCTTTGAGGCCCTTTACCACTTTCTGAAGCTTTCTGGAGGACTCTTTCAACTTCCTGATTTTCTCTTCCTGAGCAAGGCGTTTGGTTTTTACCAGGGTTAAGAGCTTGTCTTTTTCTGTCTTATTAACCAGTAATTCATTTTTTTTCTGTTTTACTGCTTTTTTGGTGCTCCTCAGTTTATGGTTGTTTGCTTCCAGGTCTCTTTTCTTTGCGCTTGCTTCCTCGATGTCGCGACTATACTTGCGAATTACATTGCTGTCATAATGTGCAAGGAGGCTGACATACCTGCTCTTTCTGATAAGGTCCTGATAGTCTGCTGCTGATAAGAGCAGGAGGGCGTTGCTCCCGTACCGGCGCTTATGGATCGCTCTGATCCGTTCATTCAAATATTCGGTTCTGTTATCAAGCTTTTTGTCAAGGGAAGACAGTCCTTTTGACAGGGCCCGGATTTCTCCTTTTGAGCGTGTAATTTTATTGTCATAACTCCTCAGCTCTTTTTCCTTGCGCTCAATTGTCTCGTTCATCCCATTGATCCGGCTCTGTATTGACTCCTCCTTTGCTTTGGTTTCGCGGACTTTTTTAAGCTTATTCATGATACTGTTTTGAATCTCCGAGAGCCGTGACTTGGTACTTTCCGCCTCTGC
>CAMYND010000059.1:0-2695 GCA_947259645.1 Thermodesulfovibrionia bacterium | reverse complement strand
TCCCAATTATCTGCTCCTAATACCGTATCTTTCCTACGGCGATGTAACTTCCTATCAAGCTCATCAGGGCTCCTGCGACCGGTATAGCTATATATGCGGAGTAGGGGAGTATTGCCAGCGATGATCTTATGGATGGCATAAACTCAGCGATCCTGAGCGTCGCGAATGAGTGGGCAGAGAAAACTGTCAGTGAACTGAGAATCCCCCCCATTACACCGATAAAAAGGCCTTCAACTAAAAAAGGCACCCTGATAAAACTTTTTGTTGCCCCGAGCAGTTTAAGGGTTTCTACCTCATCTTTTCTCCGGTAGAAGAATATCTTTATCGTGCTGTACGTAATAAACGTGACTGCTATGAATATGGCAAATCCCAGAATAGCTGCTCCTGTCATCATTGTCTCTGATATCGTATTCAATGACGACAGCCACTGCTCGCCGTATTGAACTTCTGATATGCTCTTCATTTTGCGCAGTTCTGATGACTTGTCCTTTACATAAGAAGCATTCAACAGGTCATTTTTCAGTTTGATCTCAAATGATGAGGGGAGGGGGTTTTCCTTGATATTATCGAGAATAACTGCATCAGTACCCAGGGTGTCCCGGACATCGATCAGGGCCTGCTCTTTGGATATGTAGTTCACCTTGATTATGTCAGGATCGTTGAGGAACTGGTTCTCAATATCTTTCTCCTCCTGTTTGCTTATCGCTTCATCAAGATAAACAACGATTCCGAACCCTTTGGACCAGTGGCGAAGCACTGAGTCCATGTTTAATGAGAGCAAGGCAAAGGCACACAGTATTAAGAGGCCGATGCTGATTGATAAGATAGTGAGCAGGTTGATCCACTTTTCACGCCATATATTTTTAAAGGCAGACTGAAAGTAATAGAAAAAAATCTTCAACCCATCATCTCCCTGTCAATATACTTATCTTTTATGACTAAAACTCTCCTGCCTGACCCGGTGTACAGCCCCTCATTATGTGTCGCAATAACTACTGTGGTGCCCTGGGCGTTAATCTCCCGGAATAGTTTCATGATTGTCCGGGTATTTTCAGCATCAAGGTTGCCTGTCGGCTCATCAGCAAGAAGGATCATCGGTTTTGTTACCATGGCCCGTGCAACTACCACTCTCTGCTGTTCACCTCCGGACAGGTAGGGGGGGTAGTCTTTTGCCTTGTGGGACATTTTTACTTCTTTCAGTACGTTATGGGTAGCCATTCTTAGCGCTTTTTTATCCATCCTGTGAATTCTCAGTGCAAGGGCAACATTTTCAAAAACAGTCTTATTATCTAAAAGCTTGAAGTCCTGAAAAACAATTCCGATGTTCCTCCTGAAGTAGGGAATGGCTCTCTGCTTCAGTTTGTGCACGACCCAGTTGTCAACACTGATCTTCCCGTTGTCAGGGCGTTCTGAGCAGTAGATGAGCTTTAACAGGGTTGATTTACCGGCTCCGCTTGGCCCGGTTATAAAGGTGATCTCACCTCTGTCAACGGACATGGTCAGGTTTTTTAATATCGGCTCCTTGTCATAGGCCTTTGTTACATTTGAAAAGCTAATCATATTTTTCCATCCTGATTCTATTGTATAATTGCGCAGGACAAAAAAATGTGACCTCAGTCACAGGATTGCTTATTATTGGCATCGCATGAATCAGGGGTAAGCGTTTACCCTGAGATGGTGGTGCTTCGGGTGAGACGGAGGCTCTTTTTACCCCCTTGGCTTCGCGAGAATTTCAAGAACTTTCAAATCAAGAAATCTTTTTGACGGGGCGGCCCGTAAGATGGCAACTGTATCAGCCCCTCTCCCGGTTCCGGCTACAGCTATTATTTCCTCCCCCTCAGGAACGATTCCTGCGTCAGCGGTCATCATTGCCATCTCGCAGCATACCTTGATGCCTTCTCCGAAACGGCGGAGTGACTGGGCAACAAGAAGGGTCGGATATACGCCGCTGTACTTTGAGGCGAGAGCTGTTTCAAGGCTGTGCGTGATCATGGTGCCGGTATAGATAACAGCGCCGGCAGCCTCGATTCTTTTCCGGGCTTCAGGGGTAAGTTCAAGGGTGTTGGGCTCCTTAAACCCGCAGGAATGGGTTACTACTGCCACATTGAGACCCATTCCTTGTAATTCTTCGGCAAAGAGCTGGCCAGTGTCACCTTCAGTCGAGGCAATGATGATATGTTTGATTCCTGACTCCTTTGACGACAGTTTTACGATCTCGAGGCAGGCCCCTGTATTGTCCCGGCCGGGCTTTTCAAAATAATGGACTGTTTTTTTCATCAGCGCAATCTCCCTTAAGAGCCCTGACGTTAGCAGAGCAGGTCTAATGATCTTTTCTGTGATGTACAACGTATTGACTGCAACGTATAACTTTACTCCAATGAGATAACCTCTATCAAGTTAATTTTGATATACTCTCTTCATGAACTTCCAGGAACTTGTCAGCATTGTCGCACGATTAAGAGGCCCGGAGGGCTGTCCCTGGGACAAAAAACAGACGAGGGAGTCCCTGAAGCCGTATCTTGTAGAAGAGTTCCATGAACTGCTCGAAGCTGTTGAAGATGACGACACTGACGGAATACGTGAGGAGCTTGGGGACCTCCTTTTTCAGATAGTTATTCAAAGCCAGTTGTCAAAAGAGGAAAACCTCTTTGACATTGATGATGTTGTTGACGGAATCGCGTCCAAGATGGTGAGA
>CAMYND010000058.1 GCA_947259645.1 Thermodesulfovibrionia bacterium | reverse complement strand
ATCCTGGCAATATGAGTATCCAGGGGTATAATGAGCTTCGAAGGTGGCACTGCATCCCATATTCCAAAATCAATGTCTCTTCTTCTCACCATCCAGCGGAGAAAGAGGTTCATTCTCTTACAGGAACTGTTATTGCCTGGAGATGCTAGCAGCTGCATGAGTCCGGGGGGCTTCAAATTTTTCCCATAGACAGCAGATGTCCTGATTCCGAGAAAATGCCCGACAAAACCATGCAGGGCTTCTTTTATATCCTCATGGTCCTGATTATAGTGATGAAGAAACAGTTCCTTCAGAGAGCCCCACTCCCTGAGAGTTTCACTGAGCATATGCACAAGGCAGAGCACATCTCTGCCTTTATTAAATCTGTAGCTGATCCCTTCAAAGTACTTCCGCTCTTTATCAAGGGAAAAATTTAAAAAGAAATCTCCAGGGTTCTTCCCTCCCGGTTTAAGGATCTTTTCGATTACCGGCTTAAAAAGACTGATCCTCCCGTATGCGAAACAGGACGCGATAAAACCTGCTGTCTCAATATCAACGGGATTGGAATATCTGTGGGGAATTTCTATCGGGTCCTGCCTGAGTCTTTTCTGAAAGTCATATTCCCGGTAAAATCTATCCAGTTTCTTCTTAAGGGATTTCATGGACTAATCATAGCACACCGCTCGTGTCATCTTTTCTTTCCGCTTTACTGACTTTGACGGTTCCATTCAATAAACTTATAATGAGCTATATTAGATTCAATAAAACAACGTGATTTTGATCTCGGAGATAGCCATGCTACTTCTTGCAGCTATTGCAGTAATGATGATAAAGAGCGGCCTGGAGTCTTTTTTAAAAATCTAACATGAAACCAAAGATGAATAAATTCGTAGACGACGGTTACTGTTTTGTCTGCGGCCCCCATAACCCGATAGGTTTAAACCTTGATTTTTCTTTTGACGGCAGGATAATGAAAACTGAGTTTAGTCCTGAAAAGAATCATCAGGGATATGTGAATATTGTTCATGGCGGCATTATTTCGACCTTACTGGATGAAGTCATGGTCAAACTCGCTATTGCGTTAAAAATGCCGGCTGTCACAGCACGGATGGATATCCGCCTTAAAAAGGCTGTGAGGGTAGGTGAAAAAATAACCGTATCAGCAGAGGTTATTTCAAACAGGAGAAAGCTGCTGAACGTATATGCTAAAGCGGTAATCGGAAATGGGGATGTTGTAGCAGATGCCACCGGTACTCTGGTCAAGACTGAAACAATCGCCCAGAATGTAACACCCTGACCGTTCTGGTTATTATCAATGTAAAAGCCGCTAATCTTCGTCTCTCCAGAGCAGCCTGCTCCCGCTTTTTTAAAATGTACCGCTGAAATAATCGTCCAGTATTTCCCGGTGATCAAAGGCAATGTCTTCCGGCAGCGTGTCCCGGGTAAAGACCCCTGCCTCTTTTGCATCATCTGCTGCAACAGGAGTACCTGATGCGGTTGCGATAAATATAGTAGATACCGTGTGATGCCGCGAATCTCTCTCAGGAGATGAATAAGTATGGAACTGCCGTACAAGGGTTATATCAAGACCGGTTTCTTCTCTGGCCTCCCTGATCACCGCATCTTCAAGGGTCTCTCCATAATCTACAAATCCCCCGGGGAAAGCCCATCCAGGAGGTGGGTTCTTCCGTTTAATAAGGACGATTCCTTCAGGCAGTTCAATGATTGCGTCTACTGTCAGGAGAGGGGTCTTCGGGACAGACTGCATTGACTACTCTTTTTCAGGCTCGTGATCCATTCGCAGGACCACGTCTTTTTCCGGGGAGATCGTCGATATCGCATGCTTGTAAATAAGCTGCTGGGAATTCTGTTTTAGCAGTACGACAAAGTTGTCAAATCCCTTTATCGTTCCTTTCAGACGGGTGCCGTTTACAAGAAATATGGTAACCGGTATTTTCTCTTTTCTCAGCTGATTAAGGTAGAGGTCCTGAATTTTCTGGTCCTTCGTGATCATATTCATCTCCTTTTTCAAAAATGAATCAGGAACTGCCGTGCTGCACAGCTTTTACTTCTGACCAATCCTGTCCAGCTGAAATAAAGAGCAAAGCAGGCTTTACTCCTCCACATTGATCAATATTCATTAGAGTAAAGAATTTTCTTCAGAATATCAACACTATTTATTACGCGTGTGTAAATGCCATCACTGTCCATAATCCCGGTTATGTCCACCCACTGGATATCAGGTTCTTTTCTGAACCATGTGTATTGCCTCTTGGCATACATTTTAGTCCTTTTTTTTATGAGCCGGACAGCTTCTTCAAAGTCAATGATCCCGTTAATGTATGAGGCCATCTCTTTGTAGCCAAGTGCCTGGAGGGAAGTCCTGCCAGGATTCATGGTAAGGAGCCGCTCTGTTTCCTCAAGTAATCCGTCCTTCAGCATGGCATCAACACGGTCTTCAATCATCGGATACAGTTCTTTCCTGTCTCTTGACAGGCCAACTTTAATAAAATCATAGGTGCCTGGCTCTGTGAAGAGCCGCTGAGACTCTGAGATTCCCCTGTCTGACTTTAATGATACCTCCAGTGCCCTGATCGTCCTACGGAGGTCATTCGGCTCGATCTTCCCGGCTGCTTCAGAGTCAGTAGTTTTCAGCCTGGCGTACAGATATCCCGTGCCATGCTTCTTTTCTTCTGATTTAAGTTTCTCTCTCAGTGATTCATCTGCACCCGGGCCCTGGAACAACCCCTCTGTAATTGACCTGATATACAGACCCGTGCCGCCGGCAATGACAGGAACCTTATTTCTCCCATGAAGATCTCTGATGATCTCTGTTGCCTTCTCCCTGAACAGGCCGGCGCTGAACTTCTGATCAGGATTCACTATGTTGATAAGATGGTGAGGAACTGTTTTAAGCTCTTCAGAAGAAGGCTTTGCCGTACCTATATCCATATGGCGATAGACCAGCATTGAATCAGCACTTATGATCTCGGTCTTCAGTTTTTGGGCAAGAATAAGTGAGAGCCCTGTCTTTCCCACGCCGGTCGGGCCGAGTATGATAATTACAGTATTCATGGTGGCCGGAGTTATTTTCTCTTAAACATCTTGTTCAGTTCATCAAGTGAAACATAAATTCTCGTCGGCCGCCCATGAGGGCATTTATCAGGTTCCTCTGCCTGGTCAAGGTCCTGCATCATCCGGGAGAGCTCCTCATTGGTGAGATGTTCGCTACCCCTGACTGATTTGTGGCAGGCAATCCGCGCGGCTATGTTTTTCAGAAGGATATCTTCAGTTATGGTCCCTTTGATGCCTGATGTTTCCTCCTCCTGGATACCCGATGCTATATCAAGGAGCAGCCCTTTCATATCAGCTTTTTTCAGCTGTTTCGGAATTGACCTGACAATAACATTATTGCCGCCAAAGTCCTCGATATCCAGACCCAGGCCATTCAGAATATCTTTATGTTTTGTAATAAGACCGTGCTCCTTTATCGGCAGCTCTACGCGTAACGGCAGAAAGAGGGCTTCCGGTTCGATCATGGTCTTCCGAAGAAATTTCTCATACATGATCCTCTCATGGGCAGCATGCTGGTCAATAATCATAATACCTTTCTCAGAGGCAGCAGCAACAAATGATTCCCCGACATGGAAAAAAACCGGCATGTGGTGCGTCAGTCCTGAACTGAAAATGTCTGTTTGAGGACCGTTAAATTCTGTTAAGGCTGAATCACTGACAACCGGGACGTCCTGTCCGGGATATGGCCCCTTTGATGTCCCCCTGCCCTGATAACCAAACCCTTTGAGGTTATGTGTAGTAACATCAACTTCAGTCCCCGGGTTCAGGGCTTCATAGACAGCAGCCCTGACAAAGCGGTGGATATCATCGGGCCTTTCAAACTTCACCTCTCTCTTTGCCGGGTGGACATTGACATCAACCAGTGTTGGATCGATCTCAAGAAAAAGAAAATAGGCCGGGTGCCTTTCTTTGGGAAGCACCTCGCGGTAGGCATCATAAATAGCATGGTTTATTGTCGGATTCTTCACCGGCCGCCTGTTTACAAAGATAACCTGATGACTTCTGGTCCCCCGTGTATATTCTGCCGAGGATATAAAACCGGTAATTTTTATTGCTTTTGAATCTTTGCCCAGAGCCAGAAACTCGTCAGCCATTTCCTCGCCGTAGAGCTGTCTGAACCTCTCCTTCAGGTCTGAAGCTGCCGGGGCATTTAACAATTCGCTGGTGTTGTGCCTTAACAGAAATCCTCTATCAGGATAGGCAAATGCCTTGTTCACGATTACATCAATTATGTGTGAAAGCTCTGTCGGGTTGGTCTTCAGAAATTTTCTCCTGGCAGGCGTGTTGTAAAAAATATCCCTGATCTCGATTGTTGTGCCCTTCAGGGCCGGTGCGTCCATGATTTCTTTTTCCTGATGCGCATTAATATCAATTTTGACTCCTACATCAGAACCGGCTGATGATGACGTCAGCGTCACTTTTGATACTGATGCTATGGCAGGAATTGCCTCGCCCCGGAAACCAAGGGTTGATATATCGAAGAGTTCATCTTCTGACCTTATTTTGCTCGTAGCATGACGCTGAAAACAGAGGACAGCATCATCGCGGTCCATCCCGGTACCATTATCCGAAACCTTTATCAGTTTCTTTCCGCCGTGAAGGACTTCGATCTCTATCTGCGTCGCTCCCGCATCAATGGCATTATCCACCAGCTCCCGGACAACAGATGCCGGCCTTTCAATCACTTCACCGGCAGCAATTTTATTAATCAGGAGATCGGGGAGGATCGCAATCTTTGCCATTATCGTCTTCTACCTCCAGATAGCCGGCAGCATAGTATGTATATTTCCATCGACCTTCTTTCTCGTTGCATCATCCACTTCAAGAACAGGGGGATACCAGGGTTTCATCCTGCAGTCAAAAACAACCGGCGCACTCAATCGGGTATGAAAGCGCCTCCGTTGAGGACTGCTGCCGTAAATGTCACCTGCAGGTTCAAAGCGCGTAAAAAAGCTCCAGAGGAATTCCTTGAGGTTCAGCGTGGCTGCCCTGCTGTCATCAACCAGCATGACCACCTGCCAGTCCGAAAGACCCCCCTCGATCGCAATCCTCTCGCCCAGTTCAGGCTCAGATTCATAGTCCCTGCACTGCAAGACAAGAGTCCCCGGCAGAAAGGCTTCAGGCCGCTCGCAGCCCTCCGGGAGAGCTCCCTGGAATTTGAGGGGCAGGCTCCGAACCGGCTCTTTTCCAAGCCCCATGAGTACAGCCTTTGATCCTTTGTTCACTTCCGGCCCTGTATAATCGAGGGTATCCTGGGAAACATTGTCAAAAACAAAGAGGTCACTCTGCCAGTTTACCCTCTCAAGGACATGTGTCCAGAGAGCGGGGAAATCAGACACATCCAGGTCGCCGTCAGTAATAATAAGGAATTTCGTAAGCGACAGCTGCCCCTCACCCAGTATCCTCATGGCCGCTGCAAATGCTTCCCGCGGATAACGGTTGTTAACCCGGGCTGCCGCAAGGGAATGAAAACCTGTATCGCCGAAGGTTTTCAGCTGCTTTACCCCGGTCATGACAAGGGGAAAGAGAGGTGACAGGAGCTCCTGCAGATAGTCACCGATATAATAATCTTCCTGCCGCGGTCTGCCGACAACAGTAGCAGGATAAATCGCGTCCTTTCTATGATAGAGCCTGTTTACCTGAAACACCGGGTAATCATGCCTCAGGGAATTGTAGCCGAAATGGTCTCCGAATGGGCCTTCAGGCTTCCTGAGAAAAGGCGGGACTTCACCTTTGATCGCAAACTCAACATCAGAAACCAGGGGATGTCCGCCAAGAGGGTCATTCACCATATCAAGTCTCTTCCCGAGTAAGAGAGACGCAAGGACAAGTTCAGGCACATCTTCAGGAACCGGGGCTATAGCCGAAAGTATAAGCGCCGGAGGCCCGCCAATATAGAGGGTGAGCGGCAGGGACCTGCCCAGCTTTTCCGCAGCATTATAATGGTATCCGCCGCCTTTATGAATCTGCCAGTGAATTCCTGTTGTCTGGTCATCATAACGCTGTATCCGGTACATCCCCAGGTTATGCCCTTTCCCTTCAGGGTGCTCAGTATAGACCAGGGGCAATGTAACAAAAGGCCCTCCATCTGAATGCCACGACGTAAGCATCGGCAGCTCACTGAGACGCGGCGGTCTTTGCATGTTTTCAAGTACCGGGCCGCTTTTGCTTTTTTTTGTGCCAACTTTTATACCCTGGAGGAACAGTCCTTTTGCACCCCAGAGCTTGTGCAGATCAGGAGGCATGATCTTTTCAGCAAACTTCACCATGTCGCTCACAAATTTCACCGGACGCTTCCCAAAGGCAAGGTCGATCCTTTTCTTTGTCCCGAAAAGGTTTGTGACCACCGGGAATCTGCTTCCTGCTACATTTCTGAAAAACAGCGCGGGGCCGCCCTTTTCAATTACCCTCCTGTGTATTTCAGCGATCTCCAGATAGGGGTCAACAGGTGCATCAATATAAATAATCTCCTGTTCTTTCTTCAGAATATCAAGATATGCGCGCAGGTCTTTTATGGTATCCACAGTAGATGTTCCTTACATGCATTGTTTTACATGACATGCCCGGCAGCAACAGCAACCAGGGGAAATAGTACGGCATATTTTAACAATTGCCGTCTGAAAATGCCTGGTATATTTTTCTTTGCAGCCGGATGGGACTAACTCCTGCAGACGACAGAGGTAAAGAAGTAATGAGGTAAGGAGGATGGCAGAGGGAGTAAACAATAAAATAAAGTATTTTTTTTTATTCTCCGTGTCTCTGTGCCTCTGTGTTAGAAAGAGCATGAAACATCAGATCATTTCTTGATGAGCTTTTCGAGGGCAATGAAGAACTTGCCGGTGCGCTTGTATGTCAGATAGAGGTAAAGCTCAAAGAATAATTTGTAATTGCGGTGTTTCCATCTCCAGAGCGAGAGGGTGTGTAATGGGCCAAAGACGATTTTACTCCAGAAGTTTTTCAAAAACCTGTCATAACGGAAGGCAAGGAATGAATTAATATATATGGCATGCAAGAGTTTGGGGTCTTTTATCCAGGGGTTTCTCACTTCATCATTGGTAAAGTTTTTCCACCCTTCAAGATCTGTGGGCGCCTGAAACCCCAGCTTTAACGCCTCCTTGTACAATTTGGTTCCGGGCAGCGGAACATAAGGCTGAATCGGGACTTCCGCTCCGGGATGACGCCTGCGTATCTCATCGGCAAAATCAAGGGTCCTGTTCATCTGCTCTTCTGTCTCACCGGGCAGGCCGATCAGCAGTGAATAAAGGGTCGGGATATCTCCCTGGGATGCCACCTCAATCCCCTTATCGATCATCTTCCTGTTCTGCCCTTTCTGAATATATTTCAGGACATCATCATCTGGTGACTCAATTCCGAAAAAGATATATACACAGCCGCTGTCCTTAAATTTCTGAATTAGTTCCGCGTCAAAGGTGTTGATTCTCACATTCGCAATCCATTTAAAATCAAGCTCCTTCAGCAGGTCAAGTATCTCCAGCATGGCACTCTTGCGGCCGGCAAGGAAGGTATCATCATAAAAGGTCATCTTGTTTACGCCAAGGGCTTTCAGCTTTATCAGCTCCTCCCGTACCTTCTCCGTGCTTTTCACCCTGCATACATTCTTATGAAAATACACGTTATAACAGAAGCCGCACTTGTGGGGACAGCCGCGGGAAGATTCATATCCTATATTTTCAAGGGTGTCGCCTGACCTTCGTATGTACTCAAGCACGATTTCCCTCCCCTTCCCTTCATAGGGTAAGGGCAGGTCTTCTATATCCAGAAATTCCCGGTCTTCATTTAAAACAATCTTCTTGCCATCTTTCCAGCCAAGACCGTTGATAGCGCTGAACTCCTTTTTATTGTCCTGGAGAGAACAGGCCAGTTCCAGAAGTGTCTGTTCTCCCTCGCCTTTCACGACAAAATCAACAAGCTTTGACTCAAGCGTCTGCTCTGCCATCATGGAAGGATGTGTTCCACCCCACACAAGGGGTATGTCAGAGTCAATGAACCGGGCAATCTCCGCCAGGTCCAGTGTGTTCTTGATCTGAAAACAGGTCATGGTAGACAACCCTATCAGGAGAGGCTTCATCTTGACAAGATTTTCAAAATGCTTCTTTTTATGGATCCGTTCGTCAAAATATTCAACGGAAAATCCATGCTTTTCAAGATAGGCTCCTAAAGACAGGATTGCAAGCGGGGTCCAGGCATGATAGGGAAAAGGACTCGCATTCGCGTAGGCTAGAACGATAAGCTTATTTTTTTTCATGAATATATGCTTTCTACCCTTTGACAGGGTCTTTGTTCGTAAATGGGTAGGTTATTAATCCATATAACGATGCAGCGACAATATCAATACCCAGGACATAGTTTAAAAGGAGCGCCTTCGCAGAGAAGAGAAAGCCCTCCTCTTTTCTCATAAAGTTCCACCATCGTATGTTGAAAAAAAGAAAAAGTATCATTAATAAAAAGAATGCATATTCCGCTCCGTTCATCAGCGGCCAGGTGAGCGCAGTCCCAAAACTGAGAAAGGCACAGACTGCTGCTATGGCATTGCTCGGTGCAGTCGGCCCGGCATTGTCAAACTGTTTGTTCTTCATAAACAGGTGGATCCACATAACCGCACGCTTGAAGTAGTTTTTGACAGCCTCCTCAACGTTGTTGACAAACTGATGGCGAACAAGCATCTTCGGATTCAGGGCAATACTGTCTGTTTCATTAATCCTTTGCGCAAGCTCAAAATCTTCCACATCAGCGCCCTTGTACGACTCGTCATACCCGCCGACTTTCTGGAAGAGTTCTTTTTTTATCGCCCCGCACCTTGGTGCAAACACGCTCAGGTTTTCGCCCAGCGCGTCCATGAGGTGGATATACTCAAACATTGCCATATATTTTGGTACAAATCCATTGTTTAACGGCTCTGTCGCGCACACGCCGATAACACAATTGGCAGCATGTTCATTTTCAAAATAATCCTTTACTTCCTGAACCGTACCATCAAGAACAAGCACATCTGAATCGAGGAAAAAAATTATATCACCTTTAGCTTCCTCAACCCCCCTGTTCCTGGCCTTTGCCGGCCCGCCGTTCTGCTCCATCTGAATAACTCTCGTTGCATAGGTTTTTGCAATTTCTACCGTGTCATCAGTAGAGCAGTCATCTACAATGATTACTTCCATATCATCAACAGCCTGTTTAAATATCGAATCCATCAGGTTTGGCATAAATCTGGACGCATTATATGTGGGGATGACAATTGAGATCATTGACTTATAAGTATAATTGTTATATTCCCATTAAATCAATTTATCCGGTTTTAGATCACAAAATAAGAGGGTAAAATCAGGTTCTTACAATCTCTCTTTTATATTCTATAAAAACTTTACTGCCGGGTCCTGTTCATGCCTTCGAGGTCTCTGTTTTTTATCCGTGTCTGTAGTTAGCCTAACTACATTTTTCATTGCTTTCTCAAAAAAATGGCAGTTATAATACCAAAATATTTTCTATTGTGAGGATCTTGAACATAAAATATTTTATTTCACTGACGAGGACTATTAAGCCAATATTACCTTATTGCGTTGTCAGCATATTTATTATTTTCCTATTGCCCAGTTTACTATCAGCCACCCCCGACTATGCTGAAGACACTAAACAGGGCTGCCTGATCTGTCATCTTGAAGAGGACGGAGGGGATTTAAACGAGATGGGGCTTGAATTCTCTGCATCCGGCTATATCTGGCCTCCTGCAGGCGGGTACAGAGTGCTTGGACCTGTGAGAAAAACTATTCGCTTTGCCTTCGGAGTGTTTCATATCATTGCTGGATTCATGTGGTTCGGTACCATACTGTATGTACACTTAATCCTAAGGCCGGGATATGCATCGAGAGGGCTTCCAAAAAGTGAAGTGGCCCTCGGAATGATATCAATGATAATAGTAGGCATTACCGGCGTGCTTCTGACAATCTCCAAAATCAGAAGCCTGGATGTGCTTTATTCAAGCCCCTGGGGCATAACGCTCTCGGTTAAGATTACACTTTATCTTGTCATGATATCATCAGCACTATTTGTTGTTCTGTTTATCGGCCCGAGATTAAAGAAAGGCAGGAAGAAGTCAATTACCGCAATACCGGAAATATTTGACCCTGAAACACTCTCCCAGTTTGACGGCAAAGAGGGAACTCCAGCGTATATCGCGTATAAAGAAAAGGTATTAGATATGACAAGCCTGAAGCTTTGGAAAAACGGCCTGCACATGAAACATGCCGCAGGCAATGACATGACCGACTCTCTCCCTAAGGCTCCTCACGGGGAAGAGAAACTGGATGGCCTTTCTGTCATTGGCAAATACGACAGCTCAAGAAAACCACCAAAAACAGCTGTTCAGAAAGCATTCTACTGCATAGCGTATATGAACCTCTCCATCGTATTCGCTGTTCTTATCGTGATAGCCTACTGGAAATGGGGACTTTAATATATAACAATCACATGTATTTGATTGCGCACGACCGCGTTAAAGTTCAACATGTTATATAAATAAAAAAGATAACCAGGTATGGTCTATTGAACTTCAACTGCGGGCATTGACTCTATTAAAAAGCCCCACTGAATAAATCGACATAGCCATAACGCGCTCTTTTTTACTCCCCGAGCTCTGTCATTATACCCTTAAGCTCTCTGAAAATCTCATTCCACTTGATCCCCCGCAGATCAATTTCTACACCGCCTTCAGGCAGAAATTTCAGGTAGCCCTTTCGGCCTTTGTGAAGGCCGAATATCTGTTCCGGTGTGACCGGTGTTTCCGGAGAAAATAACATCCTGTATCGACCGGCGGCGTTATGAATTTTTGTAACAAAAAGGTTTTTTGCCAGTATCTTCAGTTCCATAATATCAATGAGCCTCCGCGTCTCTTCAGGCGGGTCTCCGAATCTGTCTTTCAGCTCATCTACTATTTTTCTGAGCAAAGGAATTTCCTTTGCACCGGCTATTTTTCTGTAAAGGCTTAAACGGATTTCAGGATTTTCAATGTAGTAATCATAAATTGCCGCAGTGGCATTCATTTCAAGTACCGGCTCAACAGTTGATACTGTTTTTTCTCCTTTCAGCTCCGCAACCGCTGTCTCAAGCATTTCCATGTACATGTTAAAACCCACAGCCCCGATATGACCGGACTGTTCAGCCCCGAGCAGGTTGCCCGCGCCCCTGATCTCAAGGTCCTTCAGGGCGAGCCTGAAACCGGCGCCAAGGTATCCCATTTCCTGTATTGCCTGCAGCTTTTTTCGTGAGTCCGAGGAAATGATGTCCTCTCCCGGTATAAGGAAATACGCATATGCCTTGATATTGGAGCGGCCAACCCTGCCTCGCAACTGGTAAAGGTCTGCCAGCCCGAACCTGTCCGCCCTGTTTATGATAATGGTGTTTGCCGATGGTATGTCCAGACCGGAGCTAATGATAGATGTTGAGACCAGGACATTTATTTCCTGGTGAAAGAATTTATGCATTACCTGCTCAAGCTCCTTCTCCTTCATCTGTCCGTGGGCTACGCCTATTGTGCTCTCAGGAACAAGTTGATTAATAAAACTGGCGATTTCATAGATATCCTTTATGCGGTTGTGCACAAAAAAAGCCTGCCCGTTCCTGTCGATTTCATGCTGCAGGGCCTCTTTTATGATGACCGGGTTAAAGCGGGCAACACTGCTCTTTACAGCCATCCGCTCTTCAGGGGGGGTCTCAATCGTGCTCATTCCCCTGATCCCGGACAGAGACATATGAAGTGTCCTCGGGATCGGTGTTGCGGAAAGGGTCAGGATATCAACATGGGCCTTGAGAGCCTTCAGTTTCTCTTTATGGGCAACCCCGAATTTATGTTCCTCATCAATGACCAGCAGGCCCAGATTGCCAAACTCCACATCTTTGGCCAGCAGCCTGTGGGTGCCGATGACGATATCCAGATCACCTGTTTTCAAGGCTTCAAGAACCTGACGCTGCTCAGCCCGGGATTTAAAGCGGCTTAAGAAATCGATTTTCACCGGAAAGGCAGAAAATCTCGAGACAAAGGTTTCATAATGCTGCTCAGCAAGTATTGTTGTCGGAACAAGCACCGCAGCCTGCTTTGAATCATATACTGTTTTAAAACAGGCCCTCATTATAACCTCTGTCTTACCATATCCAACATCACCGCAGAGGAGCCTGTCCATGGGAACAGCCTTTTCCATGTCCTCTTTTATCTCAACAATGGATGTCTGCTGGTCAGGCGTTGCTTCATAGGGGAAAAACCCGTCAAATTCAGTGTGCAGTTCTGTATCCTCCGTAAAAGCGTACCCCTTTGCGGTAGTCCGGGCAGCGTAAATCTTAATCAACTGCTCTGCCATGTCCTTAACTTTTTTCCTGACCTTCTGCTTGGTCTTAATCCAGGTCTTACCACCCAGTTTGTCAACCCTCGGCTTTATACCGCCCGGCGCATGATACTTCTGTACAAAATTAATGCGGTCCAGCGGTACGAAGAGCTTGTCACCTCCGGAAAATTCCATGGCTATCAGGTCATCTTCATGGCCTTCAATAATCTCTTTTTTAATTCCGAGGTATTTGCCGATTCCATGGTCGATATGGACAAGGTAATCTCCCTTCCTGAATTCCTCGATAGACGAAATCAGGTTGGAAACCCTTGATTTCCGTGATGACTTAAAAGCCGGTCTGCCGCCGAATATGTCCTTGGCTGAAAGAACGATAATGTTCTCATAGGTAAATCCCCCGCCCAGTTCACCGGTCGTAATTACAGGGCTGCGGGTGTATCGTGAAGCTGACCCTGCCGGCATGACAGGGGCCTCAAGATCCTGATCAAAAAAAAGCTCTTTTAACCGCCTGGCCTGGCCATCTGATGCGCAAACCATCAGGACATAATTCTGACGGGCATGTTCACTGACACGTTCAATGAATTCATCTACTGTACGCCGCTCTTCAAGGAGCAGGCCCAGCCCGGCAATCGAGCGGATACCGAGGTTGAACCCTTCCCCTTCCAGAGGCAGACTGGTGAAACTGATAGTCTCTCTGGCATTGAGGAGCTCGTCAAGATCCTGGTAATTTTTCTTGATGTCATCAGGCTCACTCAGAATCAGCCGCGCGCTGGAATGCCGCTCTATAAGCGTAGGGCCAGTTTCAGGTTCTATGGCGGGAGGAATCAGGATCTCATTTATTTCCCGGATCGACAGCTGCGTATCAATGTCAAAGAACCTGATCGATTCAATTTCATCTCCAAAGAATTCTATTCTGAGCGGTCCTTCCCTGTCAGGCGGGAATATGTCAAAAATACCTCCCCTGACACTCATTTCACCTTCTTTGGAGACCATATTCACGGTAAAGTATCCCTGTTCATAAAACTTCTGGATAATACTGTCCCTGTCAGTAATCACGCCTTTTGATACCCTCACTGAGCTGAACTCATCATCATTCCAGATCGGCTTCAACGACGCGGCAACAGAAGATATTATTTTCTGTTCTTTCTGTCCATAGAGTTGTACCAGGTTTTTCAGGCGTTCCGGTCCGCCTTCAGAGGGCACAAGCACGGGGGGGTGCATATTCAGCAGCTGCGACCAGAACAGCGTGTCTGAAAAAAAATCTGCCGCCGCTGTATCTGATGCACACAGCAGGAGGCAGTTCCCCTTCATCATTGAGTAGAGCAGCGCCCCGGAGGAGCCCTGAAGAGAGGTTACAGCAGAGGATCTGTTCGCTTCAATTGACTTTAATGCTTCATGGAAAATCGAGAAATCAAGGGGCATTGTGCAACTCAGTTCTGTTTAGTACGCAAGATTATATTGTATTGGAGTTAATGATTGATAAATTAAACACAGAGACACGGAGACACGGAGAAAGAAGAAAAATAATTAAGTATAGGTTTCATTGCTTTTTGTATATTAATGATATTTTTTTTGGGTATTCTTTAAATCTCTGTGCCTCCGTGTCTCCGTGTTAAATAAAACGTAATGACATAGATTCAGTATATCACATTCACAACCCCTTACGTTATAATAAGAATTACCCTGTTGCTGTCATTAACCACTTGAACAAGGGATTGCTGGAAGGCCTGTGATCAAGCACAACATCTCATTTAAAGGTTCTCTCCTGATTCTTACCGTATCTGTACTCTTTCTTCTGCCGGGATGCACAAAAAAAGAGACACCGAAAAAAGTCAGCCTCTATAATAAAACAGGGGAACTGTCAACAAAGGCAGAGCAGCCCCAACCAAATACCCTCTGGTTTGGCTTTGACCTGAGGCTTGGACCGAAAGAAGAAGTTCAGATCTACTCACCCTTTCTTCGATACCTGGAAAAAGCCACCGGCAGCCGTTTCCGGATAAAGTTTACTGAAAAATATGAGGACACTGTTGAAAATCTCGGTAAGGGGATTACTCACTTTGCGGCACTGGGAACGTTAAGTTATGTTATCGGCGCTGAGAAATATGGAATCAAATACCTTGTGAGCGGTGTGAACAAAGAAGGCGACCCAACATTTCAGTCAGCAATATTCACCAGACCTGACATCGGTATTGAGAATATTGAGGACCTGGAGGGCAGGTGCTTTGCCTTCGGGGCAAAGATATCAACGGAGGGTCACCTGATCCCGAGAAAAATGCTGGAAGAGGAAAGAATCACATTAGATAAGCTCAGCAGCTATCTGTATACAGGCTCACACATGAACGCAGTTAAATCAGTATTGAACGGTGAGTGTGATACAGAAATGCCTCTTGGATTTACCAGTATAAGCGCACCGGAACTGCGCAGGGTAACAGACATTGCAAAAAGATATGGTCTATTAGAAAATGAATTTAAGGAATAAAATAACTCTTCTTACCGTAGCCATTGCGGTAAGTGTGGGGGCCCTCGTCACACTTTCTATCAGGGATATGATAAAGGATGCCTTCAGGGAGGAGCTTGAAAAGCATGCTGTCTCCATTACCGGAAATCTCTCTGACAGAATAGCAAATAATATTCTCCTGAAAAACTATTTTCAGACCACCCGGGCATTTGAAGAAGTACTCGGCAAGGAACTGGATGTGGAATACATCTTTGTCACGGACGGCGACGGAAAAATATTCGCACACACATTTAATGATGGTCCTCCGGCAGACATCCTCTCATGGAATTCCCTGAACAACAAAAAACAAAAGATTCAGCTTCTTGATACAGAGAAGGGGTATATCAGGGACATAGGAGTACTTGTTTTCCCGGACACAGCAACTGAACTTCACCTGGGGATCAGAGAGGACAGTCTTAACAATACGCTAGCAAAATTAAGAAACATCTCTGTTCCCGCAATCATGCTCATTATCCTTATCGGCATTATTGCCTCTTTTTTCTTCAGCCGGCTGATTACAAAACCGCTGAATACGATAGTTGAGTTTACAAAAGTCCTTGGCAGGGGCGGTTACGGCAAGCAACTGGAGGTCAGCTCCGGAGATGAGCTTGGTTACCTGGCCCGCAACTTTAACAGGCTTTCGATGGAGCTTAAACTGGCAAAAGAGAAGATGGAGGAAGCATACACCTATACACACCTGCTGCAGGCGGAAAAGCTCTCCTCGGTGGGACAGATCTCGGCAGGCCTCGCTCATGAATTAAAGAACCCCATGACTACATTGAAAATGCTTTTTCAGGCCTTTAAGGAACAGCCGGATATGACACGGGAAGATGCGGAGATAATCAATAGTGAAATAGAAAAAATAGATACTGTGCTGAAAAACTTTCTCGGCTTTGTAAAGCAGAAAGGTACGGACTTCACGAACGTTAAGTTAAGCGGCCTTATTGAACATGTCCTGTCACTGGCCGCGTATCATATTGAAAATGCAAATATCACCGTCCAGAAAGATATGCTTGAGAGTCTCCCTGTTGTCAGGGCAGACAAGGGTCTCCTGGAACAGGTGTTTTTGAATCTGATAATAAACGCTGCTCAGGCTATGCCCAATGGCGGTGAATTAAGGATAACAGGCCGAACTGATGAAAAATTCACAGAGGTAATGATCCGGGACCAGGGAGGAGGCATCTCTGATGAGATGCGGTCAAAGGTATTTGATCCGTTCTTTACCACAAAGGAAGACGGTACAGGCCTGGGGCTTTCCATAGCGTATAATATTATCAAGTCCCATAATGGAAGCTTATCCTTTAACAGTAATCAGGGAAAAGGGACCGTGTTTACCATTCGATTACCTATGGACACTCAAGGCAATGAAAATGATTAACATTTTTTATAAGGATAACAATGGATAGAATCCTTGTGGTTGATGACGAAAAAGGTGTCCGTCACTCATTTAAAAAGATTTTCGACAGGCTCGGTTATGATGTCATTACCGCTGAAAATGGACTTGAAGCCATTGAAAAGGCTGATGAGGAAAAACCGATCCTTGTCATTATGGATGTGAGCATGCCAAAAATGGACGGCCTTGAGACCCTGCAAAGACTGAAAACTGTCAATCCAGCCCTGACTGTTATTATGATGACCGCCCACAGCACTTCTGAAAAAGCGATCACCGCCATGAAATACGGGGCTTATGATTATCTCTCCAAACCCTTTGAGAATGATCAGCTCATCTCGCTCGTTCAAAAAGCGCTTGCTGACAGTAAAATGACCAGCCCGGTAACTTTCGCCGAATCAGCCGCTGAAGAAGGGGACAGGATCATCGGCAAGAGCCCGGCCATGCTCGACATATTTAAAAAAATCGGGCAGGTTTCAGAGAGTGATGTCACTGTTCTTTTACGGGGAGACACGGGAACAGGGAAAGAACTTATCGCCAGGGCAATTTATCACCATAGCAAGCGCGTGAACAGGCCCTTCCTCCCGGTCAACTGTTCCGCCATTCCTGAGCATCTTCTTGAAAGTGAACTCTTCGGGTATGAAAAGGGGGCCTTTACCGGGGCTGATTCACGACGGATAGGAAAGTTCGAGCAGTGTGACACCGGAACAATGTTTCTCGATGAGATCGGGGACATGCCCCTTTCTCTTCAGGCAAAATGGCTGAGAGTGCTCCAGGACGGGAGTATTCAGCGTCTGGGAGGGAAAGAACATATCAGTACTGACGTAAGAATCATCACCGCAACAAACAAAAACCTGGAAGATCTTGTTGAAAAGGGAACATTCAGGGATGACCTCTACTGGAGGTTAAATGTGGTAAGCATAGAGGTGCCTGCCCTGAAAGAGCGAAAAGATGATATCAGTAACCTTATCCAGTATTTCATTCATAAATATAACAGCGCCTTTTCGAAAGAGGTAACAAGCATATCACCTGAGCTGCTGAAGGAATTTGAAAAGTATGACTGGCCCGGAAATGTGAGGGAACTCCAGGGCGTGGTTCAACGGGGCATGGTCCTCTGCCAGAGAGACTTTCTGTCCATAGAAGATTGCGAATGGACTCCAAGCGCAGACCGCAAAGTTAAAAAAACAGGGGATGCTGATACGTTTATATCCCGGGCTGTTGATCTGATAATGCAAAAAGGAGGCGACAACATCTATAAAGACAGTGTCGCTGCCTTTGAACGCATACTTGTTGAAAAGGCCCTTGATAAAACCAACAATAATCAGGTATTAACAGCAAAGCTCCTCGGCATTTCACGGAATACACTCCGAAGTAAAATTGGCAAATAATAATATCCATTATGTTCAATAATGAGGCAGCCTGTTCAACCTTTGAACAGATCGCTTGTTTATTGTTTTTACAACTGCCTGTATAAAAACAATTTTTAATTGGCACCTCTTTTGCAACTATCAATCCGCACGTGCTTGAAAAAGCAATAATTCGTGACTGTAAGGAGATTTAAATCAGGTTCTCTCAGGACCTCAATACCAACCTTCAACGAAAGGAGAAGTAAACAATGAAAAGACGCATATTAGCAGTTATGGTAGTACTGTCGTTTGTAGTGAGCTTTGCCTCATCTGCCTTGGCAGCAACATCTGTATATGATGAAGTCAAGAAGAGCGGTGTCGTGAAAATCGGTCACGGGACCGATGTTCCGCCATTAAGCATGATTGATCCTCAAAGCGGGGAACTCGAGGGTTTTGACATTGATATTGCAAAGGCCATGACCGAGCAGATCGGCAAAATTATGGGCAAAGACCTCAAGATGGAGGGCGTCGTTGTCAATAACAAAACGAGGATAGCATTCCTTGCCAATAAGAGAATCAACCTGACAATCAGAAGCATGAGTCATACCAGAAGTCGTGACGAGCAGATTGATTATGCAGAGCCACCCTATCTCTGGTCCGGCAAGATCTTTTATGCAAAAAAAGGAAAGTTCAAAAAACCTATTGATATCTGTGGAAAAAGAATGGCTGTTACCCAGGGCTCAAATGCCTATATCGCCGGACAGAACTATCTGAAAGAACTCGGATGTAAAGAGGACTTCAAGATCAGTGCATTTCAGTCAAACGCCGAGTGCTTTCTCGCCTTGAAACAGAATAAAGTTGACGCATACATCCAGGACACCCCTATCATTGCGGGAGTTGCAGGAGCAGAGGGTGTTGACTATGAGCCGGTAGGCCCTATTTTCAGCCCCGGTCTCTATGGCATCGGAACTCCGCCGAATGACAGCAAGTGGAGAGACACAGCAAGCTTTGCCCTGCAGGACATGATCAAAAACGGGACCTATGAAAAGATCTACCAGAAGTGGTTCGGTCCTAACGGAATAGCACCGCTTCCGATCAATGCACGGCCAAGGCTGCCCGAAGACATCTTCGGTGACCGGAACCAGTTTGTATGGCCTAATTAATCGGTACCATTTGAATTCATCAAACCCGCCCAACTGTAGGGGCTCTTGCAGGGGGGCGGGTTTGTATTTTCTCATACGTGTTAATTTAGATTATTTTAGGTCTTATGGTCCTCTTTAGCTTTTCATCAGAAGCCTGAAACAGTTTCAGCTTACCATTGCTTTGAACTTCAGACTATTAACTGGTTATAATATTGAACTCTATGAATGCCTTTGACCGGAAACTACGTGAACACGATTGCTTTCCCCTGATAGCACAGGAGATAACCACGCTGCAGGTTAATCTGGGGTATAAATGCAATCTATCGTGTACACACTGCCACGTTGAAGCATCACCAGCAAGGGAAGAGGTGATGTCAGAAGATATTATGTCGACAATACTTCATGTCCTAAAAGAAAACCCTGATATCACAATTGTGGACATAACGGGCGGATCTCCTGAGCTGAACCCCCACTTCAAACAGTTTGTATCCTCATGTTCAGGTTTGGGAAAAAAGATCATAGTCAGGACCAACCTGGCAATCTATGCTGAACCCGGGATGGAGGATATCCCTTCATTCCTTGCAGAACAGAACGTGCGGGTAGTTGCTTCCCTGCCCTGTTACTCTGAGGCAGGCGTTGACAGCCAGCGCGGAAAGGGCACGTTCAAAAAAGCGATAAAGGGATTAAAAAAACTGAATTCCCTCGGATACGGGAAAGAAGGGACAGGGCTTGTTATCGACCTCATGTTCAACCCGGGCAGTGCTGACATTGCTCCTGATCAGAAAATACTCGAGCAGGCATACAGAGAAAAACTGCAGGAGATGCACGGTATAACATTCAACAGCCTCATTGCCCTTGGCAATATGCCGATCGGCAGGCTTGGACAGAGCTTAACTCCTGATAACCATAAAAAATACATTGAGAAACTTGTTGACAAATTTAATCCGGACACCATACCGCATGTCATGTGCAGAAGCCTGGTCAGTGTTGCGCCTGACGGTAAACTCTATGACTGTGATTTCTGGCAGGTAATGAACCTGCCGGTGAAAAGTATTTCCTCAGATATATCTGCCTTTGACCGAACGGCTTTGAGCAGCAGGGAGATAATAACAAACAGCCTCTGCTTCCTCTGCACTGCAGGAGCAGGAGCAAGCTGCAGCGGGGCTCTGACCTGATTTTTCCATAAAAATATTCCCTCTGAACTTACCTGAAAGTTCAGAGGGATATCATTTCATCAAGAACCGATTCAGTTCCCTGTAACAGGGTCAGCAGTCTTATTTAGCCGCACCTATCTGCCCCCGGATTTCTCCTGAAGGGATGTCTGCAGTGTGGACATTCACGTAGAGCATGCCTCCTCTCAGTGCCTCCACAAAGCCATGGAAATCACCCATAAAGGGACCGATAAGGTCATCTTCTGTAATCGTACCTTCTGCAAGCTTGCCATTGACAAAACCACCGGCATCAACCAGCCCGTAGAGGAACGCCACTACCGCACGATTCATATTCGGCATGCCGACATGAATGTGCGCCTGGGTTACACCCTCGATATTCTGAACATTGAGTTTGTACCTGAGCTCTTTCTTGTTGCGACGGAGTTCGAATTTGGCTTTCCCGTTCGCAAACGTATCTGCAGGAGGAACTTCCCCTGCCCCGCTCAGACGGGCAATAAAATCCCGGGCACGTTCATCAACACGGTTAATGGTTACTTTTGCTACCGAAGCCATCCAGCCGTGATCAGCGACTGTCAGATCTCCCTTTCCATCCATAATTCCGGGATGAAGGGCAATCAGTTTATGGGGCATCATGGCAACAGCATCATTTTCATTGCCGTTGGGGTCGCCCGGAAGAGCAATGGGACCGGCGCCGCTGCAGGCGTCAACAATGTCCGTGCTCATCTGCGTGTTCATCTCGGTGTTCGCATCATAGGCGCTGAGCAGATAGATCAGTGCTCCCTTGCGGGGCAGTTTTGCCCTGTCCAGTCCAACAAAGCCGTCATTGGTGCATATCAGCATCGATGCGAACGAGAACCTGTCATGTCCTCGTGCTTTGATCTGAAAGGATGCACCATCAAGCAGCATGTCACCGTCCATCGTTCCATTGGTAAAAACAGGCATGCCAAAATCAACGGCCTCTGTAGCGTTCGGGGACATGTCAAAGCGCATAAACATCATGCTGTTGTCTCCATCTTCAGCAATAGCCTCAAGTCCCATCGACGCCAGTTCATCCACCTCGAACATGGACATCATACTCCTATGGGTGGCTCCCACCGGCGGTGAAAAGGGCTGACCGTCGGTCAAGTTGTGGATGGTCACCTTGTATTCTGCGCTGCCCCTGTCAGAATGTTTAAATTTAAAATCGTCCTTGTCCATATCATGGTCATCAGCAATCACCATTCCGGTGTTGATGACAAAGATCAGGGCAAGCACCATTACAGCAATTGATAATATTTTCCAGCAGTTTACTTTCATCTTCGCCTCCTTAAGACTCATTTCTTTAGGCTTCTGTTACATTGATCATCTTCTACTCATTTATAAACCCTATTAACTCATATAAATATGATTTTGATCATATAACATGCTTGAGTAATGAAGGCAGTGCACAAATAGGAGTTACATCGATGTCTTTATGAGATGAAATAGATGAAGAACATACTTTAAGCTGTAATTATTGGCTGATAGCAAACCGCTGACCACTGATGGCTGAACGCTGATACCTGACAGCTCATATCTGACAGTGCACCGGCAGTTCAATAGTAACTACCGTATATTCACCCTCTTTGCTGTCTATCCGCAGCATTCCAGCGTGATCGCTTATAATCCCGTGGCTGATACTCAGTCCCAGCCCTGTTCCAATTCCGCGGGGCTTGGTCGTAAAAAAAGGATTCATTATCTTGTCATGCACACCGGCCTGGATGCCGGGTCCAGTATCACGAAAGATTATATGCATAAATGGCAGATTGTTCAGATGAGCTGCCTTTACCGATATTTCCAATAATTTATTATCATCTGATTCCGGATACTTCTGGTTCAAGGCATAGCGGGCATTACTTATCAGATTCAGCAGGACCTGCTCAATCTGCTGCGGCTGAACAAAGAGGTCAGGAACAGACTCGTCTATGCTGACCCGGAGTTCTATTCTATCATACTTGATCTGTGCCTGCGTCAGGGCAAGAGCATCGGAGATGATGTCCTTGATGTTCACAATACATCTGTCTGTATCAACAACCCGGGAAAAGGAGAGAAGGTTTCTGACTATATTGGCGACCCGGTCTCCTTCCTTTATAAGTCGGCTGGCTATATCCTTTTCAGTGCTCTTATCCTGGTATTTATTGACCAGTATCTGAGCATAATTAATGATCCCGTTAATGGGGTTGTTGATTTCATGGGCAACGCCGGCTGCCAGCTCTCCCAATGCAACAAGGTGGCTCGTCCTGATCGACTCAGATTCAACGCGTTTTCGTTCAGTGATCTCCCCTGCAAGTTCTTTATTCATTTTCTTCAGCTCGAATGTGCGCTCTTCTACCAGTTCCAGAAGTTGTTCACGGTGTTTTTTCAGTTCTTCTTCAGCCTGATGTCGTTCAGTAATATCTATCATGGCTGTC
>CAMYND010000057.1 GCA_947259645.1 Thermodesulfovibrionia bacterium | reverse complement strand
ACTTCAACATCAGCATGAAGATAACTGCCAAATGCTGCTGTCGCAATAAAACAGCCTCCACCGCCTGCACTGGCTCCGCCACCGCTACCGCCTCCTGAAGCGGGCTCTTCAGGGTCTGTATATTGAAAAATTGCAAATGCGGTATTCCCATTCTGGTCCATAACCTCAAACGTAATGTTTATGTACTCGCCTTCCTCAACACCCGGTAAAAACCAATTAAAGAGTGCCGTCTTATCTGCATTAGCAGCAATTGATGGCATGTTTCCCATCAAAAAACCAGAGGGGAGCCCGGGAGACAGACTTATGTCAATTATATCCCATGTATATGGAACGTGTGGACTGCCGTCAGCTTCAATAATTTCTGCAAATGGAGTTTCAATCGGTTGTGATGGGAGTGTCTGTGTTGTGATAGTGACATGTTGTGGCGTCGAGGATATTGCCTCCACAAAAACAGCAGAATCAAATTGCATACCCTTCGCAAGATCATTAATTTGAGTAACATCTGCTATCGCCAGCTTAATATTATGTACCTTGGCCGGATCGAGCCCGATCACGGTTGCAGTCAAACGAACGGTCAATCCATCATATTCTATATTCACTGGTGTAGGTGTGACTGTGTTATCAATGAACATATTAGAGTTATTCAGGTTGTTTATGTTGTTGATCCTGACAGGCTTCCCGGTATTTCCGGGAAGGAGAGCCACATTCTGCCCGTTTACCAAAAAAGCAAAAATATCATTATACTTGCTGCCTACAAATTCATTGTATTCTTCCGAAGCAAATACGTAACTTATATATAATTCACCTGTGTCTGTTGTAAACCAAAAATCTAACGTTGCAGCATCGACACTAACAGAATCCGGTTCATTAAGTAGAAAATCAATATCTGAATCGCCTGGTTCCTGATTGCTGAAACTCGCACTCGGCAGAAAATTACCCGGAAATTCGGCAAATCCGACATTTCCCGTAGACAAAATTATACCAGAAACAATATCTACCTCAGTTTTTCCGTTGTCGAATATACCTCCAGCTACAGGATCACCCGTATACTTTGCAGGAGGGTAAACATTACCTGTCCCTGCATGAAAACCCTCGATAATGTCAATTCCTGGACCTTTAATTTCGGTAGACAACAGAGCCCCGCTATCAGTTGGGGTAACCGTCAAAGCTAATGCACAATCAAGACCTATAAAAAGAGCCAGAAAAAGTACAACTGAAAAAATACTACCGCGGAAATAATCGTTCATGAACTTGAATAACTTACTACTCATGGTATTCTCCTTTTACTATAATTTATTCATTTATCATAAATTTGTTATCTTACCTTCATAAACCTTACTGTACGAGTGCAGGTGGTCCCGGCGGAGCAGGAACGGTGCGATTTCTATCCAAGCGCTCCCAATTACCAAGTTTCACAGATTCGAGTATCCCTGGCACTGTTTCCCGCAAAACCTCAGGAGGACACTGTGTGCAGACCAAGTCCTGGTTCTGTATGGGTACAGCTAATGAAGGCGTGTCTATTGCCCTTCCATCAAGGAGCTTATAGGTGAAGACCTCGCCTTCAGCGGGAAGGACCGCCACAACAGGTGTAGACTCGACTGTTGAGGTATCCCATGCGAATTTCTGCACATCAATATCTTTGAACACACAGGAATCCTGAATCGGCAATCCGGGAGTGACCTTGCAGCAATCACGGTTCTCTACAAAAGTTATATCAGCAGGAGCATTCATACTTGATGCCTGTATAGTGCCTTCTGCTCCATAAAACCAGGAACTCCCTTTCTCATGCAAAAAATAGAAGTCCCTTCCATTTGCCACGGCTTGTCCATACGGTGTTCGTAATTTTATATCCTGAGTTGCTTGTGCAAAAATCGTCCGGACCCTTCCTCTCATCAGATCCAGCGTATTTGAATCAGTTACACCGATCCGGGTTTTCTGGGCAAGCCTCAATATTGTGCCGTCTAAAAAAGTGATTTCTGCCCGGGCATTACTCTTCGTCCTGATGATGTCCCCCATGGACACCGGTGCTCGCAATGGTCTGCCCTGCTTTGAGGATATCCACTCTTCCGTCAAGAAAGGATATAGTGCCGATCGCTTCAGCAAATGCCGCAGGTGCAGCAATAATTACAAAAAATGCCACCAGGGCAGATAAAACAGATAGTCTCCATAATCTGGTCGTCATAAACGCCTCCTGATAAATGTTATTCTTACGTAATCGTGAACAGTATCAATACGCTCAGCGCTTTGTTTTTTTCAATCAGCCCCGAAGCGTCACTGTAAATCTAATGAGTTATCTAATATGAGAAATGTCTTAAACGTCTTTTATAAAATGAACTTAATTCCAGCCCTTAACCCGCTGCTTTCGCGGCTTATCCACCTGACTACCCCTAACGTAGGCGTCAGCACGGAAACACCGGGCAATGGAAGGTTCACTTTCAGTAACTGGCCTTCCGTTAAATCACTCTCTGTTACCAGAGATAATCCGCCGGGACTTATGTCAGCTGCCATGCCCTGTACTGCCGGATATTCTTTATCTGCATCTTCTTCCATGTCCGCACTCGCATGAAATGTAATGTTATGGGGAAAGTCCAGTCTCGAGTGTTCTCTTCGTTCTTTCATATTTATTGTATAAACTTTAACCTCTTATCCCGGTCAAGTCAATTCCCCTATATGGGGGTATAATCATAAGTGTTCTATTTAATTGCTTTTTCTGTTGTTGCATATGAGCTCAATTGTCTCATTCCTCATAAAAACAGGTAAGTATTCGTTCACAGTTCCCATTTATTGTGTCTCATTCTGGCCACAGAATATTTTTGATATTGACAGAGAAACGTATACATATACACTGTAAAGTAACGGGTTGTTTGACATTTCTGACAGGAATCAATTAATTTCAATAACAATTTTCCTCTTCGATGTATTCACAGAGAGGTTCAGGCAGTTGCTATACCTAGAGCTTATGGATGAAAATATAATAACCCATCTGGACAAGATCATCTCAAATCGCCTGACATCAGGGGTCGTTATCATTGATACCTCAGGTGATATCCTCTATGTCAATGAAGAAGCTCAGTCCATTCTTTCCACGTTCAGCTCAGGAGACAGTGAGTCATCGCCTGGTTCTCGGACTCTGAACAGGGCGGTTGTCAATATGGTTACAGAAAGTCTTGATTCTGTTTCTGAACCGATGTCCAAGTGCGTTTACTGTCCTGACAGCAACTCAACATATGCCCTTCGAACACTCCCGCTGCATACTCCTGATGAAGCGGGCAAAACCTGCATCCTTATTCTGATCGAAGGCGTCACACTGCATCGTAAGTTTGACATGAAGGTAGTTCAGAAGCAGTTCGGCCTTACTAGCAGGGAAGCTGAAGTTACGTTTTGTCTTACCAAAGGGCTGACCAATAAAGAGATCGCCAAAGCATTATCTCTCTCACCTGAGACAGTCCATGATTATGTCAAACAGGTCATGAAAAAGGCCGGTGCCAGGACAAGAGCCGGGATCGTAGGTAAAGTACTCCCCTGAATCGGCCTGTTAATACCTGAGTTCAACACCTACGCTGTACAGGTTCCGTTTGTAGTCGTAAACCGCTATATTTGAGTCATCCCGCCGATAAGAGTACAAAAGCTGAAGGTTCGCGTACTTGTGAAACTTCCAGTAATACAGGGCAGAAATTCCGTAGGTAAGGTCCAGTCTTTCCTTACTGACACCATCGCTTGAATCCAGTTGCTTATTAGAGTAATCCTGGTACTTTATTTCACCGGAAAAACTGATCTTATTCTTCTCTGAAAAACTCAGCAGGACCGTTGCGATCGCTGTGTTGCCAAAATTCTCCCAGTTCTTACCATCAGTCTCTTCCTTGTTCAGTTTGTACAACAGATTAAAATACCCCTTGTTTTCTGCAAAAGAACTGAGCTGAAAGCTTTCCATAAAAGGTACAAAAATCGACTGGTTCTGGTCGAAGAAGTAGTATGCGTTGAGGTTGATACTGTAATCATCAGCATCCCTGTCTTCATCTCCTCCTGCTGCCGGTTCAAAGATAAAATCTTTCCTCTGATAGCTGAGGTACAGCTGATAGGTCTGATTCTTTTCATAAAGCAGCGTATATGTCGGGCTGATCGTTACCGTGCTCAGATAATCATCATCATCAACCCAGCTGTGATTATATCCCAGGGCAAGGTCTAAGCTGCTCACATCATCTAATCTATAGGTAGGTACAAATACAAAATTATGGCTCTGAACATCGTATGATGCCAGGTCATTATGAAAACTCGAATACAGGTTGTAATGGGCGCTGTAATTTATCGGCCCTTTCCTCTCAGGAAGGTACTCTATACCAGCTGTTATCAGGTGGAGATAATCATCCTCATTTGAAATACTCGATGCAGCTGATGAATCACTGGGCCTCAAAAGGACATTGTCGTCAAACTGGAAATGATATCCAAGATAAAACCGGTAAGGAACCTTCTCTTTCTTCTTTTTACCTATACTCTCCATATAGTGGCTTGCATACGCGGCCATGTCTGTATTGGGGTCTTTTGAAATCACATTATTAAACCCGCTTTCTGCCTCCTCAAGCTCATTCGCTTTCAGGTATGCAAGACCTATCTGGTAATTCGCTGCCTGAACCAGCTGCGGACTGAGCGCGGCGGCTGTTTTAAAGGACTCAACCGCTGCGTAATTGTCATCCATTTCCATCAGGATAAGGCCTTTGAGAAATGCTGTCTGCCCCGGCCTTATCTTTTTTTGATCTGCTGATTCAACAGCTTTCAGGGCCTCTTTGTATTCACCGAGACGATACTGCACATCTGCCAGCTCCATAAGAGCTTCCTTAATTTCCGGCGACAGCTTTACCGCTTCCTTCAGGTATTTTTTTGCTTCTCTATAATTTTCAAGATTCTTATAGGTTACTCCGAGATAGTACGCGGGAAGGGATGATTCAATCTGGGCGCGTCTCGCCTTCAAGAGATAACCAAGGGCTTCGTCATAATTTTCCTGATTAAATTCTGCTATCCCCCTCTGCAGGTCCGGGTCCTGTTGCTGGGAAAATACTGGCGGAGAAATGATCATCAACAACAAGCAGATAAAAGCAAACATCTCGAATCCAAGTTTATATCGCATAACTGAACCCCCTCAAAAATTAGTTTCTGTTAAACCGTTTTGGAATAAATGATAAAGAATAGTTTCATAGATATTTATATATAAATTAACCGTATTGTCAAGCCCGAACAGGATTATGATAAATATTTTTTATATTAAACATTTACTTATACCGTTGAATCTGATCAAAATGCTATACTTAAAAACCATTAAATTCAACTTGTTGTGTCATTTCTGTTGAGAAAGAATATGTCTGATATAGTCTTCATGAAAAAAGCCCTTAAACTTGCTGCCCGGGGCAAGGGGCGAACAAGTCCCAATCCTGCAGTCGGCGCAGTAATCGTTAAAGAGGGCAACGTGATTGGAGAAGGCTACCATAAGAAGGCAGGTACTCCCCATGCTGAGATTATAGCCCTTGAAATGGCCGGTTCAGAGGCAAAGGGAGCAACGATGTATGTAACCCTCGAGCCATGTTGCCACACTGGCAAGAAAACACCGCCCTGTACACGGGCAATAATCCGAACCAGCGTAAGAAAAGTTGTAGCCGCGGTAAACGATCCAAATCCTCTTGTTTCGGGGAAAGGAATAAGGGAACTTCAAAAGGCAGGCATAGAGACTGAAGTTGGCATTATGAAAGCTGAAGCCTTAAAACTGAATGAGGCATTTGTAAAGTTCATCACCAGAAAAGAACCATTTGTCATTCTGAAAATCGCCCAGAGCCTTGATGGTAAAATCGCCACAGCAAAAGGCGAATCAAAATGGATAACCGGGGAAAAAGCCAGAGGGCATGTCCATCGTCTGAGGAATGAGGTCGATGCTCTGCTCGTAGGGGCAGGAACTGTTCAAAAAGACAACCCGTCACTTGATTGCAGAATCCGGGGCGGCAGAAACCCCTACAGAGTAATTGTTGACAGCGCTTTGAGAATTTCAGCCCGTGCCAGGGTTTTTAACTATAATGATAATAAAACTATCATCGCCACAACAAACAGGGCAAACCCGTCAAAAATGGACCGCCTTGTACAACGCGGAGTCCAGGTGCTCGTGGTCAAAAGCAGTCAGGGTAAAGTAGACTTAAAAGCCCTCATGAAAAAACTCGGCAGGATGGATATTACCAGTCTTCTGATCGAAGGCGGATCATCAGTAAGCGCGGCCGCCCTATCATGCAATATTGTAGACAAGGTCATGTTCTTTATTGCACCAAAGATAATCGGCGGAACTGACTCCTACCCCTCTGTGGGGGGTAAGTCTCCTGACAGGCTGATCCATGCTACCCGGCTCAGAGACCTGCGGTCGGTGAAGACCGGGGAAGACATTCTCCTTGAAGCGTATATTGCGTAATGAGGATTTTGGTTTCGAGTTGAACTATTAAACACAGAGGCACGGAGACACACAGGTTAATTAATTATTACAAATAACCTCTTATTGGCTCTTGTATTAGAACAGGTAATTACTTTTCATGCACAAATGCTTCTCTCAGTTTTCTGTCAATATCCAGGACCTTTTCGGCATTGCTGCCGTTGATCTCCCAAAGATAGTCTCCCGCGGCGTTTCTTTTCAGTTTGATCTTTACCGGTTTTTCCGGCTTAATTGACTTTAACTCTGGGATTTGCCTGAATACAGTCTTATTCTCTTCGCTATTTGCTCCAGAGCAGCCCTCTACAGCAGGAATTAACATCAATACCAGAAACAACATTGATTTCAGCCCCTTCATAATGTCCCCCCATTCATTCGGAATAACATTGAACGTTATCCCTTATTATATTTAGCTGAAAGCTGATAGCTGATAGCTAGTAACTCTTATATCTATTTGTAATCGGAAAACGCCTGTCTTTGCCAAAGGCCCGCGGGGTAATTCGTACACCGGGCGGTGCCTGTCTCCTTTTATATTCCGAGAGATCAACCATTCTCATAACTTTCCTGGCGATTGCGGCATCACAGTCCATTTCCCTGATCTCATCAAAACTCAGGTCGTCCTCCACATAGGCTTTTAAAATTGGGTCCAGAACCGGGTATGGCGGAAGAGAGTCGCTGTCTTTCTGGTCAGGCTTCAGCTCAGCAGTGGGCTCTTTCCATAATACCCTTTCAGGTATCAGGGAAAAACCCGCGGAACTGTTTCGCCATTGACACAGCTCATAAACGAGCACTTTCGGCACATCTTTTATAACTGCAAAGCCCCCTGCCATGTCACCGTATAATGTTGCGTAGCCAACACTCATTTCAGACTTGTTCCCTGTTGTGAGAACAATATATCCAAACTTGTTAGAAAAGGCCATCAACAGATTTCCCCTGATGCGGGCCTGAAGATTCTCTTCAGTGACATCTTTTTCCCTTCCCTGAAAATGCGTGTCTAATGTCTTCAGGTAGGATTGCAGAATACTGTCAATAGGAATCGTTGTTAATTTAATGCCGAGATTATTCGCATGATCATGAGCATCTTCAAAACTTTCTCTCGATGTATACAGCGACGGCATAAATACCCCGTGCACCCTCTCTTTTCCGAGCGCATCAACAGCAATAGTTGTAACCAGAGCTGAATCAACACCTCCGCTCATTCCGATAATGACACCGTCAAATCCGTTCTTTCGCACATAATCACCTGTGCCCAGGATAAGGGCATTGTACACTTCCTCAGGGCCTGACATGGAAACAACCTTCTTTCGCCTTACCGGCTTTTTCTCTTTCTTTATGCGCGCTCCTTTAATGGTGATTTTCTCAACCCTTTCACCTTTAGCAACCATAGTTTTTAGAATTTTCTGCTCGCTCCGGGTAATGCTCTTTCTCCGGCTTTCCAGATCAAGATCAGCAACTATCAGCTCCTCTCTGAAATGGTTTCCCCTAACGAGGATTTCACCGTTGCTTCCGGCTACAAAGCTTCCACCATCAAATACCAGCTCATCCTGACCGCCTACCATATTTACATATACACATGCGGCTCCACACCGCTGTGCCTGCTTTGCGACCAGGTCCTCCCGGGAAGACTGCTTCTCCCTGTGATACGGTGAAGCATTGATATTAATTATGATCTCAGCACCGGAAAGGCTCTGGACACGGGAAGGTCCGTCTTCATACCACATGTCTTCGCATATGTTTATTCCAAAACTAATTCCCTGAATAGTATATACGGGGTATCGTGTCCCGGGTTTAAAATAACGGTGTTCATCAAAAACCCCGTAATTGGGCAGATGCTTTTTATAATAGACATCCCTTAACCTGCCCTTTGACAATACTGCAGCCGCGTTATATAACCCTCCGTTGTTATCTACAAATCCCACTATTGATGTTATATCACCGGAGATTGCCCTTATTTTATCAAGGGCCCGGATATTGTCAGTAACAAACTGGTGCTTTAAAAGCAGGTCTTCCGGTGGGTATCCTGTCAGGGCAAGTTCAGGAAAGGCAATAATGTCAGCCCCCACCTTTACAGCTTTCTTTATATAGGAAATGATTTTTCTCGTATTTCCGGAAATATCACCAACAGTCGGATTGATCTGGGCGAGAGCTATTCGTATGTTATTCATGGCATGGTCTCCGCTCCGTGATGCAGAATGACTAATAATAAATGAAGGGCCTCTCTTTGTAAACCCTTTGTCATCCCTTAGAACCCGCCTGTCACTCAGTGGTCTTTCACCATTCTTCATATTTTCTTCACTTCTTATTATTTAAAATAAATCCAGACTGTATGTAAAAGTGCAGATTGAAATCAATCAGTTTTGTTGACTAGATATGATGTTACGGATATAATTTGAATGATCACGATATGAAATAACAGAGAATGATTTACAGTTGAAGGAGAAAGAATGCAAAATTATCAAGTAAGAATCGCATTACCATTACTCATTTTAATGATGTTGTTTACGCCGGTTTCTTTTGTTCATGGCCGTTCAGGTATTGAACCGGGCCTGTCAGAGCCCCCCTCAAAGATTTCTCAGGAATCTATTGATTTTCTTAGTAGAGCCGGACAGGCAATGTCAGAAATCGCTGAGGTTGTAAAGCCTGCCATCGTAAATATATCAACTGAAAGAGTTGAAAAAGCAGCAGACATGCCTCACAACCCATTGTTGGAAGACCCTTTTTTCAGGAGGTTTTTTGGTGATCAGTTCAGGGGCCATGAAGCTCCAAAGGAACGAAAATCAATGAGTCTCGGATCAGGAGTCATCGTGTCGCCTGATGGGTACATCCTGACGAATAACCATGTCATAAAAAATGCGGACAAGATAAAAGTTGTACTATCCGATAAAAGAGAATATGACGGTAAAGTTGTCGGCACTGATCCGAAGACAGACCTCTCTGTTATAAAGATTGATGCTGAGAATCTTACTACGATCTCCCTTGGCAATTCTGATGCTCTGCGTGTGGGGGCTTTCGTGCTTGCCATTGGCAATCCCTATGGACTGAACCAGACATTTACAATGGGAATTGTCAGCGCCGTCGGCAGGGCCAATGTGGGAATCGCGGATTATGAAGATTTTATTCAGACAGACGCTGCTATAAACCCCGGTAATTCCGGAGGCGCGCTGGTAAATGTCAAGGGAGAGCTTGTCGGGATAAACACCGCTATCTTCAGTACCAGCGGAGGCTATCAGGGAATCGGGTTCGCTATCCCCAGTAATATGGCCCGCGCGGTTATGGAAAGCCTGATTTCAAGAGGCAAGGTAATCAGAGGATGGCTGGGAGTATCCATACAGTCGATAACCCCGGAACTTGCAGAGCAGTTCGGCCTTGAAAAAGATTATGGAACACTGGTCGCTGATGTTATAGAAGATAGTCCGGCTGAAAAGGGAGGCCTTGAACGCGGTGATGTCATTATCTCTTTAAATGGTGATCCGGTTGATGAACCCTATAACCTGAGAAACATGGTTGCCAGCACTGCACCCGGAGAAGACGTAGAATTTCAGGTAATACGTGAAAAAGAACTGCTGACCCTGAAAGTCACGATCGGGGAACTGCCCTTAGAAGATCAAAAGGTAGCAACAGAATACAAGAATGCCCTCAGAGGAGTCAGTGTTCAGGATTTAAACCCTGACATCTACAGGAAACTGAATATACCGGAAAAGATACGAGGAATTGTCGTGACAGATGTTGAGCCGGGAAGCCCTGCTGAGTCGCGGCTCATGCCCGGAGATGTAATTCTGGAAATTAACCGAAAGGCTACACCCAGCCTGGACGAATACGAAGCAATAGTGTCTAAAATAATAACGGATAAGGACATCTTACTGCTGGTATTCCGAAGAGGTTCAACGACCTTTGTGGCGATAAGCGGGAAGTAATAAAGCGGTCAGCGTTCAGCATTCAGCTTTCAGTTTTAAAGATGCGGGGTCTAAAGACCCCGCTTTTATTTGCTGATGGCTGACAGCTGACCGCTGATAGCTATCAGCTCAAAGTTTTCATCACTTCTATAAGCGGGATATTAAATTTTCTGGCAATTTTCCTGCAGTCTTCATATTCAACTGATGTTTTTCGGCTTTTTTTGTCTACCTGAGAAACTTTAACCGCAACCTCCCCGAACCGGGTACGTTTTGATCGGAGTTCGCGCTGGAGAATTTTTCTCTCAGTCCTGTAATACCGAAGGCCGATACTGGTTGTTTCTCTCAGTATGATATCCATGAGCAGATCTCTTCCGTTTTCGTCACAGAGGACTGTCAATTTTATCCCTGGCCGTCCCTTCTTCATGATTATATTAGTCATAAATACATCCAGCGCGCCCTTTTTGAAAAGAAGTTCCATCACATGCTCATAAATCTGGGGATTCATGTCATCGATATTTGTCTCAATAACTGTCACAGTATCACGAGCCTCAGCGCTCTTCTCTTCCTGAGGGGTTTTAGAGCTTGTCTCTCCCAGGAACAGGCGGAGAATGTTCGGGCCTGTGTCTACATCCTTTCCCCCGGCCCCTGTTCCAACCCTGGTAACCGTCATTTTCGGTAGTGAACAAAACTCAGTAGCCAGCGAGGATATTAATACCGCGCCTGTGGGAGTAGTAAGTTCAAAGCTCGCGTTCGACGAATATACCGGGATATTTTTCAGCAGATCAAGGGTTGCCGGGGCGGGTACAGGCAGAATGCCGTGGTCCGTATTTACTGTTCCGGCCCCCAGATTCAGAGGACTCGAATATATAGTGTCTATCCCGAGAAGATCAATGCCTATAAGAGTTCCAAAGACATCGACAAGGCAGTCCACTGCCCCCAGCTCATGCAGGTGTATACGGTCATATCGTCCGCCGTGGACCCGGGCCTCTGCATCAAAGAGCCGCCTGAATATCTTCAGTCCCTGAGCTTTTATCTGAGGGGAAAGTTTTGATTTGCCTATTATCTGCTCGACATCTTTCCATTTTCTTTTCCCGGTCGTTTGCTTGAGCCCTCTGGAATGTTCCCTGTTGCTTATCTTTACGTCAACCTTGAGCGCCTTGAAGCCATTCCTCTTGACCTTTCTTTCCTTCAGGGTATAGCCGCTCAGGTTCAGCCGCAGAAGTTCCTTCTCAAGCTTTTCAAGGGGCACCCCGGCATCAACAAGAGACCCTAGAATCATATCACCGCTGATACCGGACGAACATTCGAAGTATGCGATCATATTATTCTTACCTGCCAAAATATCAGCAATTCCGGGTTAATGAATTTATTTTATGTGCCAGCACACCGGCGCCGAAACCGTTGTCGATATTCATGACCGCGATTCCGGGTACACAGGAATTCAGCATTGCAAACAGAGCAGTGATGCCCCCAAACCCCGTTCCATAGCCGACAGATGTGGGAACGGCTACAATGGGCTTATCAGTCATTCCCCCGATAACAGAAGGCAGGGCACCCTCCATACCGGCAGCAACAATGAGAACATTGGCATCATCAAAAACCTTTCTGGCATTTACAACCCGGTGCAGACCCGCGACTCCCACATCATGAACTGAGACTGTTTTACTGCCTAAAAAAGATGCCGTTGCTACCGCTTCTTCAACAACAGGCATATCTGAAGTTCCGGCAGACAGAACCGCAACAAGACCGGTTTTCTTTTTTTCCCCGCCAGCCGAGATCACACCTGACTTTTCATAATAATCCGCCTTGATCTTATTTTTCTTGCAGATGGTTTGAACGCAGTTAAATATATCTTTTGTAGCCTTGGTAATTAACAGTTTTCCACTTTTTCTGATCATTGCTTCAGCGATAACCTTAATGTCTTCAAGCTCTTTCCCCCTGGCAAATATTACTTCCGGTATTCCATGCCTCAGTTCTCTGTGATGATCCACTTTGGCAACTCCAACATCTTCGTATGGAAAATCTTTTAACTGTTTCACTGCTGCGCTCAGATCAAGGGTACCCTCCTGCACTGATTTAAGAATCTGCTTTATTTTTTTATTGTCCATATCTTATAAAACGAATAATTCGAGCGGAATTTTACTCCGCCTTCAAGGTTCTTGTCATTAATTCACGGACAGCGGTGGCAGGACTTTCATCCTCATATATGACTTTGTATATTTGCTCGACTATCGGCATGGAGACCTCATATTTTCTCGACAACTCATATGCTGATTTGGAAGTGGCAACACCTTCAGCCACCATTTTCATTCCTGAAAGCAGTTCCTTCAGCTGCTCACCTCTGCCCAACTTGTAGCCTACAGTATAGTTTCGTGATAGAGTACCGGTACAGGTCAGGACAAGGTCTCCTATCCCACTGAGCCCGCCAAATGTTTTCTCATGTGCCCCCATTCTCAAACCAAGCCTTACTATCTCGGTAAGTCCCCGTGTGATAAGGGCGGCCCTGGTGCTGGCGCCGAGACCAAGACCGTCTGAGATACCGGATGCAATAGCCATGACATTCTTGAGTGCGCCGCCTATTTCTACTCCAATCATATCGTTGTTGGTGTAGACCCTGAAGTAGTCAGTATTAAAAAGGTCCTGAAGACGCAGGCATAAGTTGTTGTCGTCTGATGATACTGTCACGGCTGTTGGGAGTTTCTTGATTACTTCTTCAGCAAAACTCGGACCTGATAGTACTGCTACGGGAGATTTTGTTAACTCCTTCAGTACAGATGAGACCGTCAACAGTGAGCCGTGTTCGATACCTTTGGAAGCACTGATGATACTTACATCATCAGAAATATACTGAGCAATTTCAGTAAAGACAGGCCGCATGAACTGCGTTGGCACAACATTTAAAACATAACGGGTATTGTCAAGGGCCTCTTTCAGACTGTCCGTCGTGGTTATATTGCCGGACAGGGGGATGCCCGGCATATAGGTGCCATTGATGCCGGTGCGGTTTATCTCGTCCGCAAGATCTTTCTCAAAGACCCACAGGGTTACATCAAAACCCTTTTCTCCCAGCAGGTTGGCAAGTGCTGTGCCCCAGCTTCCAGCTCCTATGACAGCAATATAGCTCATTGTTCTATCCCGCTCATTCGATCAGTGCCTGTTTAGTATGAATAAATAATAGAAATGATAACAGGAAAAGACTTTAAAAACAAATACCGAAGCGACTCAAAATACAGGAAAAATATACCATGAGGCAGATGATCATTTTTTATGAGCTTTCTGCAATTTCGCCCATGTGTCCCGCAATGTAACTGTACGGTTAAATACTGGTTTTCCATCTTCTGAATCAGGGTCAACACAGAAATATCCGAGCCGTTCAAACTGATAACGACTTCCGGCAGATGCGCCGGCGAGGGAGGGCTCAACCCGGCAATCTGTGAGAATGTCCAGGGAATCTGGATTAATATACATTTTAAAATCCGCGTCATCTCTGGGATCATCAGGATTGGGCTTAGTAAAAAGGCGGTCATACAGCCGAACCTCCGCCCGAAGGGAGTGTTCTGCCGAAACCCAGTGCAATGTGGCCTTAACTTTCCGTCCGTCTGGTGCATCCCCTCCTCTGGTTTTCGGGTCGTATCTGCAGTGCAGTTCTGATATTTCTCCGGTGTCATCTTTTATCACGTCTACACAGGTAATAAAATACGCGTATCTCAGACGGACTTCACGGCCCGGCGCGAGGCGGAAAAACTTTTTGGGAGGGTCCTCCATAAAGTCGTCTTGTTCGATATATATGACTTTGGAAAAGGGGACCTTCCTTGTCCCTGCACCCAGGTCTTCAGGATTATTAATGGCCTCCATCTCTTCCGTCTCTTCGTCAGGATAATTCGTAATCACGACTTTTAAAGGTTTCAGCACAGCCATTACGCGATGAGCATGTCTGTTTAAGTCCTCACGTATGCAATATTCCAGCAATGCAATGTCCACGGTGCTGTCCGCCTTGGCAACCCCTATCTTATCGCAGAAATTTCTTATTGCAGATGGCGTAACCCCTCTTCTTCTTAACCCTGAAATCGTCGGCATTCTCGGATCATCCCATCCATGAACATGCCCCCCGTTGACCAGCTGCAGGAGTTTTCGTTTACTGACGACCGTAAAATCGAGGTTTAGACGGGCAAACTCGATCTGTTGAGAAAGAAAAATATTCAACTCATTCAAAAACCAGTCATACAAGGGACGATGGTCCTCAAACTCGAGCGTACAGAGAGAGTGTGTGATTCCCTCAATTGAGTCTGAAACGCAATGAGCATAGTCATACATCGGATATATGCACCATGCATCTCCTGTCCTGTGATGTGAGCTCTTTTGAATCCTGTAAATTACAGGGTCTCTCATGTTCATGTTGCCGGAGGTCATATCAATTTTGGCACGGAGGGTTTTCGTGCCATCTTCAAATTCACCGGCCCGCATGCGCTGAAAAAGGTCGAGGTTCTCATCCACAGACCGGTTGCGGTAGGGGCTCTCCTGCCCGGGGCTTGTGAGCGTTCCCCGGGTTTCCCTTATTTCATCAGCGCTCAGGTCACATACGTACGCCTTGCTGTCTCTGATTAACTGAACCGAATACTGATAAAGCTGTTCAAAATAATCTGACGCATAGAACAGCCTGTCATCCCATTCAAATCCAAGCCATCTGACATCTTCTATAATTGACGCCACATACTCAGCTTCCTCTTTGGAGGGGTTCGTGTCATCCATTCGCAGATTACAGAGCCCGTTATACTCCCGGGCCAGCCCAAAATTCAGGCATATTGATTTGGCATGCCCTATATGGAGGTACCCGTTCGGTTCGGGAGGGAAGCGTGTGTGTACGCGACCGTCATTTTTCTTATTTCTGAAATCATCGTCGATGATATGTTTAATAAAGTTTGACGGTCCCTTTTCATCATGATCAGTCATGTACTGTTAATCCTCCAGATCTGTGTTTCCCTATTGCTGAGCCATATCAAGGTTCACCCTCGATATCAGGAGATCGATTGAATGGCCCTCTCCAGTCTTTGCACTGTTTTCTCTTTTCCCATCACATCAATAACTTCAAATATACCGGGGCTTTGCGTCCCGCCGGTTAAAGACACTCTGACAGGCTGGGCAACTTTTCCGAGCTTTACTTCATGCTGTTCAGCAACATCTTTGAACAGTTTTTCAATTCCTTCTTCACTGAATTCAGTCATGGCATCAAGACCTTCCTTAAGCTCTACAAGGAGTTCCCGGCTTTCAGTATTGAGAAATTTTTTCCGGGCCTTTTCATCATATTCGATCTCTTCGGCGATATAGTATCGAAGTGACGCCGCAAGTTCTACAAGTGTCTTTGCCCGCTCCTGAAGTGTATGAACAGCTCTCGAAAGCCATTGTCTGTCCAGTTCCTGCTCTTCAGAAACAGTCCCGTCTTTCACGAGGAACGGGATGACAAGGTCAGCAAGCTCTTCTGGCGAAGAATTCATTATATACTGACTGTTCAGCCAGAGAAGTTTTTCAGGATTGAATATTGAGGCAGCCTTGCCAACGCTTTCAAAGGAAAAATACTTAATCAGTTCATCCCGCGTAAACACCTCCTGGTCTCCATATGACCAGCCAAGCCTGACCAGATAATTTACGATTGCATCGGGCAGGTACCCCATGTCGTAATAGGCCATCACAGATGTCGCGCCGTGCCTCTTGGACAGGCGGGCCTTATCAGAGCCAAGGATCATAGGCAAATGCGCAAACCGGGGGATCTCGTATTCCAATGCCTGATAGAGCTGTATCTGTCGGGGCGTATTATTCAGGTGGTCGTCACCCCGAATGACATGAGTGATTTCCATATCAACATCATCAACTACTACCGTAAGGTTATACGTAGGTGTCCCGTCCGAACGCTGAATAATGAGATCATCAAGCTGTTCATTTTCAAATGTTACGGTACCCCTGATCAGGTCATCTACAACAGTTGATCCTTCCTGGGGCATTCTGAATCTCACAACAGGGTCAACTCCCGGGACAGGTTCTTTGAGGTCCCTGCACCTGCCGTTATACTTAAGCGCCCTTCCCTCTTTCATTGCCTCCTTGCGGTTTTTGTCCAGCTCTTCGGGAGAGCAGTAGCAATGATAAGCTTTACCATCGTTGAGCAGTCTCTCAACATAAGATTTGTAGGTATCAAACCTGTCAGTCTGCCTGAAGGGGCCTTCGTCACATTCAAGTCCGAGCCAGTTCATACCCTTTATAATCTCATCTATATATTCATCAGTTGAGCGCGTCCTGTCCGTATCCTCAATTCTTAAGATACATGCACCATTATTATGTTTTGCATAGAGCCAGTTAAACAGAGCTGTCCGTGCCCCGCCCAGATGAAGATATCCTGTGGGACTCGGCGCGAAACGAACTCTCACTTTATCACTCAAATTCTCCTCCTCATTACTCAGGTTTTGTCTTTGACATTTCGAGTCGTATAAGAGACGCTGTCCTGTCCGTTAGCTTATACCTGTCATCAGCCCTGTAGCCTGCGACCCATATAATATCATTTCCTGATAGAACAATGGGAACAGCATCCCTTCTGTCACGCGATATTTTTTCATCAACAAAATAATCCTGGAGTTTCTTTTTTTTCCCGAATCCGAGAGGGTAAAAAAAATCCCCCTTGTTCCTCGACCTTACTGAAAGGGGAAATTGCATGTTCTCCCTGCTCAGAACCACAGAATATTTACCGTCTCCGGGTTCTGCTTCCTTTTCCTCAGAAACGGCTTTTATCGTAAATCCTGTTTCCCTGATATGAAGTTCCTCAGGCTGTCCCCTGCTGTGCCTCTTTTTATCAACCCAATAATCTCTTCAATATGAACAAAACTTATGCCCCGGAGACTCTCGGTTTCTTTTAGCGCCCTTCTCAGCACACGCCGTAATATCGGTTTTTCTAAACCTTCAAGAGGATTAACAAACAGCTCAATCGATCTGTTGCTTTTCCTGCTTATAAGTCTCATTAATGTTTTGGTTACAATTATTTCGAGATACTTATCTTCTTCTCTGAAAATGTCTGCTGTCCTGCAGATATCTTCGATGACAGCAGGGTTCTTTCCCTTTATTTCTTTTATAATGGTATTTCTCAGCCAGTTCCTGAAGTAATGTTCTTTTAAATTTGATGAATCGATGAGATAAGGCATTTCATTGTGTAAGGGAATTTCATGATCATTCTCTGAGAGATATTCTTCGATCATTATTCTCTCGGTTTCAATGAGCGGTCGTATGATGTTGCCCCTTACAGGTGGAATGCCTGCCAGCCCGGCTCTTCCTGAACCCCTGATAATCCTCATCATGAGCGTCTCAGCCTGATCATCAGCAGTGTGACCCAGGGCAATCAGATCAGCGCCTGAAGATCGCTTAATTTCTTCATAGGCCTCATATCTGAGTTCCCTTGCCGCCTCCTGAATATTGAGGGATTTATCTGTTGAATAACCCCTCACATCCACCTGTTTCAGATAAAATGTAATCTGGAAAAGAGAACATACATTCCTGCAGAAAGTAATTTCATCTTCTGTTTCATCTGGTCTCAGTCCATGATCAACATACAGGGCGCTGATCGTTAGATTAAACTGCTTCCTGAGATTATGGAGGACAACTGCCAGGCAGACTGAGTCAGCCCCTCCGGATAGACCGATCAGCACATGATCGTTTTCAGCCAGCATTGCATAGCCATCAATTGTGCCTTTTACTTTGTCAGCAAGACTCATGAGTAGTTCATTATAACGGAATCAGATGATTAATTTGATTGAGTAATGAAATTCTCCCTGCAAATATATATAATATGATCTACACTTTTTAACTGAACTCATTGATACAACCATGCACGATTTTAAATACATCAAATCTGAACTCTATGCTGAAGATGTACCGGTCAGGGAAATCGCCCGGAAGGTCGGCACACCGCTCTACATTTATAGTCAAAACACCCTTCTGCGGCATCTTAAGGCTTACCAGGATGCCTTCGATGACAGTTCTCATATCATTTGTTATGCCTTGAAGGCCAACTCTAATCCGGCAGTCCTCAGGCTTCTCGCAAAAAACGGCTGCGGTGCAGATGTTGTTTCAGGCGGTGAACTCCATCTGGCCAGAAAAGCCGGGATTCCCGCTCACAAGATTGTCTACGCAGGAGTCGGCAAAAAAGAGGACGAAATTGTTCAGGCATTAAAAGCCCGCATTCTGATGTTTAATATTGAATCATCCGATGAAATGGCTGCCATTAATGAGATCGCGGGCAGGCTCAATAAAAAGGCGCCCATAGCCCTGAGAGTGAATCCTGACATTGACCCGGAAACACATCCCTATATATCAACGGGATTGCGTGAAAGCAAGTTCGGCATTCCGATTGAGAACGCCCTTGAACATTATAAACTTGCCAGGAAGCTTCCACATCTCGAGATACTGGGGATTCATAAACATATCGGTTCGCAGATAACCTCAATACAGCCTTTCATCGATTCGTTTAAAAAAGTGCTTTTCCTCGCTCAGACGCTAAAGTCCAACGGAATAGAGATCAGGCACCTTGATATGGGAGGAGGACTGGGCATCCCCTACAGCAACGAGCACCCGCCCCACCCCGCAGAACTGTCCCGGGCTGTGCTGCCGCTTCTCAAGGGAAATAATTTTAACCTTATCCTGGAGCCTGGCAGGTCGATTGCGGGCAATGCCGGAATATTCGTCTCAACAGTTCTGTACCTGAAAAAACATCCTGAGAAAGAGTTTGTCATCGTTGACGGAGGAATGAATGATCTCCTGAGACCAAGCCTGTACAATGCTTTTCACAGTGTTCAGCCCGTAAAAAAGAATAAACGGAGAAAGTCTCTTGCAGATATTGTCGGCCCTATATGTGAATCAGGCGACTTTCTCGCAAAAAACAGGGAATTAAACCATTTGTCCCGGGGTGATTTAATCGCGGTAATGAGTTCCGGTGCATACGGTTTTACCATGAGTTCCAATTATAACAGCAGGCCAAGGGCTGCCGAGGTTATGGTAAAAGGGAAAGAGTTTTATGTTGTACGCGCGCGCGAGACGTACAGAGACCTTTCCAGAGGCGCCACTATACCCGGTTTTTTAAAATAGGAATCTTGAAAGGGAGATTATGAAACTCGAATTCACCAAGATGCACGGTCTCGGAAATGATTTTGTTTTAATCGACAACAGAGAATTAAACCTGAAAAGAGCTACGCATATCGCAAAAAAGCTCTGTGACCGCAGGCTTGGCATCGGTGCTGACCAGCTCCTGCTTCTGAGCAATTCAGAGAGTGCTGATTTCAAAATGCGTATCTTCAACGCTGACGGTTCAGAGGTAGAAATGTGCGGTAACGGAATACGATGTCTTGGTAAATATATCTGGGACAGTGTCCTCCGGTGCGATGAAAGCTCCTATGCAAGTAAATACTGTGAAACAATCGGTCAGCTTGCCATAGAGACCCTGGCAGGCATCATGTATGTTGAGAAAAAAGGGAACCGCTTCAAGGTTGATATGGGTGAACCTGCTTTACAACCTGACGAGATACCGGTCAATACTTCCCTGCTGCCAAAAAAACTGAGAGAAGATGCAGTTCAGGAGTTTCCTCTCAAGATTAAAAGAAGCACCATCAGCATAACCTGTGTATCAATGGGTAATCCTCACGCGATCTCAATTGTCCGGAACGTTGATGATGTAGCGCTGCAGACAATTGGACCGTTAATTGAATGCCATAAATTTTTTCCCAACAGAACGAACGTTGAATTTGTGCAGGTGTTAAATAAGAAAAATATCAGGATGAGAGTATGGGAAAGAGGCGCCGGTGAAACAACGGCCTGCGGTACCGGGGCTGCTGCATCCGCAGTTGCAGCGATCATCCTCGGTTTGACTGAAAGGAAGGTCACTGTCCATCTGCCCGGCGGGAAGCTCCTGATCCACTGGTCAGCAAAAGATAACCATATCTATATGACCGGAGATGCTGTAACGGTGTTTGAAGGAGTCCTTAACATATAGCTCTTTCTGAATATCAAATGAATATTATGCAAAAAGCTTATGTGTGCGCCCCTGCTTTTTTTAATAAAGAGAGATAAAACCTTTATTGGACCGTGGTGACAATATATGAAAGTTAAGTGTCCTACATGCAGAGAAAGAGCCGAATGGAATGAGAATCCCTATAGGCCATTCTGCTCTGAACGATGTAAACTGATTGACCTCGGGGCATGGGCTTCGGACGAATACAAGATTGAAAGTAAGCTGGAGGATGAATCGGGAAACCAGCTTCCGGAAAAGGAGAGATAATATGCTTAAAATAGCCGTATCAGGGTCCTCGGGCAGAATGGGAAATCGAATAATAGCGTTGTCACAGGAGTCTGAAGAGCTCACACTTTCAGGAGCATTGGAGCATAAAGGCCATGGTGACGAGGGCAAGGATATAGGAGAAGTCATTGGCATTGGAAAGATCGGTGTCATTGTCAGCAGTGACATACAGGACGTCACCGCAGATGCCGATGTGATAATAGACTTTTCATCTCCTTCCGGAACTATACATGCGCTGAAACTGATTTCTGATAAGCCTGTACCCTTTGTCATAGGTACAACGGGCTTCAGTAAAGATGAGATAGAATACATTCGGCTCTATGCCCAGAAAACCCCCTGTGTCTTTGCCCCGAACATGAGTGTCGGCGTAAATATCCTGTTAAAAGTCCTTGATGATATAGCCCGTGTGACCGGTGATGATTATGATGTTGAAATAGTTGAGGCGCACCACCGGCTTAAAAAAGACGCGCCTTCGGGTACAGCCATGAAAATGGCCCAGGTCCTTGCTGCGGCGCTGGGAAGAAATCTTGATGATACAGCAGTGTTTGAACGACATGGCCTCATAGGTGAACGAACCAAAAAGGAAATAGGAATCCAGACAATTCGTGCCGGCGATATCGTTGGAGAACACACTGTGTTGTTCGGCGGACTCGGTGAAAGGATCGAGATAACACACAAAGCCTCAAGCAGGGATACATTTGCAAGGGGGGCTTTAAGGGCTGCTCTGTGGTTACGCAAACAGACACCGGGGCTATACGACATGCAGGATGTACTCGGGCTGAAATAGTCTCCCTTAAACCACAGGGACAGGTCTATTCCATAGATACTTTTCCGCTTAAGAGAAGATTAACGATCTCAGGATCAAACTGGGTTCCCGCATTATCTCTGAGTTCATCAAAGACCTTTTCTTTTGAAAGTGCAGCTCTGTAAGGCCTGTCACTCATCATGGCATCAACAGCATCGGCAACTGCCACGATCCTGGCTGACACAGGTATCTGTTCTCCGGCAATTCCCTCGGGATACCCTCTCCCGTCATGCCTTTCATGATGATGGCGTATGACCGGGATTGCGTCTTCAAGAAACGGAATCGACTTGACTATTCTTACGCCTATTTCAGGATGTTTCTGGATTTCTATATATTCATCAGCTGATAACATACCGTTTTTCCTGAGAATGTTCTCCTCAATGCCGATCTTTCCTATATCATGAATAGATGCCGCGCGATCAATTTCCTTGATGAGCTTGTCCGGAACACCCATTGACTCAGCTACTGCACAGGATATTTTAGCTACGCGATTTGAGTGATTGTAGGTATAATGGTCTTTGGCATCTATCGTTAAAATCAAGGCGCTTACCGTGCCTTCATAGCAGGACAATATCTTGCTCCTTGCCGCTTCTACCTGATCCTCGAGATATGATGCCCTGTCCAGAAGAATGTCACGCTCAAGCTTAAGCCCCTTTTTTGTTCTTCTCTTTTCAAGCCCCTTCTTCACGACTGCGAGCACATCATCCTTGTCAAAGGGTTTGATCAGGTAGTCAAAAGCTCCAAAGCGAATCGCGTCCCTCGCAGTTTCAAGGCTTGCATAAGCAGTCAACAAAACAACCTCGGTATCAGGATGATTTTTCTTTATTTCCTGCAATGCTGTTATCCCATCCATTTTCGGCATCTTTATATCCATTACAACAAGATCAACAGGGTCCCTTTCAAGCATGCTCATGCCTTCATGAGCACCGGAAGCTGTATTTACTGTGTAATGATCTTTCAGGACCATGCGTATGGATTCCCTTGGTGCCAGCTCATCATCTATTACAATAATAGTTTCTTTATCGTTCATTGTTTCCTCCTCGAACAGGAATGCGGCTACTTCGCCTATCATAAATCGGTAATTTCATAACAAAAACATTATTCCCTTCTTTACTTCCTGCTTCAAGGCTGCCGTCGTGCCCTTCAATGATTTTTTGACTGATAGGAACATTCAGTTCAGTGCCAAGGTGATCTATATCAAGGAGTGGTTTGAAAAAGCTCTGATTATTATCGCCCGAAGATTCACCGCCTCCATACGATAGCACCACCTCTATTGAATAATCATCCTTGATGACCGGAGAGGCGCTCATACTTATGGATGTACCATCGGGAGTTCTGTCAACAATATTCATTACCAGATAGTAGACAGCCTTAATTATCTCTTTCTTATCGGCATTTATAAAAAATATGCTGTCCAGCGGATTCATGGTAAAGCTGTGCGTCTTGGGCAGACTTTTCAGAATCAGGGCAGATATTTCATTTATTGTTTCATTCAGGGATTCCCTCGTAAAGGTATAATCCTGAGTAGAAGAAAACGTCACGAGTTTGTCAATCAGGCTGTCCAGCCTGGTGATTGAGTCCCGGACAGTGGATACGTAAAAGCTGTTCAGATCATCATCTGTATATTTCTCATTCAACAGCTGCGTGTATGTTTGTATGGAAGTCAGGGGATTTCTGACTTCATGCGCAATTTTTGCCATAAGGTCATTAACAGCCCTGAGTTTACCCGACTGTCTGCGCTGTTCTTCCAGTTTTCTGGAGTCAGAGAGATCAGAAAATATAATTCCGGCGCCCATGGGCCTCTGCTGTTCATCCATAAGCCTGTAGCTGTTTATCCCCAGGGGCAGCTGATCCGGGTTTATTGTCACTTCATGCCGTTTATAGGATGTACCGGCAACCAGCGTTTCATACAGAATGTCTCCCAGAGGTGACGGGAGTTCTCTCAGGTCACGACCAATCATTGTGGTAGAATCAATCCCCAGTATCTCTGAAGCCTGCTGGTTAAAAATTGTTATTTTCTCATCTGAGTCAATAGCGACCATACCACTGCTCATGCTGGACAGCATGTTTTTTGTGAACTCTTTCTGGTACCACATTTGATGGTACAGATCAATGTCCTTTACGGCTGCCGCGAGATAGTTACAGAGCACATAAATAATTTCCAGCTCCTCTCTGTAAAAAGGCTCTTCCGTAATTTTGTTGTCGATGTTTAATATACCGATCAGCTTCCCCTTATATATCATCGGAAATGAAATAGAGCATTGCAGAAAATCCATCTCTTTCTTTATATCAACTGATGAAGAGTCAACATATGACTGAGGTTTCTGCATGATCCGACCTGTCCTGGAGAGCCACGAGACAAGCATGCTGTTGTTTCCCAGTATTAATTTATCTGCTAAAAATGGATCAAGCCCATAGTTGGTCTTTACATGAAACCCGTCTTTATCTCTCAGCATCACAGACATCTTGCTCACACGGGCAATTTCCATGACAGAATCAATAAAGTGATCAAAGAGCTTGCGCATATCAAAGCTGACTGTCAGCATTTTGGCAAAGTTTACAATAACTCTTTCCTGGATATACCTGCCTCCCTGGCTCGACAGCGGTTCGTATCGGCTGGGGAATACATCTCTGGGAAAGAAACCAGCATCAGCCCTCTCCGCCGGCTGCTGGGCCTGCAATGGCGCTATATCATTCTGTGGTTTTTGCAGCAGCTTTATTTCATTTTTATACCTTTCCCGTTCAAGGGCCCGCTCTACAATAGTAGTAAGCCCAGAACCCAGCGACTCTGAGTCAATACAGTCAAAAACACTTTTAGGAAGGTTGCCTTGTTTAAAATAGCTGATTTTGTCTTCTGTTATGAGAATTACCATGTCATCATCAAGCTTGTTCAGGAATTCATCGAGAGACGAGAGTTTATGCGATTGCGTGTCTATGAGAAAAAGATTAAGCGGGATATTGCAGTATAATTCCTCTACTTCTTCTAATGTTTTCAAGGGATATACGGTATATTGCTTAAGTACATGCTTAACATTCGGGATGATCAGGTCATCGCTATTGCTTAGTAATGCCAGTAGTTCCATATCACATTAATGTACGGCAAACATCTCCAATTACTTAAACGCTTACTAGAGCCAATATTTCCCAAAAACAGTAGTCTAATATTATATAATTATTTAATCATTCTGTACAGGTAGTGATAAGGTAAATGTTGTACCTTTGGATAACTTGCTCTTAACATTGATTTTTCCGTTATGGTCTTCTATGACCCGTTTACTTATGGCCAGCCCCAGTCCTACTCCCATCTCCCTGTTGGTTACAAATGGATCAAAAATGTCAGACATGTCGTCAGGATGAATCCCTTTTCCTGTATCACTAATCGACACATCAGCAAATTTGCTGTTTAATTGAATCGCCACAGTAAGCACTCCGCTTCCGTTCATTGCCTGACTGCCGTTCATCAGTATGTTGATAAATGCCTGCTTCAGCTTCTCCGTATCACCCGACATGCTTATGTTGTCTTCTGAGTATTCCTTATCTATTTCAATGTCCCGCTTCTCGATCTTCAACTTTCCCTGGACATAGTTGACTGTTTCGTCTACAAGGGAGACAAGGTTAAAATTATTCATACGGGTAGATTTTTTTCCTGAAGAAAAATCAAGGAGATCATT
>CAMYND010000056.1 GCA_947259645.1 Thermodesulfovibrionia bacterium | reverse complement strand
ACCTGCTGATCCCTATGAATTTATGGGCCTGCTTCAGAACACCGGAATTGAAGCTGTCACACGAAATACAAAACTTGAAAGTATAGCGTCGATGGTGCGGACAGACCCTGAACTTGCGGAGGAGCTGAAAAGCGGAAAAACCGGTCATACCCAGTTCAATAATGCTCTCTCAGATTTTCTGCGAACGTTTGGGGACATATCATGGAGTGGAGGAGAGGGCAGCATGAATGAGTCAGCGCTTATTCATATAATCCGTGAAATGGCTTCCGGCCCGGAAGCAGAGAAAAAGGAGATGTCAGCCCCTCCGCCTGAACTGGAGAATATTTTTCTTGAATCAGTCCCGGAAGAAAAGAGGATGTTTGCGAAGGAACTCCTTGACCTCGCCCGGTCAAGTTTCCGTATGCGGGACAATGACAATATTTATCTGGCAAAAATACGGGGGCAGCTTGCACGAGCTGCGGATGCTTATGCCAACACATTACCCGCGGGTGCGGAACAGTCTGCCAAAAGTGAAGTCCTGAAGGCTGCACACGACCTCCTTGATGAGGGGAGCGCAGCGCCGAAGGAGCAGGGTGAAACAGTGGTTGTATCCGGGTTCAGACTCAAGGCCCGGCAGATTGTTGGCCAGCCTTCCGGACCGGGCATTGCAACCGGAACCGCCAGGATCGTCAGGGACTCATCAGACCTTTTCTCATTTCAAAAAGGAGAGGTCCTTGTCTGTGATGCCATTGACCCGTCCATGACAATTATTGTTCCCCTCGCGTCGGCTATTGTAGAGAGAAGAGGCGGGATGCTCATCCATGGCGCAATTATTGCCAGAGAATACGGCATCCCCTGTGTAACGGGAATACCTGATGCCACCGTACAAATTCAGAGCGGCGACCCTGTCACTGTTGACGGGCACCTGGGCATCGTTATCATCGGCTAACCCAAAGGAACTTCCCTCCCCCATATCGAGGTCGGACCTCGATATAAAGGGCGACGATCGAACAATTAAACGGTGCTTATTTTATAATCTTTGTGATGCATAAACCTGTGCTAATGATAATTGGGCTTCTCTGCGTTGGACTTGCTCTCGTTGGTATTTTCCTGCCCCTTCTTCCCACAACGCCTTTCCTGCTGCTTGCCCTTGCCTGCTTTGCCAGATCTTCAGAAAAGCTTCATTCATGGCTCCTCTCAAACAAGACTCTGGGGCCCTTTATCAAGCATTGGGAAGAAACGAAGAGCATGCCCCGAAAAGCGAAAGCCTACTCTATAATCCTGATCATAGTTGCAGGGGGAATTTCAGTGTTTACTATTAAAGAGTTCTCACTGAAAATCGCCGCCCTGGCACTACTTCTCATCCCGGTCCTCATTATCCTGAATATCAAAACCACTGATTCATCGTGATGTTGCTGCTGAATGCTGAATGCTGAATGCTGAGAGCTTCACCTGCCTGATACCAGTACTCACTATTCTAAAATTATCGTCTCTCCATGTCTCAGTACAAGAAATTCATCATTCCCGAGGCCCCGGTCTTTCATTGCCTGTCTCAGCCGTTTCGGAGGTTCATCAAGGGGTTCATCAGTAAGCATAAATGTCCCCCAGTGCATTGCCACAGATTTATTTGAGAAGAGATCCATATGTGCCTGAACAGCTTCCTCCGGATTGATATGATGATTTTTCATGAACCAACGCGGCTCATAAGCCCCGATAGGCAGAGCAGCGACGTTGAAGGGCCCGTATTTTATTCCCGCCTCACGGAAATGAGCAGAATAGCCGGAGTCACCGCCAAAGAAGAAACGGAAATCCTCTGAGAAAATAACCCAGCTTGCCCAGAGGTGCCTGTTCCGGGAGAAAGGGCTCCTCTTTCCCCAGTGCTGCATCGGGACCGCCGCAATGGTAACCGGCCCCGCCCGGTATTCATCCCACCAATCCATTTCAATAACATTGCTAACACCGAGAGAACCGAACCAGCTCTTCAGTCCAAGGGGGACGTAGAATATTGTATTGCTCCCTCCTTCTCTTTCAAACAGTCTCTTTATTGACTGAACATCAAGGGAATCATAGTGATCGTGGGATATGATTACCATATCAATGGCTGGAAGTGATTCCAACGGGGGAGACGGCGGCACCACCCTCTTCGGACCGGCCCACTGGACCGGTGACGCACGATCTGAAAAATGGGGATCAGTTAATATGTTCATGCCCCTGATCTGCAGCAGGAATGTGGCATGTCCGATCCAGGTCAGGGTAATCTTCTCCCTGTTTGCCCGCAAAAAATCTGAATCATCCCGTGCTACAGGAAAGTCGTAGGAATCAGCAGCGGGGATATCTTTCCAGAGCCTTTCCCATTGCCACCGGATAAATCGCGTAAAGCCATGATCTTCTTTAAGATAAAGGTTCCGGAACCCCTTTTCAGTGTGATGAGGTTTTTCAGGATGGATTGGCTTTGCTGCGCATTTGACTGATGATACCGCAATAAAGCATATCAGCACCAGTACCGGTACCAAAGACCTGTGGAACATGAGATGCCTTTTAGTCATTTAGCAAAGAGAGCATTTTTTTCTGCACATCTGGTGCCTCTACCCGAAACCAGGGGCGTCTTATTTTTTTGCCGGTGTCAATATTATATTGAAGGTCCCCTGAAGAACACCTTTTTTCTCGTCCAGTTCAATGATGCGATGAGGGTCATTTGACTTGCAGCCCCTGCCGCAGGCGTCCTGTGGCCAAAGGTAGGGATCACCTTTAAAATAGAGTTGGGTAATAAGTGGTTCATATTCAGGGTGAGTTACTTTCATATGAATATGGGCTGGCCTGAATCCGCGGAGCAGACCGTAACGCCCCGGTTTAATCGTGCTGAAAGAATAGTGTCCATCTATGCCCGCGTTTATCTGACCGCGCAGCCTGAACCCTTCTTCCCGGTAATGATACTCTCCATCAGCGCCGGTCTGCCAGATCTCAATGAGGGCCTCTGATACCGGTGTCCTGCAGTCTGAGGTCAGCACCTTCCCTTTTATGATGATCCGCTGCCCCGGTTCATCAGGCCCGGCAATATCACTTCTCAGAGGAGCGCCGGACAGGTAGTAGGGTCCCTCCAGGTCATACTGAGACGGCAGACACTGGCCGGTTGCCGGTCCTTCAGGAAAGGCTGTTCCTGATAGAATTACAAATATGCCGAAAAATAATGTGAAAATTTTAACTGAAGCAGTCATCTGGCAATTCCCTTGTGTACCTTAAAACGACCATAACGCTCTCACATACATTATATAACACGGATCCGAATGATTAAGCTGAGCCTGGCAAGCATCATTGTCAAGATGGCAATCTGTGTTACAACCGGTAGAGCCGGTAATTATTCAGTGAGCTGTCCTGATGAGCCCCGATGTATCATAATACTGTGCCTCGAGCCTCTTTAAAATACCTCCATAAACCCTGTCGCCTATAGTTTCGGTTCGGCTCAGTATCCAGAGATACTTTCTTGAGGGATGTCCCACCACTGCGTACTCATACTCCTTCCCCAGGTCAATGATCCAATAATCACCTGAAAAAGGCCAGAAAAAAGTGACTTTCAGCTTAGCGTTTGTTTCTTTGTCTGCTACCTGTGCTGTGCCCTTTGCTGTTTTGTATTCGCCGTCAGGTCCGCCTCTGCGGCATTCATTCAAAACGTGTACTTTCCCGTTTTCAAGAAGGCTGTATGTGGCTTTACTTCCATAGCAATCTTTCTGAAAAGGGTGGGAAAAGCGGGCGATCTCATACCATTCACCAGCATACCGCTTTAATTCTACAGACGGAACTGTCCTGAGTTCCGGCAGAGAGGGACGGGTTGCCGCGTCACAGGAATATAACAGCAGCACTGCAATAAGAGTAACAAGATATCTCACGATATTCCCTTTCTTCAGTAATAGATTTATTTACCGCTCTTAATGTGATTCTTTCTAAAATTGTAACGGAAATTCTCTGCTTAGGCAAGGGAGAGATGAAGCATGGCCGGTATCATGCAAATTTTAGAAAAATTTAGGCTGCTATAAGGTAAAATAATCTGGTTCTCACAATTCTATCACTCATTAACCTTAGTATGCGGGGATGGATGAAGAAAGATATTCTGATAGATTTTGCCGCTTCTGAAGAAAGAGAGAACTGGGAAATCATCAACGACAGTGTGATGGGCGGTCTCTCTGAAAGTCGGCTTGAAATAACTGAACAGGGTACAGCACTGTTTCAGGGGGAGGTATCCCTCGAAAACAGAGGGGGGTTTTCCTCTATCCGGACATTATCCCGAGACTTTGAATTAACTGAATACACCGGGCTTACGATACGCGTCAAGGGCGATGGAAAAGGGTACAGGCTCCGTGTGAGAACAGACAATACCTATGATGGAATCGCCTACCAGACAGAATTCAGGACAGGGAAAGGAGAATGGCTTGAGATCGCTTTTCCCTTTGATGATTTCATTCCTGTATTTCGGGGGCGACGGGTAAAAGAGGCAGATGCACTTCTGCCCAGCCGTATCAGAAGAATAGGGATCATGATCGCGGGGGGGCAGGAAGGGCCTTTCTCTCTGGAGATAAAGGAGATCGGCGCCTATAAACACGATCACCTTTTTGAGCATATAAGCGAAGATGAAGAGTAGTGATAGATCGTGTTCCCTGAAAATCCATGCGGGCTGTATTCATATAAGCCGCGATATCAAAGCTTCCTGCCGGGACACCTGGGAGATAATTACTGACACGTCCCAATGGCCTTTATGGGGCCCCTCTGTAGCAGAGGTTGAGTGCACTGAGAGGTTTATCACGAAAGGGACCAGGGGGAGAATCAAAACAACCCTTGGCCTCTGGGTTAATTTTGAAATTACAGGCTTTGAAGAAGGCCGCTCATGGTCATGGCATGTCGCTGGGTTCCCTGCAACGGGACACCGTATTGAAGAATCAGAGGACCGGGTCTGCCGCCTCGTTTTTGAGGTCCCTCTGCTTGCCGCCCCATACGCAATTGTCTGCAATCGGGCGCTGAACAGGATTGCCGATTTGCTGGAACGGTAAATCAGAGATTTGCCCTGCCGCTGATGTTTCAGGTACCTTGTGATATAATTTACCGTTAATATTCGGAGAGTCAGGTTCAATATGATTACAAGCCAGTTAATGATAAGTCTCCTTATTATTCTCGTAGCCGCCTGGTTTATGGGAAGCGTATTCCGGCGTTACGGCCTTCCTTTTGTACTGGGAGAACTGGTAGCCGGAATCCTGATGGCATTCATTACCACAATTATGGCCCCGTTAACTCTTAGATGGTCAGTCACCAGGGTATGCAGTTCAGAAGAAAGCGCCTCCTTCTGTTCAGTGTGGGAAGATGACAGTACGTCCTGACAGCATCTATATGAAACAAATTAATAAGCGTATAAATTCCCCAACTAATTATTGATTTTATGGGATGGGTTCATTATAATGAATCGCTCGTCTCTTCGTTCAACGACATTATTTCGGTTATCGGTTAGAGGCGCATGTTCTCTGCCCAGTAACCTCTTTTTTTAATAAACTTACAAAGGAAGGTATAATTATGTCTAAAAAATTCTTTTGCACGTTCAGAATCATTTTTCCCCTTATACTCGGCTCAGTATTATTTTTCATGGCTGCGGATCTATTCGCTGCTCATCCGGAAATACCTGTAACTGAGCCGTCCCCGCATGCATGGTGGTACTGGCCTCTCATCCTGCTGATCCTGTCATTTGTACTCGGTGTCTTTGCTGTAATGGCCGGAGTTGGTGGAGGTGTCCTGTATGTGCCGATCGTAAGCGGATTCCTACCCTTTCATCTTGACTTTGTCAGAGGAGCTGGCCTCATCGTAGCACTTGCAGGTGCACTGGCCGCAGGTCCCGGACTGCTCAAGAAAGGCATGGCTGACCTTCGGTTAGCAATTCCCCTGGCACTGATAGCGTCAACATGCGCCATATTCGGAGCGATGATCGGTCTTGCGCTCCCTACCAATGTAATTCAGACTCTGCTCGGCGCGACAATTCTGGGCATTGTCGCTATCATGATCAAAGCAAAAAAATCAGAATTCCCGGATGTTCCAAAATCTGATCCACTCTCCCAGGCATTAAGAATAACAGGTATTTATCATGAGCCGACTATAAATAAAGATGTTGAATGGAAGGTCCACAGGACCCCCCAGGCACTGGGATTATTTGTAATAATCGGGATAATGGCAGGCATGTTCGGACTGGGAGCAGGGTGGGCAAATGTTCCTGTTTTAAATCTGTTAATGGGCGCCCCTATAAAAATATCAGTAGCTACAAGCAAATTCCTGCTATCAATAACAGATACTTCAGCAGCATGGATATATCTTAATAACGGCGCGGTTCTGCCACTGATGGTTGTCCCTTCAGTAGTAGGAATTATGCTCGGATCGTTTATCGGAGTTAGAGTCCTTGCTGTAACCAAGCCGGCTGTCATCAGGATACTGGTAATCAGTGTCCTCGGGGTTGCAGGACTAAAGGCACTGTTAAAAGGACTGGGAATAGGATAAATAAATTGGAATCAGGTTTTATAATAATTATAGTTAGCTGACAGCTGATCGCTGAAAGCTCATAAAGGAGGTATAAATGGCAAGCCAGGCTACAGAAGAACAGTTACTCTATGCAAATATTTTAAACAAGGGAATGTTATTCGGGCTGCTCGGTCTTGTTGTGACCTTTATCATCTACGGAGCCGGAATCCTTGAACCAAAGATCCCCCTGGAACAGGTGCAGAATTATTGGGTCATGCCGGTAAGCGATTATCTTGAGCAAAGCGGAATCCATGCGGGCTGGGCATGGCTTGGAAATCTGAGGTATGGTGACATGCTTACTTTTCTGCCGATCGCTTTTCTGTCTCTCCTGACAATAATCTGTTACTTAGCGATTCTTCCCGGCCTGGTGCGCAAGAAAGATACTGCCTATGTGGTTCTGGTTATTGTAGAGGTAGTTGTGCTCACAGTTGCAGCTTCAGGAATTCTGGGTTCAGGAGGACACTAGTCTTCACGTTCTTATTATTATGCGTGTATAAAGGAGAAAAGAATGTTTCTAAAAAGAAAAGTAAAAGACTTGATGATACCTATCAGCAATTATGCCGTTACATCGCCTGACAATACTCTTCAGGATGCTATTGCAAAAATGAGAAAAGTATTTTGTGAGATTGATAAAAAAGAAGAGTGCACGGAATCCGGACACCGTACCGGCCTTGTAATACAGGATGGCAAACTGGTCGGAATAATTGATTTTCAGAGTATAATGAGATCACTTATGCCTGAGATTGCCGGAAAATTAAGTGATAAGCTGGCTGCCCTGGGCGTGTCCATTGCATTTGCCGAAGCTGACGCCCATGATCTTGATGCAGCAAGGAGCAGTTTCAAGGAAAGGGTGCTGCACAATGCCATGACAAAGGTTGGCGACATTATGCTCAAACTGAGAGGTCAGATAGATGTTGATTCTGATTTGATGAAAGCGCTCAAACTCATGCACAAAAACAGAGTCACAGTCTTGCCGGTATTTGAAGGTGATAGGGTTGTAGGTGTACTTCGTGATTCAGACCTGTTCCTGGCTACAGCAAATATTCTGTCTGAATAATATCATATTGAGTATAATATTTCGGACCTGAATCAATTGGATCTCTTGTCTCACTCTGCGTTATCCGTACCCTGACAGTGGAAGGTAAGAAACTATGCTGAGAAAAGACACATTGTATATCTGTTTATTAGTTCTGTCAGGGCTCCTGCTGTCTGCCAGTTGTACATTTGCAGCTGAAGCAGCGGCAATGGCAGAACCATTGCCGCTCACAACCCAGATGATGGTGGTTATGGGTGTCCTTGTATTTGTTATAGCCCTTTTCGTCTTTGAATGGGTAAGAGTTGATGTGGTAGGAATTATCATGATGGTTCTCCTGCCTATTCTTGGACTGGTAACTCCGAAGGAAGCAATAAGCGGCTTGAGCAGTAATGCTGTTGTATCAATTATCGCTGTCATAATAATCGGGGCAGGCCTTGATAAAACAGGCTGCATGAATGTCCTTGCCAGAAGTATCTTGAAATTTGCCGGTAAGGCTGAAAGCAGAATTATTGCTCTCATATCCGGTACTGTCGCGTTTATTTCAAGTTTTATGCAGAATATCGGCGCTGCCGCTCTCTTTATGCCTGCTGCTATCAGGGTTTCACGCCAGGTAAATGTGCCTGTTTCCCGGATACTCATGCCCATGGGATTCTGTGCAATTGTAGGAGGCACAATAACTCTTGTTGGCGCAAGTCCTACAATCCTTCTGAATGATCTTCTGGACCAGGCCAACCAACTGGGTGTTTTTGATAAAAAAATGGAAGCCTTCAGCCTCTTCACCCAGACACCGATTGGCATTGCCCTCGTTGCAGCCGCAATCCTGTATTTCATAGTGTTCGGGAAATACATACTTCCAAAAACAGGGGGAGAATCAAAGGCTGCCCTTATACCTTCTTCCATAGCAGATACGTATACTGCAGTCAGCGGACTGCAAGAACTCCATGTCCCGGGAAACTACAGCGATTCAAGGACACTCGATGAATTAAACATACGATCAAAATATAAGGTAACTGTCGTTGCTGTTTCCCATACAAAAACAAACCATAAAGTGCTTGCACCAACACGGGAAGAAAAACTGGACCCAAACGATAATATAGCGGTCGTTGGCTCATCTATTGCTATCGGGGATTTCGCTGCTGATTATGGTTTTACCCTTAAAGATGATCTTGAAATATTTGCGGAGGACCTTTCTCCAAACAATGCGGGGATGCTTGAAGGCATTATCACGCCGCGCTCTGAGCTTGCGGGAAAGACATTGCGTGATATCCGGTTCAGAAAAACGTATGCGATAAACCCTGTAATGCTGTGCAAAAGCGGTACATGTGAAATTGGTGAGTTATCCGACACGGTGCTCCAACCCGGGGATGCCCTTCTGTTATTTGGCAGGTGGGAAAATTTTCACAGATTAAAGGGCAGGCAGACATTCGTTTTTACCACTGACATCAAGGGTGAGATCATGAAAACGGAAAAGGCAAAAATAGCAGTTTCATGGCTCCTTGTTGCTCTCGGCCTCGTCCTCGGCTTCAATCCTTTAATGGCAGCTTTTGGTTTCCCTGAATTCAAGCTCTCCCTCTCGGTATGTCTCCTGACGGGCGCACTGGGAATGATCCTGACTAAAGTCATGTCCATTGATGAGGCATATAAATCCGTTGACTGGATGACTGTCTTCCTCCTTGCGGGGTTGATCCCTCTCGGCCTTGCCTTTCAAAAGACCGGAACTGCTGAGTATATTGCCACTACAATCATGAACATGATCGGGGATGTACCGGTTATTGTCTTCCTTGCTGTTGTTGGAATTATGACATCTTTTTTTACCCTCGTTGTGTCGAATGTTGGGGCCACGGTCCTGCTTGTACCGCTTGCCATGACAATGGCTGTTAAGGCAGGCGCAGATCCGCGGCTTACAGCGCTCGTTGTGGCCCTCTCTGCATCAAACACCTTCATATTGCCCACTCACCAGGTCAATGCCCTTGTTATGAGGCCGGGTGGTTACAAAACCATCGATTACACGAAGGCAGGGGCCGGTATGACAGTACTGTTCCTCGTTGTCATGTTGACCATGCTCTACCTGTTTTACTGATTCTGCTCCATCGTTTCATCAAAATCATATAATAAAAAGGCAAAATAATAGGGCCATAACAATTCCTGCATATTTTTTGATAAATAGTGATAAAATGATCATACAATCATCATGCTATGGAGCACGATGCAGGTTGTGATAGGGATTGGGCAAAAGCTCCATATGCACAGAGAAGCAGACAACCCCGGGGGCGTCAATCATGACAGAAATGGACAAGACGGATATCCCTATCACAAAAGGCAGCTTTGCTGATATAGATGGTGTTCATCTTGCCTATCATAGACATGGCAGGGGCGAGCCAATGCTTCTTGTTCACGGCATCACGACCTACTCCTTTATCTGGAGGAACATGGTCCCTTCTTTGTCAGAAAACTATGATGTTATCGCCTTAGATCTTTTAGGCTGCGGGGAGTCTGATAAGCCGTCAGGTGTGGATTATTCAATTGATGCCCAGGCAATAATTCTAAAAAAGTTCATGGATCTGCTGAACATTAAAGCGGTCCATCTTGTATGCCATGACATCGGCGGAGGAGTCGGTCAGATCATGGCGGTGAAGTATCGTGATTATATCAAGGATCTTGTTCTTATCAATACCGTGGCATATGATTACTGGCCTGTCCAGCCGATTATAACCATGCGTATTCCCTTTATCCGCCAGATTGCGATGGCGTCACTGGATTTTGGCATGTTCAGGACAATTATCCGGCGAGGTATCTATCATAAAGAAAGAGTGACAGATGAACTGATGGAGCTCTTCTGGAAGCCTCTTCAGACGAGGAACGGAAGGCAGGGTTTTCTGCAGCTGGCCAAATGCCTCAACAACCGTGATCTCATGAATATTGCCGAGGGTCTGCAGAACCTTGATATGCCTGTTCTGATTATAAGAGGAGAGGCAGATCCCTATCTTGGATCAGATATCTCTGAACAGCTCAACACAGAAATAAAAGGCTCACGTCTTGAAAGGGTAAAAACAGCAGGTCATTTTATCCAGGAAGATGAACCCGCTCTTCTCGTTGACCTAATCCATACATTTATCCAGGGGATGCATGAGAGAAGCTGATGTTCAAAAAGAGGTAGAGAATCTCCGGGAAAAGGTTCGTCTTCTCATGGAAGAAAACGAACTTCTGACTGAAAAAGCGGAAGATATTTACCTCCTGGGAATTATTTCAGAAAAAATAGGTCTTGAAAATACTGCAGAGAAAGTGATTGAGATAGTTGTTGAGAACATCGTAACACTCAAGGATATCTCCTATTGCGCGTTTCTTTCTCTCAATGCTGGCATGTATGAGGTTGTCGACGATTACAGCCTGAATATCTCAGCATCTCTTCAGGGCAGTACTCATGATCCGGGCACTACCCTGCAACCGCAGATTGAAACAGGGGAGTATTTCCGTGAACTCACTCCTGACAAACCAGCCCCTGATTTTATCCCGCTTTTTACCGGGAATCTCAAGCCTAATTCTTACTGCTTCGTACCCGTAATAATACGTGAACACCTCCAGGGGATGCTGCTTTGTGTAAACTGCATAAGCACAATAGATTACCTGAGAGGACTCTATCCGCTCCTTGTTCAGATCGGACATATGCTGGGAGCCCGTTTGGCAGCGCTTTCCTTTATGGATGAGATTCGTCAATGGAATAAAACGCTTGAGCTGAAAGTTCAGGAACGTACCACACTCCTTCAGGAAAGTGAAGAGAAGTACAGAAGTCTTGTAGATGGAGCGGCTGATGCCATTCTTACGAGCGATCCGAAAGGAATAATCAGATCATGGAACAAGGGGGCCCGGAAGCTTTTCGGTTATGAACCTGAAGAAATAATCACAAAACCGGTATCTGTCCTTGCCCCTGATGAATTAAAGGATGAGCAGAAAAGAAAAATCAGAAAGATGGTTGAAACCGGTTTTTTGAAAAATTACGAGACTGAAAGAGTGGCAAAAAGCGGCAAGAGGATTCCGATAGAACTCACTGCCACCGCCATGAGGAATGAAAAAGGTGAAATTACCGGGGTATCCACAATCATAAGGGACATTACAGCACGAAAAGAATCAGAGAGCTACCTGCAGCTGTTCCGGGAACTTATCGACCGCTCAAATGATGCAATCTATATTATTTCTCCTGAAGACGGCAAGTTTATAGATGTAAACAGGAAAGCCTGCTCAAGTCTTGGGTATAGTCGTGAGGAGCTGCTGGAAATGGGGGTTGAGAATATTGGAGTCGGGATAAGCAGCAGTCAGGTCTGGTCCAGACATATCCGCCGCGTACTCACAAAAGGACACGAATTGATTGAGGGGGAGCACCGCCGCAAGAACGGCACAACATTTCCTGTGGAAGTTAATGCCAATTATTTCAAACTGGGAGAAAAAGAGTATATGCTTGCTATCGCGCGAGACACTTCGGAAAGGAAGAAACTGGAAGATGAGCTTCAGAAAAGTCACAAGCTTGAATCAATAGGAGTACTTGCCGGTGGAATCGCCCATGATTTTAATAACCTCCTTTCTGCCATGCAGACAAATATCTTTCTCTCAAAGATGAATTGCGGCCCGGACAGCAAGGCATATAGTAAGCTGGTAGCTGCTGAGAAAGCGATAAAAAGGGCAGCAGACTTGACACAGCAGCTCATGACATTTTCCAGAGGGGGACTGCCCGTCAAGAAAACAACATCCATGACTGAAATTATCAGGGAATCCTGTGACTTTACCTTACGGGGCTCTAATGTCAAGTATACATTTCCTGAAGCTGAGGGCCTCTGGCCCGTTGATGTGGATGAAGGGCAGATGAGCCAGGTAATTCATAATCTCATTCTCAACGCTGACCAGTCCATGCCTGAAGGAGGGGAGATCCTTATCAGGTCTGAGAATCTCGTGATAGAGCAGGGCTCCCCATTACCCCTTCGGGAAGGCAGGTATCTGAAGATCGAGATTCATGACAGTGGAACCGGTATTCCAAAAGAGCACAGCCAGAAGATATTTGATCCTTACTTTACAACTAAGGAGATGGGAAGAGGGCTCGGTCTTGCCATTACCTATTCCATTATCAAGCACCATGGTGGGCATATCACCGTTGAATCGAAACTGGGCGCCGGGACAACCTTCACAATTTATATTCCGGCGTCTGAGAAAGCGTTTAAAAAAGAAAGCTCCAGGCAACAGGAAGCCCTCATTACCGGACAGGGGAAAATACTCGTCATGGATGATGAAGAACTGATCAGGAACTCTTTGGGAGACATGTTAACAGAAATGGGATATGATGTTGAATGTGCAAAGGATGGCTCGGAAGCCATTGAGATATACAGGAAGGGCGAAGAGAGATCAGAACCGTTTGATGTAGTTATCCTGGATTTAACCGTTCCCGGAGGCATGGGCGGGCAGGCAGCAATGAAAAAACTGCTTGAGATTAATCCGGGAATAAAGGCTATAGTATCAAGCGGGTACTCTCATGACCCCGCGCTCTTCAATTACAGGGAACACGGATTCAGCGATGTCATTACCAAGCCCTACAAAAGTCTGGAAGATCTGGGCATGACCCTGAACAGACTGATAGAGGGTACTTAGGAGCTTTTTTCTGAATCCCCCAACTTCTTAATCTTATCAATAATCTGAGTGGTGGATATCCCTTCAACAAATGAAATTGTGCGCGTCTCTTTCGCGATATCTTTTCCTACAATATCATCCACGTTCCAGTCAGCGCCTTTGACGAGAATATCAGGTCGTACTTTCCCTATCAATTCGTAGGGAGTGTCTTCATGAAAAAGCACGACATAATCGACCATCTGCAGTGCAGCAAGGACCTCGGCTCTCTGCACTTCCGGAGTGATTGGCCGGCCCGGTTTAATCGAGGAAACCGATTTGTCAGAATTGAGCCCGACCACCAGGATATCGCCAAGTTTCTTTGCCTCGGAAAGGTATCGGACATGTCCCACATGTATCAGGTCGAAGCAGCCGTTGGTAAAGACAATCCGCTTCCCCTGGTTTTTCAGGACAGTTAATTCATCTTTGATCTTCTCTTGTGCGACAATCTTGTTTTGAGCCATACCGTTAGTTATTAATCAGGATCAGCCTGTTTTGACATTTGACATTTGAGATTTACAATTTTCAGTACTCTATCCCCTCTCGGGCCATGATCCCATAGTTTGCAGGGTGTTTAATCATGAGCATCTCAGTCGCATAATCAGCCATCTCAATCAGGGCTTTTGGAGCGCCTCTCCCGGTAAAGACAATTTCCAGGTCCTCGGGTCTGGCTTTCATAATAGTGTGAAGAGCAGACAGGGTTGTATATTTTTTAAAAAGGAGATTATTGAACTCCTCCATTACAATGAGATCATATTTTCCGCTCTGAATGATCTCAATTGAAAAGTTGATTGCCTCCTGTACAGATTTTTTCAGATCCGATACTTTTACGGAAGGATCAAAGAGAGGTGATGTCTGGTCCCTGAACCTGATAACTTTGATACCGGCTTTTCTGGCTAATTTGACCTCACCGGTATTTCTCATCCTGCTTTTAAGAAACTGCAGAATAAGAACTTTCTTGGCATGACCCGCTGCCCTGAGAGCAAGCCCGAATGCTGCAGTGGTCTTGCCCTTTCCGTCGCCAGTATAAACGTGTATTAATCCTTTATCCATAAGAGAAGCAATCAGCAATCAGCAATCAGCAATCAGCAATCAGCAATCGGCTATCAGCTATCAGCTATCAGCCTTCAGCTAAAGCGTTTCTTTTACTGAACGCTGAATGCTGACAGCTTTACTGGAGCGGGCGACGGGAGTCGAACCCGCGGCCCTCAGCTTGGGAAGCTGAAACTCTACCACTGAGTTACGCCCGCTTAAAATGATCATTATTGTATATTGACTGCATGATTAATTCAAGAATTTACCCGAGAAAACAAAGAGTAACCACTGACATTGCAGTTCTCAACCAGGATATTTTTTATTGTATTTTGCTGAAAATGCGATACAATTATTAGAGGCAAGAAAAACGTTTCTTTTTTCATACTACTTCTATAAAATAGCCTAATAATTGTATTAAATTTGACTAATGAACACCTCAGCTCTCTTTTTGATTGCATTTGGATGCGATTATCATAACTGTAGTACATAAACAGCCGGCAGTTTCATTTAAAAATTTAAGGCGTTTAAGGGAAGGAAACTCTAAATGAAAGGAGGGATTCTAATTTCAGGTAACCACCCGGAGGGAATATTATGGGTTTCGTAGACGAGATAAAAACCTTTTTATCCCAATTTGCCAAATCATCACCACAGAAGGAGGCAACAATGTCAGACGAGAAAAAAATGTCAGTAGAAGAAGTGAATGCGTATATGGAAAAACAGTGCGGGTTTGTCCCGAGAATGTTCAAAATTATTAACACGGTTACGCCTGACCCGGGAAGGACATTCGCTGATTTTTATTCAAGCATATTTTCAGACGGTGCCTTGTCAAAGAAGGTGAAAGAGCTGATGTTCATGGCCGGCGGTGTTGCGTACTGCTCGCCGAGATGCATAATCCATGTGATTCCAGCGATTAAAAACGGGGCCACGACCGGAGAGATATTCGAGGCAGCATCAGTAGGAATGATCCTCGGCGGTTTTGTGCCGGGCGGCCCGGGCATTCCCTATGCGTTTGAATATGCCCTGAAGTGCCTGGATATTGAGGCCAAGTTCAACAAGGGTGAAGAGTGGGAGTACCTGCCGCAGCCAAAGTTCGACCA
>CAMYND010000055.1:1690-18192 GCA_947259645.1 Thermodesulfovibrionia bacterium | reverse complement strand
AAGCACGAACATTATGAAGAACACAGGAAAAAGCTGCTCCAGTGGATAAAAGTACAGCAATTCGTACCGGCTGGTGAAGCGGTCTATGCACGATACAACCCTCCCTTTACTCCGTGGTTTATGAGGCGGAATGAGGTGCTTATTCCGGTGGTGAAGTGAACAATAGGTGGTGTGGGTGGTCAGGTTTATATTCTTCACGAGTAATATGACATCTGGAGCCCTGACAACAAGCCTTTAAATGGGTGACACCACCAAAACCAGGGAAGAAGCAGATTCTTTGAGATTCCAGATTGGAATGTCAAAAACATCACGCCGAGGCGGTCGTCGTTACCTCCCTTTTATTTACTGAACAGGACGTCGCCACGCTTTCCAGTGTGCTCAAAAGCAAAAGAGCTATTCTGGTAAATATTGCCATTGTCCGTGCTTTCGTAAAACTGAGAGAAATACTATCTACTGATAAAAAATTGGCTCATAAGCTACATGAACTAGAAAAATAAATTGAAAAACAGGATGAGAAGATATATACGATATTTGAAGCCATTAACAACCTTATGGCCCCTCCGGAGAAAAAGCGACAGAAAATTTAATTTAAACGGGAGAAAGGGGAATGATCGATAGCTTGATTATTATTTCCATGACACTTTCAAGGGCAGGCTCCTTTTGTCCATGTGATGAACAATATCAGGGTGCTAGTTTTAGACTATACTCTGCACTTCTTGTTTTTAGCTGTCGGTGTAGATTTTAATTGCAAATCTGATTTGTCGTATTCCGAGCCCTGACACCACTCACAGTCAGATACTATAATAGTAGCAAGATGATATCCAGTATCCTTGCAGATGTTACGGTCTTGATACACCTGCTCTGGATTTTCTTTCTAATCCTCGGAGCAATGGCAGGAGTCAAGTACCGTGCAGTAAAGATCATTCATCTGTCGGGCCTCGCTTTTGCTTTTGTAATTATTATGTTCGGCTGGTACTGTCCACTCACCTATCTGGAGGTATGGCTAAGGCAGCAGCATGATCCGACTCTCACATACACCGGCTCGTTCATTGCCCATTATATTGAAAAGCTCGTATACCTGGAAATCTCCCATTCGGCACTCATGGTGCTGACCACTCTTATGGTCGGGTTTAATATATGGATTTATGGGAGAAAGAAAAATAGGTAGAATGTGTGGAACTGACCCAGACACACCCAGTAAATAGACTAAAGTTCGCACTTCGCTAATTTACTTTCTGAGTGAAGATTTGAAACGGTAATCGTTGGATATTGCTCCTGTCAGACTTGAAGGTTCTACCTGCAAGTCAGTGAAACTCTATGAAGAGAAATAATCTCAACATATCTTACTTATCAAGGAAATGAACGAAGTCTCAGATTAACGATATCACCCACGTGTCAACAACTATAGCACGATGCATTAACAGATACGATCTTCGGCATTAAATTGGAAGCGAGCGGGATTTTTATGCGTAACTCATATTGATACTTGGATTAATAATATTACAGCTAAGATTAACAGCAATGCTCTAAGAATTTTTATATAGACACTCACCTTGATCTTATTCTTTATATTAATGCCAGCATACAATGCAAGTGAAGCAACTATGAGCATTATTGAGGAAATTGAAAGGTCGTTTAGCGTGAACTTGCCATTAATAGAAAATAAAAATAACTGGATGCCTTTCCCGAGCAAAAAGCAGGTATTTAATGCTTGAATCAGACCACTTTTTGAGAGTTTGGACTCCATCGAATATATAATAAGTACTGGAGCCATAACATTTGTAAGGCCGCCCAAAATTCCGGCTAATATTCCAAAAGTAAATTTTGAAAATATCGGATATTCTCTGACCCATGAAAAATTTAGCTTTATCCTGTCAGCCAGCAAATAAATGATAATAGCTATGGCAAGAAGTGCTTTGAAAATCTCGGAATTAGTGAATATTAGTATATAAGTTCCGATAGCACTTCCTACCATTGCCAAAAATGCCAATGAGAAGTAACGGCGAAAAGCAAATAATATATTTCCCTCACTTGCTAAGCTGACTAAATTCACAAAAAGTGTTGGAATTAATGTTAATATAATTGCTGTCTGAATATCGGTGACAAGTGCCAACAAAGGTGTTGCCACTATAGGAAAGCCAAATCCAATAATTCCATGAATAAGGGCTGCAAAGAGCGATATTAATCCAACAACAATTAGTACCTCAAAACTAAATTCCATCAGACGTTGTATTCTCTCCTTTATCTTTGTTGCTGTTTTTTCGAATAATAATTATCTTTAGGCGATTACGCAAAACTTAGAGTCATTATTGCGTCCACTTCGGCGTTAATTATCTATGATATGCGAAATCCGCAAATTATAAGTAATTTGTCACGCCAATTAATTTTACAGATCGATCTGGAATATTTAAATAAAAATATTAGTGATTCCATAAATAAATCTTACAGAGTGAGCAATTATGTAATATGTTTATTTTGCAAATTATCATCAGAATCCGGACTAAGTCAACTTTATTGTTAACTCCAATTATTCTTAAAATCATACAGGTATAAATAATTGATAAGAGAGGGGAATGTCTTCAAGCATTAGCTTGAAGGTTTACTGAAGGTAATCGGTTCAACTCAACAACCAACGGAAAATCTTACTTTATTCCGGTAATCGTCAGAGTGTGATGCTGTCCAATATGAAGGCTTATCTTACTTATCAAAAAAATGAACGAAGTCTCAGATTAACGATACTACCGACTTATTGAGTATTTGGTTAGTTGTGGAAATTGAGGATTACCGATTGAAAGCGTTAACGCAAAATTCACTGATGCCCGCCGTGAAGGGCAGCAACAGGCTACAAAGAAGATTTGAATATTACAAACTATTTAAATCAAAACGGCACCGCTGGTAGGCATTCAGAGCATTGCCTGGTTCGGCCATGTATATCTATTGATCTATATACTGATGAAACAGATTTATACTTACCGTTCATTGAAAATATGGACATCCCTTTGCGGAAAGGGTATAGTCAGTCCGGCGGCTTCAATTTGTTCTTTTATATTCTTATTGGTATCCCAATAGACATTCCAATAATCATCTACGCTTGTCCATGCGCGCAGCTGTAAATTTACTGAGCTGTCGGCCATAGCTTGCACCATTATTTTGGGAGCGGGATCAGCCAGAAAGCGCGATTCATTCTTTATAACAGCCTGTAATGATTCAAATCCAGTGTCAATAGAATCGGTATACGAAATCCCCACAGTCAGATCCATGCGTCGTGTACCATTTTTTGTGAAATTTTTAATGGGAGCGCCCCATAAACTGCTGTTTGGTGAAGAGATGTAAAGCTCATCCGGTGTTTTGAGGATTGTGGTGAACAACCCTACTTCTAGTATTGTACCCAGGATAGAGCCACATTCAATGAAGTGTCCTGTACGAAACGGCCTGAGAATAAGCAGCATCATTCCTGCAGCAATATTACTGAGAGTATCCTTAAGAGCTAAGGCAATAGCCAGTCCTGCTGCACCCAGTAGTGCAATGATGCTGGTGGTATTTACACCAAAAAAATCAAGAATAATGACAAAGCCGAGCGCATATACAGCCACAGAGGCTGCAGTGCATAAAATGGGAACCAGAGTTTCATCAAACCTCTCAAAACGATTATTTGTCTTGTGTATCCAACGATGCAGTGCTTTTGCAATAAAATGACTTGCAAAGAGAATAATAATGACAAGTAAGGCATTATAGCTAACTGACAAAATCATTTCCGCATGGTTTTTCCAAAATATACTTAAATAATCACTCATATCAAAACCCTCTCTATTTTTATGTTATAAAATATATGAGAGCAATTTGGTTAATTCAAATCACCAAACCATACCCTACATATAGTTGTCAGTATTCTATTAATGTATAGATTTCTATTGCGACACGTCTATAATTATCCCGCCGAACGTCCGCTAATGCAACTGTTGAGCGTCGTCGGGTTTCACATTGCTTATTTCTTCTTCAAATCGCTTAATCAACTCATCCATCGGTGTTCGGTCAACATTCCATACGCCGTAGAAAGGATGATCAAGATCCTCGATGATCCAGTAGAGCAGGTATACTGAGAGGCTCAAGGCAGATGTCATGAAGATGTGAGCAAACAGTGATCGCACGCCAACTAGAAGAAACGCTCCTACGAGCGATACGGACATGAAAAACAGTAGAATTCGAAGACGATGAGGAAGGCGTTCGTTAGCAAGAGCAATCCGTCGAGTACGCATTTTTGCAAGGTCGGAGACGCTGGCAATTACTGCGGAGAGAACCTCACTATCTCGCTTCTCTGTTACACGAATCTTCCCCGCACATCGCATAATCTCGTAAAGTTCTTCAGAAGTGTCAGAGTTCGTCGGAGTAGCAGGATTAGCCATCTCCTGCCACTCAATGGTAGATACGGTCTTCATATATCTGAATAGTGATTCTCTCATTTCTTGTACGAAAGCTCGCTGATCCGCCTCGAAGTAGACAAGGAAATCTCGAATAGACTCAACGGCATTTAGTTCGTCCTCAATTGTCTGGCTCAGAGTGCTATAACGATTGATTACAGTGATAAGCAAAAATCCTGCGACAATGGCATAAATGACACCGAAGACATTGAAAAATGAGCCCCATGCAGAAACATCCTCAATAATACCTTCGTAGTGCACGTAAGGCCGCATAATGATAACAAGAGTGGCAGATACCACTAAAACCGCTAGGAGCGGAAAACTTATTCTCAGGATTCTTGATCTAAATAGCATTTTAAGTTCCTATTAAAGTAATCCATATATATTTTATTCTTAGGCTGCTAACAGATATTATTTTGTAGTCATTTAATTCATTATTGAAATCTTTTAGTTATAACTTATTAATTTTAAATAATCTTAAGAAATACGACTTTCTGTCCCCCCTGTTCGTATTGCTTAAACATGATGCGACTAGAGGATGCATCTATTATAGGTGTGGTCTAAATGAGAAATCAACAAAATATCATTTATGTGAAATCACTTCAAAATAATAATTGATTTATATATGAAACATTTAGTGGGCAAGTGCGCTCTTAGATTGAATAGTATTAGATATTATTGCCAATATGAAGAACTTCCACTCTCCAAAGACAATAGCGAAAAGCGAATAATTATCGGGCAAGACATATTCTGATGATATTTCATGGCAATCCTTAATATAACAAACCAATTATAGACTATAACGTGTACTATTCTAATTGGTTTCATCAGTGCTGATTGCAGTCGGCAGCCTATTTGTCGGTGGAAACAATTAACCTCCATTCAGGATGTCAATAAATTTGATCTAGCCCGTTATTTGTGTTTACTGCTGACTAGCGTAGGGTATCCCGATATATATATCCAGTCGGTTTTCTTTGCCGGGATATGACAGCCAATGCAATCTCTCTTATAATTGGTAGATACGTTTGTGTCCGGAGATCCTGAAGAGTGGGAAGGCACAACGCTGACCTTCTCACTTGAAATGACTGATAACAGGGGGACCGACCTGAACTTCATACACTCGGGATGGCGGTCAGCAGAGTGGGATTATCCGCCTGTGGCAAACCCCGGATAGAGCAGCATTCCCCCGTCAGCATATATCGTAGTCCCGGTAAGGTAATCAGACTCGTCAGATGCAAGCCATACAGCCACACTGCCAATATCAGCCGGCTCACCTACCCTCTTGTACGGAATCAACTTGAGAAGCTTTGCTTCAGCTTCTGGGGTATCCCATGCTGATCTGTTGATATTTGTCTTTATTGCGCCCGGGCCTATACTATTGACCCGTATCTTTTGCGGCGCCAGCTCCTGCGCCAGACTCTTCATGAGAAGCATGATCCCGCCCTTTGAAGCAGCATAATTGACATGCCCGGCCCAGGGGATCACTTCATGGACAGAACTGACAAAGATAATCTTACCCATCGCTTTCGACCTGAGGGGATCAAACCCGCGGCGGATAAATTCCTTCACCGCTTCCCGGGCGCACAAAAAAGCGCCTCGAAGATTTACTCCCATTACCCGGTCCCATTGCTCAATGGTCATGTCAATGAATTCTGAATCCTTCTGAATTCCGGCGTTATTGACAAGCACATCAACAGTGCCAAAATGGTCAATGGTTTTACTGAACATTTCCAGGACCTGTTCTTCATCACTCACATCAGCCCTGATAGCGATTGCTTCGCTCCCGGTATCTCTAATTTTCTGCACAACACGTTCGGCCCCCTCTTTACTTGAAGCGTAGTTAACAACAACACTGGCCCCGGAAGCAGCCAATGCCAGAGCTATGCCTTCACCAATGCCTGAACTGGATCCGGTCACAAGGGCTACCTGGTCTTTGAGAGGCGTATCTTTAGTCATATTTATTCTCCTTAAACAAGATTATAGAAGATCCAATAATTCAAGATAATAGAACAGCTGCAATTATTATAGTCTGGTTAAGATGAGCAGAGGTTTTCATGCCTGGTAATTTAAGTAACGTTGTCTAATAATTGAACTGTATCACATTAAAAACAGAAGTCAACAGAAACAAAAGATGAGATTGCTTATTTACCCTGATCTTCTTTAACAATAGCCATGAGATATTCCCCATAACTGTTTTTCATCATATCTGAAGCAAGATGAGACAGTTGATCTTTATCAATATAACCCAGCCGGAACGCTATCTCTTCAATACAGGATATTTTAACCCCCTGCCTTTCCTGAATAACATGAATGAAGCTTGCCGCCTGCTGAAGAGAGTCATAGGTCCCGGTATCAAGCCATGCATAACCACGGCCAAAAAGTTTGACATGGAGGTCTCCCCGTCGCAAATATTCCAGGTTTACATCGGTAATTTCCAGTTCTCCCCTGGCTGACGGTTTAATCGCCTCCGCGATCTTGATTACGTCATTGTCATAAAAGTACAGCCCGGGCACGGCGTATATTGATTTAGGGTTTTCTGGTTTCTCCTCTATACTCATGACTTTCCCTTTGTTGTCAAATTCAACAACTCCATATCTCTCCGGATCTTTTACCGGGTATCCAAATATTAACCCGCCCTTTTCTAATTCACTGGCTTTCCTCAAAAGATCCCTAATACCATCACCATAGAACAGGTTGTCGCCCAGAATCAGAGCAACTGAATCATTTCCAATAAATGATTTGCCGATTATAAATGCCTGGGCCAGACCCTCGGGTCGGGGTTGTACGGCATATGAGATATTGAGGCCCAGCTGGGAACCGTCTTTAAGGAGTGTCCTGAATCTCTCTATATCCTCATCAGTGGTGATAATAAGTATATCTCTTATGCCCGTAAGCATTAATACGGATAATGGATAGTAAATCATGGGCTTGTCATAGACAGGGATAAGCTGCTTGCTCACCGCAACGGTAATGGGGTAAAGCCGTGTTCCGGAACCGCCTGCCAGGATAATTCCTTTCATATAACTGCCTCCTGATTTGTTACCTATCCAGATTAGTTTTCAGTATTTCAGATACCCATGCGTGCAGCTAAGTGTATTATTATAACAGTTTTTTTTGCATCTTACCTGACAAGACTTCAGATCATAAATAGAGCATTACCCGCCATTGATTGGATATCTGAATGGCACTGCGCTTACTCGCAGGCCCTTCCCTTAAAATGAAAAAAGAATTTGAGGGTCTTCTTGACCTTTTCAGAAAATATTTTCCCTGAAAAATAGTTCCCGACCACCTTCTTGTTAATTTCAGCCAGGGTAGGATAGGTATGAACGGCTGAAGCCATTGTTGAGAGTTTAACGCCACCATTCATAACAGCAATCCACTCACTGAGCAGTTCACCTGCCTGCGGTCCAAGAATCTGTACACCAAGGGGCTTTCCCCTTTCATCAAGTATCATCTTGATTTTTCCTGTCTCTTCACCTTCTGCAAGGCTTCTGTCATTGGCTTTGAACTCCTCTGTCCAGACAGAATATTCAATCCCCGCTGCCTTGGCCCGTTTTTCGTTCATCCCGATGCTGGCAAGTTCAGGGTCAGTATATGTACACCACGGCATATAGGTGTAGTCAGCTTTTTTGGGCAAATGCAATATCGCATTGGTGAGTGCAATGCCGCCTTCATAACCGGCAGCATGAGTAAACTGATATGCCCCTGTAACATCACCTGCACCGAATATATGCTTGTGATTCGTCCGCATCCGGTTGTCAACCTTCAAACCCTTTTTGTCAAAAGCCACAGATATACCTTGCAGGCCAAGATCGTCGATATTTGGCTTCCGTCCAAGGGCAACCAGGATCTTCTCACCTCTGATGCTCTCTGTGCTTCCGTCAGTCTTTTTTATAACCACTTCTTTTTCCGGGCCATGGTCCTGAACACGAACAAGGCTAGAATTCATATGAAACACAATACCCTCACTGCTTAATACATTCATAACGATATCAGCCACGTCTTTGTCTTCCTTGCTCAGAATCTGCCCGCTCCGCTGCACCACATGAACCTTCGTCCCAAGTCGGCAAAATGACTGGGCCATCTCGATTGCAATCGGCCCTGCCCCGATAACGATCATTTCTTTCGGCAAACTGTCAAGAGAAAATATTTCTTTATTTGTGATGTACGGAGTCTGGTCAATTCCCTCAATGGGCGGAACAGACGGTGAGGAACCTGTGGCGATTACCCATTTGCCTGCAGTATAGGTTTTTCCGTTTACCTTAACAGAGTGTTCATCACTAAATACAGACTCACCAAATTCCACTTTTACTCCAAGTTTGCAGAATCGTTCTTCTGAGTCATGTTTTTGAATAGTCCCTATTACATACTGGATACGTTTAGCCACATCCTGGTAATTCACCGGCTGAATATCAACACCCGGGAGCCCGTATCTCCAGGCATTCTTCATCATGTGGTAGACATGAGCGGTCTTGATCAGCGTTTTACTGGGAACGCACCCAAAATGCAGGCAGTCGCCTCCCAGTACGTTTTCTTTCTCTATGAGAAGTGTCTTCGCACCAAACTGGGCTGCCCCTGATGCTACTGTCAGCCCTCCGGAGCCACCTCCCAGAATTCCTATATCAAAATCATAATCAGGCATGTTAAGCCCCCCTTATTAATAAAAATTTCAAATTCCAATTAACAAATTTCAAATCAATTTTCAGCAGCACTCCCTCTTTTCTTTTTATATGCTTCCATTAACTTTTTAGTGATTATCGGAAACAGGCCTAACAGCACAAAAGACAATATCAACGTCGGTGACAAAATCCCTGAAAGGGACTCTATTTTTCCGAGTTCCTTACCCGCGTTAACAAAAACAATCGTACCAGCCAGCATTCCGAGCTGGGAAACCCAGTAGAATGTCTTCAGGGGCATTTTCGTAAGGCCCATTCCAAGATTAATCAGCCAGAACGGGAAAACAGGGATGAGCCTCAATGTGAAGAGGTAAAAAGCCCCTTCCTTCTCAACTCCTTCATTTACTGTCTTGAGTTTGTCACCCAGTTTCCCCTGGACCCAGTCCCTGAGGACAAACCGTGCAACAAAAGCGGCCAATGTAGCACCAATAGAGCTTGCGAAAGAAACAACTACGGTTCCCACAACAAGCCCGAACAGGGCGCCGCCCGCAAGGGTCATAATAGCCGCGCCTGGCAGCGAAAGAGAAGTGACAAGGATATAGATCGCCATATAGCCTGCAATAACAGCAGCCCTGTTTTCATGGTAGAGCTCCAGAAATTGCTGCTGGGACTCCTTTATGTAAGACAGCGACAGATAGTCCCCGAGATTGAATATCTTGAAGGCTGCGATAAGGCCTACTACTGCAATGACTATGAGAATTTTATTTGTATGTTCATTTTTCATTTTTCATACAATCCTGCATTCTCTTGTCCACCGGCCTGGATCAGAGCGCAGCAAGAATGTCGAGATCAGTATTCATCGTCCTTCTTCTCATCTGTAGCCTTATAATCCTCATAGACAATCCATGTAAGCATTCCTCCGGGATATATGTGGTCATTTGCAACATGGTTCAGCCTGTGGCAATGGAATGGCCATATGCCCGGATTGTTGGCTTCAAGAATAATATCTACTCTCTGTGAAGGGCCGATATGCACCGTATCTATCATCTGAGGTTCATTCACGTATGATCCATCACGGGTAATAACCCTGAATCTGTGAGAATGCGTATGCATATAATGTGGCTGGTAACCGGCATTTATAAACCGTATCCTGATCTTTTCCCCCTCTTTGACATAAACCGGCTCTGTCAGGGGAAAGGCCCTGCCGTTTATGGTAAAGGTATCGTATACAGGGTTGTGGGGATTGTGGGTCTTCGGATAATAGTCTCTCTTCCCCCTTTTGACAGCAGCATGCATATGTTCCGGCTGAGTTCCCTTCTTCGGAGACACGGCACCTTGCTTCTCAGGGCCAGCATCTTCATCATCCGTGTCTTGAACGTGAACGTGTTTTGTGGTCCATTCATCAAGAACCATGATATATTCTCTGTCATACGTGAATTTTTCCTTCTCTGGCTCCACAATGAATGCGCCGTACATTCCCATATCCACATGATGTGCACTATCAACATGGCAATGATAAAATGATGTTCCCAGGTTCTGTGCGGTAAACTCATAGACATAGGACTCGCCCTTTTTCACAGGTTTCTGGCCAAGGTAAGGGACACCATCCATAAGAATCGGTTTCCTCTGACCATGAATATGCATCGTATGTTTTCCGCTCGACTCGTTTTTCAGAACTACCCGGACACGGTCTCCCTCTTTCACTCTTAATGTAGGGCCCGGGATAGTCCCGTCAAATCCCCACCCCATCATTGGAGCGTCAGGGAAGAGCTCAAAGCCCACATCCTTGACCGTAAGGGTAAACACCTTTACTGTCTTGCCATTTTTCGTGATAATTTCAGGTTTAAGCTCTTTAAGAGGGTTTTTCGTTCCCAGTACGGCATCAAAACCCGCAGGCGTTTTTACCTTTATATAATCATATCCTTCTGACGTTCTCACTAAGGGAAAATCAAAAACAACATTGTCCTCTTCGCTAGCCCACTTCACATTCACCCTGAACTCCCAGTGGCCGCCCATTACAAGAACAATATCGGAAACTTCGTAAAGCCCGTTTCCCTTTTCAGTTACTGTAAGAGGACTGAATACACCATGTCCCATTTCAGGCATCCATGGCGTGACTGTAATTTTCGCACCTCTCATATCACGGTCCCTGTTTTCATGGAGAATAAGATTAAAGGTATTCACACCAACCATCAGTTTTTTTGCAGGGATTTCCATTTCAACACTGAACAGGCCTTTTTCAGTTACAAGCAGTTTGCTGCCGGCGAGGTGCTGCGTAAACGTGGCATCTCCATGTTTATGAACTGTTTCTGTTGTAGACACTTCCTGCTTACTCGTTGATGCACAGGATGTGACAAATGCTACTAACAATAATAAGATTAAATGTCTCATAACCCTCCAGTCTGACGTATTCAGTCTCGTTAAATGTGCCAGATAATGTTATCGTCATTTTATAATGGCTAAAAAGACCACTGCATTCCTGCAGTTAATAGCCAGTCCGTTTCGAGTTGAGGCCCATTCAGATGTTGATATACAGGAAATCCACCCTCAAATGCCAGGCGCAGTTCTTCAAATTTTCCTTTAGGTGCCTGCAGGTCTAACCCCAATAAAATATCTATTCGCTCTCCACCTCTCAAAGCAGGATTAGCTGTCGGTACAGTCCTGCCCATCATATTTGATGTGAGAATGTCAGGATCTGCGCCTTCTATGTTTTCTCTTTTTCGGCCATCAGCACGGAGAGAGGTACTGAACATTTCAGTCCACTTTCTGGCAACCCAGAGGGTAACGCCATATTCATCTCCAAGAGCATACTCATTATCATTTTTTCCTAACCGTATGGTTGCGTTTACCTGGGATCCCCAGGACCAGTCATAACGACTGCCAAGACAGGTAATGCCCGGCAACAGATCAAATGTCCCTGATCCCAGCTGCATTGGATAGGGAAGCTGAGAGTTCCGACCAGCAGGAGTATGACCTTTCTCGTCTATGGAACCTGTCGGCAGACTCAATCCTGCATTGATGTGGACCTGCACCGTATTTTTTTGATAGAACTGGTAAAGCGCTGTCAGTTTGATATCACCAATGCCGTCTGTTCTCGTAGTAAACCTGGTTTTTGTTCTCGTTACATGATCCATTTCCTTATGCACATGGGGGATCATTGTCATGAGGGTAAGTTTGTCTGATGGTGCATACATGATACCCACCATATGCATCTGCATGTTCATCTCTGTTGGCGCAATTATGAAATCCTTATGTACATCACTTATCTCGACCCTGTCAGACCCGCTGCGGTTGCCATGCATATCCATATACATATACCGGTAGGAAACCATCCACTTGCCGGCATGATGGGTATGTCCCCCCATAACTCCAACCGGCGACTGCCCGGCCATATGGTGAACATGTGCATCCATCCCCGTCTCATCTTCAATACCTCCAACCCTTGCAAAGTCGAATACAGCATTGTCTTTAACTCCCTGCTTCTCTATTTCAATCCTGAGTTCCCATTGCCCACTCATGGAAATATACACACTATCAACAGTATAGAGCCCCTGCCCTTTTTCTTTTACAACCGGCTTTATGTCAACACCATGCCCCATTTCCGGCATCCAGGGGGTGAGGATTATCCCTGCTCCCTCTATACCTTCACCGTTACGGTCCCGCACCAACAGATCAATCGTATTTCTGCCAAGCTTCAGGTCTTTTCCCTTTACTAAAAGCTCTACATTATAAATACCGTCCGCTGATTCTCTTACTATGTTGTCAGCTGGATGCAAAGCTGCGCTGAGTCCATAAACAGTGAGTAAAAATAATATGCTCAGACTGATTATTTTCATTTTAATTCCTTTATTTCTTTACGTTCATCAGCGTAGCAGTGTCACGATCATTTCGCAAAATCAAGTGGTGCGCTCAATGTCCTGAGAAATGCCTCAAGCTGCTGTAATTGCAGATCATTCAGTTCCCCGTGTTCCAGGTCAGCGCTTCTCTGTCCTGGCTTCAAATCCCTGTAGAATTCCAGTACTTTCTCTAATGTTGAAATCTGACCGGCACGCATATAGGGCGCCCTCTCAGCTACATTTCGCAGAGTTGGCGTCTTGAAGGCCCCGATGTATTTGTATGTGTCAGTGTCTATAAAACGCAGCTCTGAACAATCAGCACGCCGCGCATCGCTGTACTCACTCATGCAGTTAAACTCGTCTGCAAGGACTTTTGCAATTGCATCTGACCGTCCGGCATCGGGAGGAAGGTTTTCCGGCTGCGTTAATCCGATATTGTGAAATTCACCATTTGTAAAGAGCGGCCCGCTGTGGCAGTTGGTACATTTTGCCTTTCCAATAAAAAGCCTGAGACCCTTCACCTCATCATTTGCCAATGTCTTCACCATGCGTGAAAAATCATTCTTTAAAGCTGCTTCAACATAGTCATCAAATCTCGATGGGGTCGGCATGATAGTTTGGACAAAGGCAGCGATAGCCTTACCCATGTTGGTATAAATCCTGTTAATAGCCTTCTTTTTATCTCTGGGAATGGAAACCCATGCTTTCAAAGCTGAAGGCTCTTCAGGAGAAGGTTTGGCAGAGGCCGGAAGATCTCTCTTCGAAAGTGCGGGCAACGGTCCGAATAGTTCTTCATAATCTTTTTTGTGGTGTTCAATAATTATGGATGCACACTGTGTCCGTGTAAATCCGTGCTCCACAGGACTTTCGATCGGCCCCAGTGCCTGTGCCCAGAGACTGTCCTTTCTGCCGTCCCAGAAAAGCCAGGTCTGGTAAGCCATCCCGATAAGCGGCATGGTCCTTCTGGTTGTCGTGCCCATTCCGTGAGCAAGGGGGAGGTTGTCAGCAAAGTTCATGTTCGCGGGATGGCATGTAGCACATGATACCTTCAGGTTTCCGCTGAGTCTGTTATCAAAGAAAAGCTTCTTCCCGAACGCAACAGCCTTTGGATCAACTGAATATTTATTTGAAGGGTCCGCAGGGACAGGAGGTAAAGAACCAATCCAGAGAGATTTCAGCGTGGTCATCTCATCTTCAGACCATGTGTGCAGGTCCAATGGCCAGGCTGAGGAAGCACAGAGCACTGCGATAATCATCATTGAAAGCAGAACTCTATAAAAAGATTTTTTCAATACGCCACTCCTTACTCCTTCAACATCAGATTGAACATAACAGTGTCTTCCTTATCGCCTGATTGTATATTGAACTTCATGACCCACCAGCCCGGCATGCTGAACTTGATCCCTTCTACAAGGTACTTTCCGTTCCCGAGATCATCAGTTACCTCGGGTTGTGTTGACAATCCATGACCATGTTCCGGCATGTCGCCATCAAGGGAAATGACTGCCCCTCGTACAGGGCTGCCGTCTGCTTTAAGGACTGCCAGTTCCCACGTATGAATTCTGTTAATCGGGATGGGTTCCCGCATGCTCTTGTATGAGACATTAAACATTTTATTATCAGTCAGTTTCTTTGCGGCAAGATCAAGGTCAGCCGGTGCCTCTGTCATTTTATGTTCATGTCCTCTATCTACTTTCACATCGCGGAATTCAAATACAGCCTTGTCAACAAAACTGGCCTCTTTTATTGTGATCCGGAGTTCCCAGTATCCGCTCATAATAAGGATGATGTTGTCTACTGTGTACACACCTCCTCCCCTTTCTGTAATGACCGGTTTTTCAAATACACCGTGGCCCATTTCAGGCATCCAGGGGACAACCGTTATGTCAGCGTCAACAACATCCCTGTCCGTTTTGTCATGGATTATAATGTCAACTGCATTTATCCCGGTTTTAAGCTCAGGCTCTTTGAGGACCAGTTCCACACTGTACATGCCCTTTTCGCTTAACTGAAAAAGACTTTCTTTATAGTGTTTGGTAAATTCGCCCTGCTCATGAACATGTTTCTCATCGATCCGCGTATTTTTCGCAGTTGGTGCACATGAGATGAGTAATGCAGACAAGAAAAGTACTGTTATTGTTTTCACGAATATTTCCTCCTCCACGAAATGTCTAATAAAAGTATACGCCACACTGCGGAACATGAATGTAATGATCATTACAGTGTGCATTTATAAATGAAAAAGATCGGTTATTCCTTCATTTTTTTCTTATAACACCATCTTATACGATAATAACCATTCTGACAAGCAGTATATGGAGGACGAATGATTTGTTCTATGTTCGATACTAATTGCGAACTCAGATACAGATCACTGCTTAAACTCGATTACGATTAAATGTGAGCTTTTAAGGTAACTCGATACCCGCCTCTGTGTTATCACCAGACGCAATTTCTACCAATCGTGATGTATATGTCATTGTGGACTGCAGAACGTGTGAGGGGCAGAGCCGCATGACAGCTCTGCCCCGGTGAGTGAATGTAATTACCGATCCGGCATTTGATCAATCAGGCTCATAACTTTCATAACAGCAGTACCGTATTCATGGGTAAATTCCATACCCTTGTGGCTTGTCGGCTTCATACCGCCTTCATGCATGGACATCATGGCATCGCCTGAGAGGGTTTCATTCAGGAGATCCCATGCATTCTTTCTCATCATTTTTCCATGGGCAATTGACTCCTCGTCAATACCGGGGGCCATACCCATATGGCCGGTCATGGACAGGTCAGATCCTTCGAGCGCCATCATCAGGGCGTGGTTGAGCATTATGTGCTGATGGTGCATGCCCATGGTATGACGTTTCATATCAGCATGCTTTTTGAGGAAATTAATGACCTTGAGCTGGGCTTCTCCAAGCTCATGGGTATATTTCATGGTTGGATCAGTCTCCGGAGTAATCCCGCCTTTGTGCATCTTCATCATTTGATCGCCGGACATTACCTTATTCCATAGACTGCTGCCCATATTCATCATCATGTCGCCATGGTTAACAGTTAATTTGTCAACACCGGGATCCATGCCCATCTGCCCGAGCATAACAAGGTTCGATCCGTCCAGAACCATGCGGAGGCCATGATTCATTGCCTCATGCTGGTGATGCATGTTCATGCTATGGCCTCCACCGGACATAGATGAATCTGATCCTGATTTAACTGCCAGGGATCCGCCCATGCCTGAGCCAGAACCTCCCTTTAACCCCATGGTTTCGCAACCACCCAACAGGGTAAGCAACGATAAAGAAACTGCAAGAACAAAAAACCTTATGAAATTATTCATTGACTTCATTTTTTCCCCTCCATAAAAACTGGTTTATAAGATACCGCCCAATAATCTGACTATTCAGATTATGCAGGCGGGGCACGTTTTAAATTCTTCTCTTCGGAATCAAAAAGAACGGTTTCAGACTTAACAGTCTGCAAATAATAAATAGCTTTATCCTTTCTATCAATATCCATAGATTGTGCAGTTACTTTATCAACATCAGTTTTACCTGAACTGCAAAAAGGACACTGCTCAGAGAATCCATTGATATAAAAAGTCATGCCCACAAGTGTGGCACCTATTACTA
>CAMYND010000055.1:0-1684 GCA_947259645.1 Thermodesulfovibrionia bacterium | reverse complement strand
AAATCGTGAAGTCTGATAATTCACATACAAATTGTATCCGTTGATTCTGTGAAGGGATGTAAGCTTCCTTACATCATCATTAATAATTTTATTTCAAAATTAAATTAATTAAGCTTACAATAGACAAAATGAAAACAAAGCTCTGGTATCTCAAAAATCTTGATATGTTCAGTCACCTCAGGAATGAGGAGATGCATCAGGTAATTGCAAAAACCTCGTCCATGAAAGAGATAAAAAAGGGTGAGGTGCTCTATTTGCAGGGTTCTTCAGACAAAAGCATTTACATACTGAAAAAAGGTGCTGTAAAAATAAACAAGTTGAGTCATGAAGGAAAAGTAGTCATTCTCGATATATTAAAGGGCGGCACGTTATTTGGGGAGTTAGGCGCCCTGGATGAATCAGACCGCGATGAAACAGCTGAGGTAATAGAGGATTGCCTGCTCTGTATAATGACCAAATCTCAGTTTGACGAACTGCTTAAGTTAGTGCCCGGTCTCTCGATACGCCTCAATAAAATAATCGGTCTGAGAAGACGCAAAATAGAAAATAAGCTCCTTGACCTTCTTTTCAGTACCGTAGAAGAACGGCTTGCAAAAACCCTCTTTAACCTGCTCGATGACTTCGGGATTCCTGACAATGGTTCATATATCTTGAAGATAAAACTCACCCATCAGGACCTGTCTGAACTGATCGCATCCACTCGGGAAACAACAACTGCTACCCTGAACAATTTCAAAAGAGAGGGACTGATAGAGTATGAAGGGAAATACATCAGAATACTTGACAAAGACAGACTTGAAGCACGCGGAAATCACTCTGGTGATGCCTGACAATGATAACCACTTGTACACATACAGACTACACAGCTACTATGGTTAAGACTCAAAAGTTACTATTACGCTGATGGAGAATGAATACCTTCGTCACCGCGAATTGTTTCTCCCTCCCAGGCACTGAGTCCACCCCTGAGGGCATCCACATTAAAGCCCATGCTTTTCATCAGAAAGGCGGCCGTCATACCCCGAGAGTCATTCGTGCAATAGGTATAGTATTTTTTTGACTTGTCCATTTCAGTAAATTTTTTCCGCAGTATTTCAATGGGTATGTTTATGGCTTCTTTTATATGCTCTTCCCGGTACTCAGGGGGAATACGTGCATCTATGATCACAGTATTCTCATTCAGCTCTTCAATAACATCTTCAGGGAAGGCATTTTCTACAAAGGATTTTCTCAATATACTTTCGAACGTTTTTTTGTCGAGGACCAGTACTTCTGTGTCTCCCATCGCCTTTACCGTTGCGTTCCGGGGCATTTCCCTTATGATCGCCTCTTCACCAAACCCCTCTCCGCAATTCAGTACCGCAATCTGTTCTGCCTCTTCCTTTCCCTTTCCCTTTTTGAAAACTGAACCCATCCCGGATTTTATGACGTAGTAGTCATCGCTCTTTTCCCCCTGACTGATGATCGTTTCACCGTTGGTGAAGCTTTTTGTCTTCATTGTTTCAATCAATGCAAGCATTTTCTCCGGCTCGATCAGCGCAAGCGGCTGGAGCGTTTTAAGCCTGTTGAATTCAGCAAAATCCTTTGCCTTTCTCTCAAGCATATTTGAAAAGGCGGTATCCATACGGACAACTTCGTCGAAATCATCTTTACTGATCTCAGAAAGTGTTACATCCGTCTTTGC
>CAMYND010000054.1 GCA_947259645.1 Thermodesulfovibrionia bacterium | reverse complement strand
GACTGTAAACCCCTGCACCTCTATCAGTTTGCTGTTATGGGAGAAGCATACGCAAAGTTTTTATTTGACCTTGAGAGGCCGTCGATCGGACTTCTTGGAATAGGTGAAGAGGATGCGAAGGGAAATGAACTTACAAAAGAATCCTTTAAGCTTATTAAGGGATCTCACTTGAATTTTATCGGCAACATCGAAGGAAAAGATATTTTTGCCGGAGATGCAGATGTTGTTGTGTGTGACGGCTTTGTGGGAAATATTGCCCTTAAAGTAAGCGAAGGGCTGGCAGAGTCAATGACGCAGATGCTGAAAGAAGAAATTATGGATAATGCTGCCGGGAAAATCGGAGCGCTTCTGTTAAAAAGCGCGTTCAAAAGATTTCAAAAAAGGACAGATTACTCTGAATACGGCGGAGCACCTCTGCTGGGTATCAGCAAGCCCTGCATAATCGGCCATGGCCGGTCAACCTCAAAAGCGATCAAGAACGCGGTGAAAGTGGCGGGTGCCCTGCACAACAAAGGGATTCTGGCCATCATATCAAAAGAGTTTGACAAGGATCTTCGGAGGAGGGAATCTGTTGCCGTTGAAGAGTAGAATCACAGGTACAGGCGCATACGTCCCGGAACGTATCCTTGCTAATGTTGATTTAGAAAAAAAGGTCGATACATCAGATGAATGGATATATGAACGATCGGGAATAAGGGAGCGGAGAATTGTACGCAAGGGGGAGAGCAATTCCGATATGTGTCTGGAGGCCTCAAAGATGGCCCTGGAGGCAGCTGGTACAGGACCGGAAGAAATTGACCTGATAATTGTCGCGACAATGAGTGGAGATATGCCCATGCCATCCACGGCAGCGATACTCCAGGACAAGCTGGATGCCCGAAATGCCGCGGCATTTGACATAAATGCGGCATGCAGCGGCTTTGTATATGGTCTTTCTGTCGCGGACAATTTTATTAAAACGGGTGCTTCGAAAAAACTGCTTCTTGTAGGCAGTGAACTTAACTCGAGGTTCCTTGACTGGCAGGACAGATCAACCTGTGTGCTTTTTGGCGATGGAGCGGGGGCGGTGGTCCTTGAACCAACGAGAGGGAGCAAGGGGATCCTGTCTACAGACTTATATTCAGACGGGAGTATGTGGGATTATGTCTGTCTGCCCGGGGGCGGCTCAAGTCATCCGCCAACAAGGCAGACGATAAAGGAGAGACTTCACTTTATTAAAATGAGAGGGAGTGAAACATTCAAGGTTGCTGTGCGGACCCTTGAGAAGCTTGTGGTCGATACCTTGCTCAAAAATAATGTAAAGGTGTCTGACCTTGCGATGCTGATCCCCCATCAGGCGAATTTAAGAATTATACAGGCTACTGCAAAAAGGCTAAACCTGCCGATGAGCAAGGTTGCACTGAACATGGAAAAGTACGGGAATACCTCAAGCGCATCCATACCTATCGCCCTCGATGAGGTTGTCAGGGCAGGAAGGATAAAAAAAGGCGATTACGTTATGCTTGAAGCGTTCGGCAGTGGTCTTACATGGGCATCAGCCCTTATCAGATGGGGATAGCGAAATATCGAGAGAAGATGAAGCCTTAGTCAAATCTGCTTTTATGTGTGGGAGGATAAATGGATTATTTTTTAACTGAAGAACAGGTGATGATACGAGACCTGGCACGACAGGTATCAGAAGATAAAGTCATGCCAATCAGAGCTGAGCTGGATGAAAAAGAAGAATTTCCCTGGGATATCATGAAAACACTGGCCCAGTCTGATTTTTTCGGTATAAACATTTCTGAACAGTATGGAGGCCTTGGAATGGGCGGCTTTGAGCTTACACTCGCCATAGAGGAACTGAGTAAAGCATGCCTCGGGGTATCAACAACCTTTGCCGCGAATTCCCTCGGCACCTATCCGCTTCTGCTTCAGGGTTCTGATGAACAGAAGAAGAAATATCTCCCTGACATCGCATCAGGCAGGAAACTTGTCGCCTTTGGTTTGACAGAGGCCAACGCCGGCAGTGATGCGGCAGGTGTGCAGACGACGGCGAAGCTCGAAGGGAATGAGTATGTATTAAATGGAACAAAACAGTGGATTACCAATGGCGGTGACGCAGAGATATATACGGTCATCGCTATTACGAACAAAGCGAAGGGCGCGCGGGGAGCCTCGGCATTTATTGTTGACAAAGGAACCCCGGGGTTCAGTTTTGGTAAGAAAGAAAATAAACTCGGAATACGTGCTTCATCAACGCGTGAGCTTATTTTTGAGAACTGCAGGATCCCCAAAGAGAACCTTATCGGGAAAGAGGGGCTGGGCTTTATCATCGCGATGAAGACACTTGACAAATCAAGGACAGGTGTTGGTGCTCAGGGTGTTGGCGTTGCCCAGGGAGCATTTGAAGCAGCGGCTGATTTCGCGAAAGAACGGCATCAGTTTGGGGTCCCCATAATCAGTATTCAGGCTGTGCAGCATATGCTGGCTGACATGGCAACACAGATAGAAGCTGCCAGGGCGCTGGTTTACGCAGTGGCTAAATTTATTGACACCGGCTCAAAAGATGTAGCAAAAGAATCTGCCATGGCCAAGCTCTTTGCCACTGATGTCGCCATGAAGGTAACGGTTGATGCTGTCCAGGTCATGGGCGGGTCCGGTTATATGAGAGAATACCCGGTAGAAAAGATGATGCGCGATGCCAAGATACTGCAGATTTATGAAGGAACAAACCAGATCCAGAGAAATGTTATAGGGCAGGCCCTCATCAAGGAGACGGCAAAGAGGTAAATGAATTATCTCCCTGCTCTCCGTGTCTGTTTATGAACATATGCATGATCTCTGATGCAGGCGCTGTGATCTGAAGGCTTCTTTACCTATCTAAACCCAATATCGTATAATATCCTTTAATTTTTCTCGAGATTTATTTTCGTTGTGAAATCCCTTTGAGGAGATTGAGCTGTGAATATAATTGTATGCATTAAACAGGTGCCTGATACAGCAGAGATCAGGATAAATCCTGAGACAAATACCCTGATGAGAGAGGGCGTTCCCAGTATCATTAACCCCTTTGACTTACATGCGATCGAAGCGGCTGTCCAGATTAAGGAACAGCATGGCGGTACAGTAACGGTCCTGACAATGGGGCCTCCCCAGGCTGAGACTTCGTTGCGAGAGGCTGTTTCCATGGGGGCTGATGAAGTTGTTCTTCTTTCAGACCGTGCCTTTGCCGGTTCTGATACATGGGCGACTTCATACACATTGGCAAAGGCCATAGAAAAGCTCGGGGCTGACATTATTTTCTGCGGGAAACAGGCGATTGACGGTGACACGGCGCAGGTCGGGCCGGAAACAGCAGAGTTTCTTGATATCCCGCATATTTCCTATATAAAGAAAATTGAGGAAGTAACAGACAGCGCTATCAGGGTTCAACGCATGATGGATGAAGGCTATGATGTGGTGGAGTCATCATTGCCGGTATTGCTCACCGTGGTAAAAGAACTGAACCAGCCCAGAATGCCTTCCCTGAAAGGAAAAATGGCCGCAAAAAAGGCTGAGATAAAAAAGATGGGCATGGCGGATATCAACGCTGATGAAAAAAGCCTCGGCCTGAAGGGTTCTCCCACACAAGTAAAAAATATCTTTGCGCCAGAGATTAAGGCGGAGAGAAAGATGATCGAGGGGACAGCAGAAGAACAGGTTGAGAACCTGGTAAAGGAGTTGAGGGAGATCAAATGCCTGTAATTGTGAATGCTGATAACTGTTCCGGGTGCGAAACATGTCTGGAATCATGTCCTTTTGACGCGATCGAAATGAAAGAGGGCAAAGCAGTAATAAATGAATACTGTAATGCCTGTATGACCTGTCTTTCAGCGTGCCCTGAAGGTGCTATTATTGAGACAGGAGATAAGGCAGAGAACGCAAAGGCTTCGGATACGTTTAAAGATTATAAGGATGTTATGATTTTTGCTGAGCAGCGTGATGGCAAGATAGCTTCGGTTGCGCTCGAACTGCTCGGGGCCGGGAAAAAACTGGCTGATGAACTCGATGCTAAACTGATCGCTGTTTTACTCGGTGCAGATGAGTCTGAAGCACAGGAACTTGCACGATGGGGTGCTGACAAGGTAGTGCTCTGCAGTGACTCCGCGCTGAGAGATTTTAATGATGATGCCTACAGCAGCGTTCTTGCACGGGTCATTCAGCAACAGAAACCCTCAATCGTGCTTGCGGGAGCCACGCCCATTGGAAGATCATTTGTCCCCAGGGTTGCCGCGAAATTAAACACAGGATTAACAGCTGACTGCACATCCCTTGAGATAGATAAGGAATCGAGGAACCTGCTGCAGGTCAGGCCCGCTTTCGGCGGCAATATCATGGCGACAATACTCTGTCCTGATTACAGACCCCAGATGGCAACGGTACGGCCGCGAGTCATGAAAAAAGGAGAATACCAAAAAGACAGATCAGGTGAGATCATAGCTGTTGATCTTGGTGATTTCACTTCCAGAACAAAGGTTGTCGAGTTTGTAAAGGAAGTTTCCGAGGTGAGCGTTAATATCCATGAAGCAGACATCATTGTAGCCGGCGGCAGGGGAGTAGGCGGTGAAAAAGGTGTACAGATGCTTGAGGATCTGGCTGAAGCATTAGGGGGAGCCCTTGGCGCATCAAGGGCGGCTGTTGATGAAGGGTGGATACCCTATAGCCATCAGGTGGGACAGACCGGGAAGACCGTGAACCCAAAAGTATACATCTGCTGCGGCATCTCAGGGGCGGTCCAGCACCTTGTTGGCATGCAGTCTTCTGACATCATCATTGCTATAAACAAAAATCCGGACGCCCCGATTTTTAATGTCGCTACCTACGGCATTATCGGAGACATCTTCGAGATCGTCCCGATGCTGACCAGAAAGATTAAAGAGATAAAAGGTCAGTAGTTTTGAGATATCTGGATATGGTCTATAACATTCCACCATTAATCTCTCAAAATGGTATGAAGTGAGAGCATATACTTTAGGATGCTTAACTACCCGAAATCCTGTGATTAACTGTAATGACACGAATACACTTTCTGCCGGATAATACAATCGCTGAAGTAAAAACAGGAGAAAGCATTCGTGATGCAGCTCTGCGTTTTGGGGTTCCCATAGCCCACGTCTGTGACGGGAAAGGCAGATGCTCAACATGTCGTGTAGTTGTTCTTGAAGGTCTTGAAAACTGTCTGCCTCGATCAGAGAAAGAAAAAGTTATTGCTGCCCAGCTGGACTTTACCCCTGAAATCCGGTTAGCCTGCCAGACTGCCCTGAAAGGAGATGTGAAAATCCGTCGACTGACACTGGATGAGCATGATATCGGTCTTACCAGTAAGTTCATCATGGGGGAAGAGTTTTATCGTGCAGGGGTGGAAAAGTATGTTTTTATATTGTTTGTTGATATCAGAGGATTTACCGCTTTTTCGGAATCCCTCTTGCCCTATGATGTGATACATGTACTGCACCGTTTTTTTCACTCCATGGACCGGGTAGTGATGGAAAACAACGGTTATATAGACAACTATATGGGTGATGGTTTTATGGCGCTCTTTGAAGTAGAGGATCTGGAAGCGGGTTCACTGGTTGCGGTGAAGGCCGGCCTTGAAATGCTTGATGTTCTTAAAGAGAGTGTTCAGCCATATACTGAAAAACTCTTTGGCAAGAGTTTCGGAATCGGTATTGGACTCCACTATGGCCTTGTTGTTGCAGGAACGATCGGCGGGAAAGAGAATAAGAAAACAACAGTCATCGGGGACGCTGTAAATTTTGCAAGTCGTATTGAAGCAGCCAACAAGCAGATGGGAACAAATTTCCTGATATCCGAAGACACGTATAATAAAGTTTCAAAGAATATTAACGTTAAACAGAAGATTCAGATTAACATCCCCGGTAAAACAGGCATGCAGACGCTTTATGAGGTGGTGGGAATGAAGGAGAATGATAAATGACAAATTCCCGGGCAATTCCTTTGATTGTCGGCACAGTTTTATAAACGGAGTTGTACTAAACTTATTGGAGGTATTTTATGGCAACGGTATTCATGTTCCCGGGGCAGGGTTCCCAGTCCGTCGGAATGGGCGCTGAACTCTTTGAACGCTATCCTGACCTGGTCGCTGAGGCGGATGCAAGTCTCGGTTACTCGATCAGGGAACTCTGTCTGGAAAATCCTGACGGCAAGCTAAACAGTACGGACTACACGCAGCCGGCGCTTTATATCGTCGATGTCCTGAGCTTCCAGGCTAAAGTCGAGGACGAGGATATCAAACCAGATTTTGTTATCGGACATAGCCTGGGAGAGTATGCTGCCCTTTATGCTTCCGGTGCCTTTGATTTTACTACCGGCCTCAAGCTGGTTCAGAAGCGCGGTGCGCTGATGAGCGCGGCCAGCGGCGGCGGCATGGCAGCTATTCTGGGCATGGACGGTGATGCCGTCACCACGGCCTTGTCCGAACTTGGTGCTGACAGTATTGATGTGGCCAATTTCAACTCTCCGCGCCAGACAGTCATCTCCGGTCTCAAGGCTGATATCGAGACATTTGCCCCGCAATTGATGGAAAAGGGAGCCAAGAAGGTTGTGATCCTGAAAGTCAGTGGCGCATTCCACAGTCGTTATATGAAACCGGCGGCAGATGAGTTCGAGGCATTCCTAAACGCATTCAGCTTCAGCAGCCTGAAAATCCCCTGCATTGCCAACTGCAGCGCCGAACCGTACACCGATGAATCGATTGCCTCGAATCTGATTCGCCAGATATACAGTAGTGTCCGGTGGATTGAAACGATCATGGGCCTGCGCGAGCAGGGTGCCGAAACCTTTATCGAGGTCGGCCCGGGCTCTGTTCTGAAGGGTTTGCTACGCCAGATTCAGTAATAATATACGGTAAGCTGGAAGGCCTCACCGCGAATATATCATAGTTCAGATTACCGGGATGTTCAGGAAAGTCGAAAATATAAAAAACAATTGCAGCCTCACCTATTTTTCTTTTAAAATTAAACCAGGTTTTTAAAAAAAATCTTATCAATTAAATGAAAAAAATCAGATCAAAGATTAATAAGACAAAAAGATTTTCATTGCCTGAAGATGAAAAACACCTTCCCTGGCTTACCATGCTTCTTAATGCATACCATATAATTAATAAAGGTGTTGATGCTTCAATTGAGGCAGCGGTGAAAAAAGATAGAAAACTGGCGTGTGCTAAAGGCTGTTCAAGCTGCTGTATTACTCAGTCAGATATCCCTCTTTATCCCCTGGAGCTGCAGGGCCTGATATGGTATGTAACTGAAAGGTTTACAGGTCCTGATCGTGAGGTCCTTAAAAATAATCTACAGAATTTCGAAAGTGACAAGTCTTGCCCATATCTTATTGAAGGCGCGTGCTCCATTCACCCCATGAGACCAATGGCCTGCAGGCTGTTCAATGTCTTTGACATACCATGTAAAGATGGCGAAGACCCGTTTCACACAAGACGCGAAGATGTAATGGATCCTGTGAAAAAATATGTGGACCAGGCCTTTTTTATAATGCTCCCCTATCACGGCATCGAAAAAGAATCAGACAGAATAAGATTCGTTGATGACGGTGAAATGCACAAAATGGTCAGGGAATTACACGGCTGCAACTGGAAGGCGCTTGCAGAGAAGATGGAGGAGTTTGATAATCGTTGCAAGTCGAACGACGTATGACAAATAACAATCAACGTCCGATTGTAACAAACCTGGGCCCCACAGGAAGTCTCTGTAAAAATTTATTCCTGTCTCCTCAACAGGAAGGCCTCACCGCAATTTATTTATCTTACTGGCCCCGGAATTTTCGAAAAAGTCAAAAATATAAAAAACATTGCCGACTCAGCGGATTTCTGATACAATAAAAAATCTTAAAGAAATTAGGTCCCCGGACATTTTGGGAAACAAGGCGATTTAATGAAAATCCATGAGTATCAGGCCAAGGAATTATTTCGGAATCATCATATTCCTGTACCGGAAGGTAATGTTGCTGTAAGCCCTGATGATGCCTGTGCTTTGGCCGAGAAGCTTGGCGGTTTCCCTGTTGTAGTCAAGGCGCAAATTCACGCGGGCGGCCGCGGCAAGGGCGGGGGTGTTAAACTGGCCCGAAGCCTTGATGAGGTGCAAAGTGCGGCAACGGCCATATTGGGCAGGCCTCTGGTGACGCCACAGACTGGGCCGCAGGGAAAGAAGGTTCGAAAACTTCTGGTTGAGCAAGGTCTTGATATTGATCAGGAGCTTTATTTTTCGATCATCCCGGATCGGTCCACGGCAAAGATCATGATCATTGCAAGCCGGGCCGGTGGCATGGATATCGAAGAGGTTGCGGCCAAGGACCCTGATAAAATAATCAGGGTGTTGATTAACCCTCTTACCGGGATCGAGCCGGGTCATTGCAAAGAAATCGCAGCAGGTCTCAATCTTCCTGATTCGCTTGCCGGAGATTTTTCCACGCTGGTTGAGAACCTGTACGGACTTTTTATCGAAACCGACTGTTCGCTGCTTGAGATCAATCCGCTGGTGATTACCGCTCAGGAGACCCTGGTTGCCCTGGATGCAAAGGTGGAAATCGATGATAACGCCCTGTTCCGGCAAAAGGATATTCTGAAATTCAGGGATACCGATGAAGAGGATCCCCTGGAAGTGGAGGCCTCGAAATACAATCTCAATTACATCAACCTTGATGGAAACATCGGCAATATGGTCAATGGCGCAGGACTCGCCATGGCCACCATGGACCTCATCAAAAGTACCGGCGCGGAGCCTGCAAATTTTCTCGATGTGGGCGGCGGGGCTGATGAGGAAATGGTTGAAAACGGTTTTCGAATTATTTTAAACGATGCCAATGTCAAAGGGGTCCTGATCAATATTTTTGGCGGGATTCTCCGGTGTGATGTCCTGGCCGAAGGTGTTGTCCAGGCAGCCAGGAAGACCGGAATTAATGTGCCGGTAGTGATCCGGCTGCAGGGGACCAATGTCGAGAAGGGCAGGGAAATCCTTGCGGCATCAGGGCTGAATCTTATTACGGCAGAGGACCTGAACGATGCAGCAGGAAAGATTACAGAGATCGTCGGAAAGTGAAAGGGAGTCTTTAGCCCTCATTTTTCATCCTATAAAAAGCAGTTAACCACAGAGGCACGGAGACACAGAGTTGAAAATAAAGAGAAAAGACGAGGGCATATCTTTCACCAGAGTGGTGACACAAAATTATTCGAAGTCCCTTGTTTTCTCCGTGCCTCCGTGTCTCTGTGGTTAATAAACTGCCGTTTTCAGGTTCATAAACTATATATATAATCAGATTTAGGAGATCAAGATAGGAAAATATGTCAATATTTGTAGATAAAGAGATAAAACTTCTCGTTCAGGGAATTACCGGAAGAGAAGGCAAGTTCCACACCCGGCAGTGCATTGAATACGGTACACAGGTCGTGGCCGGCGTGACCCCCGGGAAGGGTGGACAGGCCATGGATAATGTGCCGGTATTTAATACTGTCCAGGAAGCTGTACATGAAACCGGGGCAAACTGCAGCATGATCTTTGTGCCTCCGGCCTTTGCCGCGAATGCAATCATGGAAGCAGTTGACGGGGATGTTGATGTCATTGTTGCCATCACTGAAGGCATTCCTATCCTCGACATGATGAGGGTCAAGAATTATCTGGATGGGAAAAAAGCCAGGCTTATCGGGCCGAACTGCCCCGGGATCATAACGCCCGGCCAGTGCAAGATCGGCATCATGCCCGGTGCCATCCACCAGCCCGGCGGGCCGATCGGCGTTGTATCGCGCTCCGGCACCCTGACCTATGAGGTGGTATATCAGCTGACCATGAAGGGGATTGGCCAGTCAACCTGCCTCGGCATCGGAGGCGACCCCGTGACCGGAACAGATTTTATCGATTGCCTCAAAGCCTTTAATGAAGATTCAGAGACAAAGGGGATCGTCCTTGTGGGTGAAATCGGCGGCACTGCAGAGGAAGAGGCAGCAGCCTATATCGCGGAAAAAGTCAGTAAGCCGGTTGTCGGGTTTGTCGCGGGATTAAGCGCTCCCCCGGGCAGACGCATGGGACATGCCGGGGCAATAGTCAGCGGAAGCAGCGGTACAGCCCAGTCAAAAATTGCAGTCATGAAGGAAGCAGGTATTCATATATGCGATAATCTTGGCAGATTCGGTGATTTCTGCGCCGGCGTATTTTAATTTTATTGAGAGATTGATGTTATATTAAGAGAACCTTTGGGGTATTAAATGCCTGAACAAAAAACATATCGCGTATTGATCGGAAAACCAGGCCTGGACGGCCATGACCGGGGTGCTAAATTCCTTGCCCGCGCCCTTCGTGATGCAGGGTTTGAGGTGGTCTATACCGGCATTCGAAGGACGCCCGAAGAAATTGCCGCAGCTGCTGTTCAGGAAGATGTCTCAGCAGTGGGCCTGTCATCACTCTCCGGGGCGCATCTGCGCCTTTTCCCGGCAGTGGTTGAGGCCCTTAAAAATTCCGGGGCTGGAGATATTCCGGTCCTGGGCGGCGGTGTTATCCCTGATGAAGATATCGGACTGCTCAAAGATGCCGGGATCAACGAAGTATTCACCCCCGGGACCCCTGTGGAGCAGATCATTGCTGCTTTTCGCAGTGCCTGTGAAACACAGGAAGCTCGTAGAACCTGATTAAAGAAATGCTGGAGAAATTCCACAGATGATGAGCGAACAGATTCTAAAGGGATTGAGAGACCGTGACCCGAGGGGAATCGCCCGGGCCATTTCCCTGGTGGAAGAAAACGATCCCCTGGCAGATGAAATACTTGCATCCCTTGATGATTCGCTTGTTGATCAGGCAATGGTTTTAGGGATAACCGGTCCTCCCGGGGCCGGGAAATCCACATTGACCGACCGGATTATTTCAAAGTACCGCTCTCAGGGGAAGCGAGTGGGGGTTATTGCAGTTGACCCGTCTTCACCCCTTTCAGGCGGGGCTATTCTCGGTGACCGGATCCGGATGATGGGTCATGCCCTGGATCAGGACGTGGTTGTCCGTTCCATGGCTACGAGGGGGAGGCTGGGAGGGTTGTGTGCCGCAGCAGGAGCCGCAGTAAGGATACTTGCCGGCAGCGGATGCTCTCCAATTATTATTGAAACCGTCGGAGTGGGACAGTCGGAAATGGATATCATCAGGCTTGCGGACATCACAGCCCTGGTACTCGCTCCGGGCCTGGGCGACGACATTCAGGCCATGAAAGCAGGACTTCTGGAAGTGGCTGACCTCCTGATCGTAAATAAAGCGGACTGTGCAGGGGCGGAAACCCTTGCCATGGATATGGAGTCCATTGCCCGGGAGGGCAGCGGGAAAGAGAAAGACAGCGCAAAGGTCTGCATGACCGTGGCGTCGGAAGGGAAGGGTATAGATGATCTGCTTGCGGCAATTGAAACCGTTGATGCTTCACACCGGGAAAGCGGCGAACGCAAAGCGCGCAGGGAAAAGGCGTATGACCTTGAAGTATTGGACTGGGCCATTGAAATGATAAAACCTTCGATTATCAAGAAGATTGAAGAAGGGGGTCTGGATCGGAAAGGGGATCCCCGTATGCAGGCTGTAAAATTACTTGAAAAGGAATGAACCGGGATTATAGACAGAAGGATACTTTGTTGTATATTGGATAATTGTCATGGGAAAACATTCTGAATATAAAGATTGGGAAGATAAAGAGCTGGCCTCAAGCCTCAACCGTTTTCCGGAGAGAAAGGAGCGGTTCAATAATCATGGCGGCGAAGAAATTGCGCGGCTTGCGGTGCCGGACCAGATCGATGAAGAATATATCGAAAAAATCGGCTTTCCCGGACGGTTTCCCTATACCCGGGGAGTGCAGCCCACCATGTACCGCGGGCGGTTATGGACCATGCGTCAGTATGCCGGTTTCTCAACCGCGTCGGAATCGAACCTCCGTTACCGTTATTTGCTGGATCAGGGAACCACCGGTCTTTCCATTGCCTTTGATCTGCCGACCCAGATCGGCTATGATTCTGATCACCCGATGGCTGAAGGCGAAGTAGGGAAAGTCGGGGTGGCCATCGATTCCCTGGCTGACATGGAACTCCTTTTTGACCAAATTCCCCTTGATAAGGTGTCAACCTCCATGACCATAAACGCACCTGCTGCCGTACTCCTTGCAATGTATGTGGCTGTGGCAGAAAAGCAGGGAGTGGAGAGCAGCAAACTCAAGGGAACGATCCAGAACGATATCCTGAAGGAATACGTAGCCCGCGGCACCTATATCTTCCCGCCCAAGCCGAGTCTGCGGCTGATCACCGACATCTTCAGGTGGTGCACAGACCATTCACCTGCATTCAATACCATATCCATCTCCGGCTACCACATCCGTGAGGCCGGGTCTACTGCAGTCCAGGAAGTGGCGTTTACCCTGGCCAATGGCATAACCTATGTGCAGGCAGCACTCGATGCCGGGCTTGAACTCGATAATTTTGCCCGCAGGCTTTCGTTCTTTTTCAATGCTTCCTCTGATCTTCTGGAAGAGGTTGCCAAGTTCCGGGCTGCCAGGCGACTGTGGGCCCGGATCATGAAAGGTCGATTCAACGCTATGAAACCGGCAAGCCTGATGCTGCGCTTCCATACTCAGACAGCAGGCTACACGCTTACTGCCCAGCAGATAGACAATAATATTGTACGAGTCGCACTCCAGGCTTTGTCTGCGGTTCTTGGAGGCACCCAGTCTCTGCATACCAATTCCCGCGATGAGGCCCTTTCTCTGCCCACCGAGGATTCCGTGCGTACGGCCCTTCGCACGCAGCAGGTGATAGCCCATGAATCAGGGGTGGCCAGTTCCGTTGATCCCCTGGCAGGATCATACTTTATAGAGGAGCTCACCGATCGCATCGAGGCAGAGGCCTCTGAGCTCATCGCGAAAATCGATAAGGCAGGCGGTGTGGTGGCCGCAATCGAAGAGGGTTTTATCCAGCGTCAGATCGAAAACAGCGCCTATGAATACCAACAGGAGATCGAAAAGGGCGAACGTATAGTTGTTGGTGTCAACGAGTTTAAAATCGATGAGGAAAGTAAACCGCCTCTGCTGCGTGTTGATCCTGAAGTGGAAAATTCACAGATCCATGGCCTTAAAGAACTGCGTGAAAAGCGTAATAATAAAAACGTTGAGGAAGCGCTTGCGAATTTGTCCGCATGCGCCCGGAATACATCGAACCTGATGCCTGAGATACTTGCGGCAGTAAAAACCTATGCCACGCTGGGCGAGATCTGCCAAGTATTGAGAAATGAGTTCGGTGAGTACAGAGGGTGATCTGAAAATGAAAGGAAAAATGAACCACGGAGGCACTGAGACACGGAGGAAGAATTTATATAGAAACTTTTTTTGTTCTCCGTGCCTCTGTGTCTCCGTGGTTAATAATATTTATATATGATAAAGAAAATTGACCATCTTGGAATCGCTGTAAAATCTATCGAGGCGGCCCGTAAATTTTATGAAGAGGTGCTGGGGCTTGTCTGTGAAAGGGAAGAGGTCGTGGCTTCGCAAAAGGTGCGAACCGCTTTTTTTACTGTGGGTGATATCCATATCGAACTGCTGGAACCAACCTCTGATGACAGCCCCATTGCCGGATTTCTGGAAAAAAAAGGCGAGGGCTTCCATCATATTGCTTATAGGACCGATGATGTTGACGGACAGTTGGAAACCGCCCGGGAGCATGGATACAAGCTGATCCATGAGACGCCGATTGAGGGCGCCGGCGGCAAGCAGGTGGCGTTTCTGCATCCAAAAAGCACATTCGGTGTGCTCACAGAGTTCTGTAAATAGAATTTTTGTCCCTTAAGAGACAGAGTTATACAAATGGAATGAATCATTTACCACGGAGGCACAGAGGCACAGAGAAGGAGGTTGAGAAGGTAAGAATTGATGAAGATGAGAAAAGGCAGGAAAACCCACTCGATTTCTTAATTTCTTCTCATCTTCTATTGTTCTTTTCTGTGCCTCTGTGCCTCCATGGTTAGCATTTTGGTTCCGGCTACGCCGGGTTAGGAGGTGTGATTGTGCAGCCAGGACAGGATAATTTGAGAAAACTTGAAACCATGAAAGAGGAAGCATTTCTCTGCGGGGGGACGAAAAGAATAGAGGCCCAGCACAAAAAGGGGAAGCTCACGGCACGCGAACGCATACTTCTGCTTCTTGATGATGATTCCTTTGAGGAATTTGATCTGCTCATGACCGGCAGGGCGGTAGGGGTCGGTGAGTATCCGGGAGACGGTGTTATAACCGGCCATGGCACCATTGCCGGACGCGAGGTATTCGTATTCAGCCAGGATTTCACCATCATGGGTGGAGCGCTCGGGGAAGCCAATGCTAAGAAAATCTGCAAAGTAATGGATCATGCAGTAAGAGTTGGTGCGCCAATAATAGGCCTTAACGACTCCGGCGGAGCCCGTATACAGGAGGGTGTTGAATCCCTTGCAGCCTATGGAGATATTTTTTATCGTAATGTCCAGGCAAGCGGGGTGGTGCCCCAGATATCATGCATCATGGGTCCCTGTGCCGGCGGTGCTGTGTACAGCCCGGCCATGACAGATTTCACTTTCATGGTGGAAAACACCTCATATATGTTCGTTACAGGACCCAATGTCGTTAAAACGGTTACGCACCAGGACATCACGGCTGAGGACCTTGGCGGGGCCGTGGTTCACAGTAAAAAAAGCGGTGTGACCCATTTCACTTTCCCCAATGATATTGTTTGTCTCCGGGAGGTCAGGCGTCTTATCAAATATCTACCCTCCAATAGCCGACAGTCAGCGCCGATCCTTGATCTGAGAGATCCCATTGATCGTGAAGACCCTGCACTTGATTATCTGGTCCCTGCTAACCCGAATCAAACATATGATATGAAAATTCTCATACATAGTATTCTTGACGGTGCGGAATTCATGGAGATACATGCTAATTTTGCAAAAAATATAATAGTGGGCTTAGGCCGTCTCGGCGGTCAGACCATCGGTCTCATCGCCAACCAGCCTGCGGTACTTGCCGGGGTGCTTGATGTCCAGTCCTCTGAAAAGGCCGCCCGCTTCGTCCGTTTCTGCGATGCTTTTAACATCCCGCTCGTCTGCCTCGAGGATGTTCCGGGTTTCATGCCGGGGCCTGAGCAGGAACACGGAGGCATCATCCGGCACGGAGCAAAGCTGCTGTATGCATTCTCAGAAGCGACAGTGCCGCGCATAACAGTGATAATCCGGAAAGCGTACGGCGGTGCATATGTTGTTATGAATTCCAAGCACATCGGTTGCGATATAAACTTTGCCTGGCCAACAGCGGAAATTGCTGTGCTTGGCCCCAAAGGCGCAGCCCAGATCATTCATCGCAACGAGATTAAAGAAGCTGCCAATCCTGAGGAAATCCTCGCTCAGAAAACAGAGGAATACAGAGAGCTGTACGCCAATCCGTTTATGGCCGCAAAAAGAGGATTCATTGACGATGTCATCAAACCGCGTGAAACAAGGCACCGGTTGATCCGGAGTCTTCAGTTTCTGGAAAACAAGCAGACGAGCCGGCCGCCGAGAAGACACGGGAATATTCCACTGTGAGCTGTGGCACTTACATGTGCAATAAACCACGGAGGCACGGAGACACGGAGGAAAAACCACAATATGAACTTTTATTTTATTCTCAGTGCATCTCTGTCTCCGTGGTTAAAAAAGAAACAAAATTCCAAACTCGTAACTTTAAGGAGTCACCATGTTTGATAAAATCCTGATAGCCAACCGGGGTGAGATTGCAATCCGGATAATACAGACCTGCAAGAAGATGGGTATCAAGACCGTTGCGGTCTACTCTGATATTGATGAACGGTCCCGTCATGTGCGTGAGGCTGACGAGGCTGCTCATATTGGTCCTTCGCCCTCTGTTTCATCATATCTTGATTACGAAAAGATAGTTGACACCGCTGTCCAGCACGGGTGTCAGGCTATTCATCCGGGCTATGGATTCCTTTCTGAAAATTCAGAATTCGCCGCTGCAGTTGCTAAAAAGGGTATAACGTTCATCGGTCCTGACCCTGAGGTGATTGCCGCGCTTGGCGACAAGATATCGGCAAAGGACATAGCCATGAAGGCAGGTGTGCCCGTGATACCAGGGCATAACAAACCTGTGACGGACATCAAGGAGATAAAAAAGCTCTGTGCCGATATAGGCTACCCTGTACTTTTTAAGCCGGCAGCAGGCGGGGGCGGCCGAGGCATGCGCATTGTCAATCAGCCCGAGGAGCTGGAGGCATCGTTGAAGTCGGCCCAGGATGAGACCCGCAAGGCCTTTGGTGACGACAGGATATTCATTGAGCGGTTTATTACCAATCCCCGCCATATTGAGATACAGTTGATGGCTGACAAGCATGGCAATGTTATCTACCTTGGTGAGCGCGAATGTTCCATTCAGCGACGCTATCAGAAGGTGATAGAGGAAGCTCCGTCCATGGCTGTTGACGAGGACCTCAGGAAGCGCATGGGCGAGATGGCCTGCGCCCTTGCAAAAGAGGCGGGATACTCTAACGCGGGCACGGTGGAGTTTATACTGGATCAGACTGGCGAGTTTTTCTTCATGGAGATGAACACGCGCCTGCAGGTAGAGCACCCTGTTACCGAGATGGTCACCGGCCTTGACCTGGTAGAGATACAGCTCAAAGTTGGCGCAGGCGAAACACTGCCCCTTGCCCAGCAGGACGTTACGATAAAAGGTTGGTCTATCGAGGCCAGGATCAATGCCGAGGACCCCTCACGCAACTTCCTTCCCTCCACCGGACTGCTCACCAGGTACTCTGGTCTCAGGGGCAGGAACATCAGGCTTGACAGCGGAGTGGAGGCGGGCAGTTTCGTAAGTGT
>CAMYND010000053.1 GCA_947259645.1 Thermodesulfovibrionia bacterium | reverse complement strand
TTTTCCATAGACTGCACGAATAACAAGAATTACTAGAAGAGCTCAAACTGTTCGACTTTTTCCTGGCAGGAAAATACCGGGTAGTTGTCATCAAAGCAGGCACTGCAGAATTTCTCGGGATTCGGGACAACACCCAGCACCCCTTCAAGACTCATGTAATGAAGGGTATCAGCGGTGATGTGCTTTCGTATCTCATCAACGGTGTGGGTTGACGCGATCAGCTCTTTTCTCGTTGGTGTGTCAATCCCGTAAAAACAGGGCCCGATCGTTGGCGGCGAACTTATTCTCATATGTATTTCCTTTGCGCCGCCTCCCTCCCTGATCATCTTTACAATTTTCTTGCTTGTTGTTCCCCTTACGATAGAGTCGTCAACAACGACAACCCTTTTCCCCTTCAGGAGCTGCTGTACAGGGTTCAACTTAATCTTTACGCCAAAGTGCCTGATCGACTTGCGCGGCTCAATAAAGGTACGGCCCACATAGTGGTTCCTGATCAGGCCGAAATCAAAGGGTATGCCGCTTTCCTGGGCATAACCGAGCGCGGCAGGTACTCCTGAGTCAGGGACCGGAATGACGATGTCCGCATCCACCGGATCTTCCTTTGCAAGCTGCCGTCCGAACTCTTTCCTCACTGCATCGACATTCAGGTTTCCGTAAATATTGCTGTCTGGTCTGGAAAAATAGATAAACTCAAATATACACTGGGCCTGTTTCCTTGAGGGAACGGGCTTGAGGGACTGGATCCCCTCTTTGTTGATAATGACCATCTCACCGGGTTCCACATCTCTCACATAGACAGCGTCGATCAGGTCAAAGGCACAGGTTTCAGAGGCAACAACATAGGCGCCGTTGAGTCTGCCGATGCTCAGGGGCCTGAATCCGAGGGGATCTCTGAATGCTATCATTTCATTTTCAGTCATCAGCAATATACTGAACGCGCCCTCTATCTTTCCCATGGTATCGACAAGTCGCTCATAGAGACCGCCGGCCCTTGAGTTGGCGATCATATGAACAACCACTTCACTGTCTGATGTTGACTGAAATATGGCGCCCTTAGACTCCAGTTCATTTCTCAGTTCAACAGCGTTGACAAGGTTTCCATTGTGCGCGATCGCAAGTGAACCGAGTGAATAATTGACCATGATGGGCTGGACGTTTTTCAGGGAGCTTGCGCCGGCTGTTGAATAGCGGTTATGTCCGACAGCGATTTCTCCCGGCAGCCGTTTCAGCCGTTTCTCGGAAAAAATATCAGTAACGAGCCCCATGGACTTTTCAATGAAAAGCTGCCGTCCGTCAGATGAACAGATGCCGGCGCCTTCCTGTCCCCTGTGCTGCAGGGCATGAAGTCCCAGATAGGTCAGATTCGCTGCCTCCGCGTGGCCGAACACCCCGAACACCCCGCATTCATCATGAAATTTGTCATGAGAAAAGGGCTGGTAAGGAAGGGGGTTGCGTTTGCTGCAACGAATTAAATTTTTAAGTGTACTCAATGAATGAATGTTCCTGAGGTTTTTAGTATCATACAACAGGAATTAGTATAACATGTCTTCATTATTTATTATTGCACCACTCTCTGGCATTCTGAAACATTTTCAGCCAGGGAGATGCCTGAAGACGTTGCTTCATTTCCTCCGGCATCCAGGGCCACTGCCATTTTAGAAATGTTCTTTCAGGGTGGGGCATCAGCGCCAGGTGTCTTCCATCTGGAGAGCAGAGAGCGGCAATACCCTGAGAAGAACCGTTTGGGTTAAAAGGGTATTGGATGGTAATTTCATTGCTGTCGTTCACATATCGTATCGGGGCCAGGGCCTCTTTCTCAATCTTTTCAAGGATCTTTTGATCAGGGAAATAGGCCTTTCCTTCACCATGAGCCACCCAGATCCCCATTACTGACTCTTCCATCTCCCTGAGCATGATCGACGGGCTCTTCAGGATTTTAACGGTGGAAAATCGTGACTCAAATCTTCCTGAAGAATTGTGAATGAAGCGTGGCTGGATAGTGTCTTCAATCCCCTGCCAGGGAACCCATCCCAGCAGGGCCATTAACTGGCAGCCATTGCAGACACCGAGGCTGAAGGTATCTTCCCTGTCATAAAAAGCCTGGAACTCATCCCATATTCTATTGTTAAACCGGATAACTCCTGCCCAGCCTTTTGCCGAGTCAAGGACATCAGCGTAGCTGAACCCCCCGACAAATGCCACGCCCTGGAACATCTTGAGGCTGACTCTGCTTTCGAGGAGGTCTGTCATGGATACATCCCATGGCTCAAACCCGGCCTGATAAAAGGCGGCAGCCATCTCCCTGTCACTGTTGCTGCCTTCTTCGCGGATAATAGCGACTTTTGGTTTTTCCCTGTTTTCAAGGAGGGAAACAGGCGTGTCCACAGGATCAAAACCAAGAGAGTATCCGGGACCCTGCCGGTCATACGAGGACGCTCTTTCTTCATCAGCACAGGTCTTGTCTGCCTGGAGCCGTTCAATCTGGTAGCTGGTTTCTTCCCAGATGTTTCTTAATTCCCTCATATCAGCATTCAGCACAGGCTCGTCATTTATCGTTACTGATATCAGCGTTGAATCAACCGTAGTCCCAATAATCTCAAAGGGAACCGAGTCTTTGTTTAAGAGCGCTGTTATTTTGTCTTGATTTCCCGGCAAATATTCTATGACAAGCCCCAGTTCTTCCGAGAACAGTAGGGGCAAGGCATGCCTTGCCCTTACATGAATATCAATACCGCAATTACCGGCAAAAGCCATCTCAAGAAGCGTTGTAATCAGTCCCCCGTCGCTTCTGTCATGGCCCGAGAGAATTAATCCTTTCTCTATCATCATTTGAATTGCGTTAAAGCTCAGCGTTAAAAGTCCCGGGTCCTCAACATCAGGTGACTCGCTGCCGACCTGACCGTATGTCTGCGCAAGGGCGCTGCCGCCAAGGCGGTTTTTCCCATTGCCCAGATCAATATAGATGAGTCTGCTCTGTCCCGGTTTCTTTATATCCGGAGTGATTACTTTTGTTATATCAGGACATGTTGCATAGGCTGATATCACCAGCGTGCCAGGGGATTTTACGGTCTCTGAATCTCCCGATGGGCTGCTCACCTGCGTGGCCATTGAAAGGCTGTCTTTTCCGCCGTCAATTGCGATCCCCAGTTCAGTCAGTATCGTACTGAGGGCGACCGCAGCATCGTACAGTTTAGCTCCCTCACCGGGCAGCTTTGCCGCCCACATCCAGTTCCCCGAACATTTAATGTCTTCAAGGCCGCTGATTTTTGCCCAGACTATATTTGTCAATGCTTCACCGACGGTGAGCCGTGCCATTGCAGCCGGGTTGATCAGCGTCTTCACCGGCTGTTCTCCGATAGATATTGCTGCGCCTGTCAGTCCAAAATGACTTTGCGCGATAACTGCCACATCTGCAACGGTGAGCTGCAACGGTCCTGCACACTGCTGCCGGGCTACAAGACCGGTGACGCAGCGATCAACTTTATTGACGAGGAACCTCTTGGACCCGACTGACAACAGGCGGAGAACTCTTTCCAGCGCCTCCCTTATTGTTATGTCTTTCATAAGAGTTAAGGCTTCAACCTTTGGAGCACTACGGTCCAGCCGGAACGTCTTCTGAGGCATGTCACCAAGAATTTTTTCAAGGTCCAGGTTGACAGGCGTGCTCCCATCGTTTTCATCATGGAGAATTATGTACCCGTCTCCTGATATAGTTCCAATCACAGCGCTCGAGACCTTTTCCCTCGAACATAAACCCTGAAACAGATCAATATCATCCTGCCTCACAAGGAGTGCATTCTGCTCCTGATACTCAGCCCCCCAGATCTCCAGGACAGAGAGGGTAGTGTCACCGAGCTGTATCTTCCTGAGTTCAATCTGTGCGCCGGCCGGGTAAATGATCTCCTTGACGACATTACAGTTGCCGCCGGCCCCCTGGTCGTGGATGCTGACGATGGGGTTGTTATCGCCCATCTCAATACAGGCACGAATGACCCTGTTCATCTTCTGTTCCATCTCTGCATCGCCCCGCTGGACAGCGTTGAAATCCAGTTCAGCAAGGTTTTCCCCCTGAATCATGCTTGATGCGGCACCGCCGCCGATGCCTATCCTGTATGCAGGCCCCCCGATCTTTACAACGAGCATCCCTTTTTCCGGTTCCCCCTTCTTTACATGCCGTGCGTCCATCTGGCCGACTCCGGCTGTGAACATGATCGGCTTCAGCCATTCATACCGTTCACCGCCTGGCACTCTCATGCCGAATGAACGGGTATACCCCTGAATTACGGGTTCCCCGAATTTGTTTCCGTAATCAGATGCCCCGTTGCTTGCCTGGACCTCGATAGTAAGGGGAGAGGCCAGGTTGCCCGGATAGGGAAAAGACCGGTCTTCCCAGGGAAGCTCATATCCGGGAATAAGAAGGTTCCCAACACAGTACGCAGCGGTCCCCGCGACAACCAGGCCGCCCCTGCCGGTTCCCTGAATGTCCCGTATTCTTCCTCCGGTCCCTGTTTCAGCTCCGGGAAACGGTGCGACGCCACTGGGGAAGTTGTGTGTCTCTGCAGTAAAAATAATATCATTGTTAAGACGCTCAAGAGTAAAGGGTGAAGGTCTGCGGGGGTCTTGAGCATTCAAGGCAGCAATCTCGTATCCTTTAATCGAACTTGAATTATCATTAAAGGCGATAACACTGTTTGCAGGATTTGCCTTCAGGGGCTGCTGAATCAGCTCGATCAGATGATGGGGAACTTCCCTGCCGTCCACGATGAGCTTCCCCTTGAAAAACCAGTGCCGTGAATGTTCACTGTTTGACTGGCTTAAATCAAAACACTCCACGTTTGTGGGGTTTCGGCCGATCTCTTTCACGAAGAGATTATAGTAGTAATCAATATCCCAGTCATCAAGTCCGAGACCCATTTTTCTGTTTATCTTCCCGAGCGCCTCTTTCCCCTCCTCTATAAGGCGGATGTCGTACACAGGCTCCGGTTTCATGCCTGATGCAAAAGAGGAAAGAGGTTCAGGATAGTGGCACTCTGTCATCCGGTCATAAAAGAGCACGCCATGATCAGTGGTCAGCGCTGTAATGAAGCCTTTCATGAATGTCTCATCACAGGATGAACTGTCTTTGAAGATAAATTTAAACCTGCGTGATCGTTCAATGCGCGTTATCGTGCTGATCCCACAGGCATGGCAGACGGAAACAGCATTCGTTGACCAGGCCGTCGTAAAATTCATGCGCGGGCCCACTTCCAGAAGAGCGTGACAGGTCGCGGGCGATGCGTCATCATTAAGAAGGCTCTTTTCAGAAAAGAGGCCGGGCTCGAAGGTCTCCGCGAGGAGCCACCTTAATGCCTTTTGATTATCAGGTGAGAGCGGTTCCCGGGCCTCCACGTAAAAACAGTGTTCTGTTTCTATGCCCCTGATTTCAGGAAATGCCCTGGCGTGCAGGCTGGATACAAGCTCACTGCATTTCGCCTCAGAAAGGGCCGGAGTACGGTAGAAATGTGCCAGGCTCATTATGATCTCTCCACGCTCAGGAGCTCTGTTCAACAAAAATTAAGCGGAGTAATGCGTAATCGTTTCTTGAGGCAACTACGATGCCTTTTTTACAGGGTCTATAATTTCGGCAGAGGCTATTTTATCATTTTTTAGAAAACTCTGTCGTCTTTTCTGTCTGAAAAGGGGTTATTGTACTGCGAAAATGGCGCCACGAGTTATTTTATCTCATTAAACCAGCATGTTATATTTCCTGGCTTCCAGGGGAATTCCTTCACCAATAGTAAGAATTAATGCATTTTCAGCTAAAGATTCACCGCAAAAATGCCGATAAAAGATATAGGTAAGAGAGGACAGAAAGAGAGGGTGAAGATGTACAATTATATGGTATTTCATGTTGAAGACAGGACGCTTTATAAGGATTTTCTGGCCTATTATAAACGCAACCCCTGCGATGAGCTGTACTTTGTATCTGTGGATAACCCAAAGCTGATACAGCACCTTGAGGAGTTTATTGAAAGAAGAATTAACTGAATACCTTCCACTATTCAGTTATCTCCAAAAAGCCCCGGCAGTTATTCTGCCGGGGCTTTTTGTTCTCTACAGTATAGTTCATTGACTAAATGACTCTGGAGTATGTTTTCTTGAGCGTGCGGTCTTGTTACATAGTGGTGTCGAAAAATTTTGGTGAGTTTACGTTATCTACCAGTCTATCGTAACAGTAACTGTTTCATTATAACTTCCGATTGACACATCCTGGCCCGGAGGTATTCTCCCGTAGACTGTGGAACTCCACGGCGTATTCTTTGTTACTTTTTTTGATCGGATGAATGTATTTGCACTCCCGTCTCCCCATATCTGCGTGCGTCCCGAATCAGTGTATACGTTGTAGTCCAGGAACCCGGTTCCTGTCATCAGCTTCATTTTCCGGGGGTTAAAACCGCCTGAATGTTGACTGGCGCTGACGGACATGACCACCGTAGGAGGAGGCGCCTCATTGCAGCCAACAATAATCGTGGCTGTACCGTCATGGGGGACCGCTGAAAAAGGGTCATAATTGCCGAAAGTTAAGGGCGTTGTTGTAATGCTGCAGAGGGCATATGACGTATCTGTATGAAAGAGGCCCATGAGAATCATTGTTAAGATGGCTCCTCTTATAAGTGTCTTTTTCACTTTACTACCTCACACAGTATCTTCCCCATATCTACAATTATATCTTCATTGTCAGGTATGGTCATCTCAAATGTGCATACGTTTCCTTCATAGACAACCTCTACCCTATTCTGTCCATCAGGAATATTCTCGATATAAAATTCACCATTATTGCCCACCATACCTTCAATTGTCCTGTCTTCGTACTGTACAACCATAACAGCAGACTCAACGGGAATTTCTCTGCCCTTTTCGACTCTATGCAGCGTTCCGGTTATGCCCCGCACCTTGTATGTGTCAAATTCGACCAGAGAGCCACTTCTGAAGGGAGGATAAATAGATTTATTTGATGCTGATATTGCGTAGCTAATGGGTATGTCCTCGACCTTAATGTCAATGATATTTTCACTATAGGAGCGTATATTGGGAATTATCAGCTCTCCTTTTTTATCTGTTTTCCCTATCTCAACTCCGGAGGAAAAGACCCTGACTCCTTCTATATCGCCGACTTTTACTTTTGCATAACTCTCCCTGACAGGTCTGCTAACGAAAAGTGATCGGTCAATGTATCCTACGCCACCGGACAGAAAAAGCCGATAGTCCTGCACATCTGATATATCAGAATAGCCGACTTCGTATAATCCATAATTATTCAGATACTGGAGCGTACTGTTAACGTTCGTATGATTATCAATTATTTCTGCATTTGTGTTAAAGCCAAAGCCGCCATTAGTAGGAGTGTTCTTATGGACAGATGCCTTCGTACTGAGCTCACCATCACTATCCGTTACGTTGAGGCTGCCGGAAATCCCCTTCCCGAAATAGATGTGGAAGCCAAAAAATATCTCGTTTTCAGTTGTGACGCCTTCTGTTTTCCGGGCAGTTGTAAAAAACCGTGCGTGCTTGCCTATCCCCCTGTTATAGGACACGGACATAATAGAGGTGCGTTCTTCTTCGTGAAACTCAGTTAACGAGTAATCGACCCCAATGGTGCCAATTTTTCCCCATCCATAACTCAGGCCACCGCCAAACTGCATCTTTGGTTTATCATCATCAGGCATGATTGCAAGAGTGGAATAGTTCCCGGAGTTGTATCTCAGAAAGAGTCTTGTTCCAAAATTACTTGACTGAAATGCATGTGCAAGCGTGCCGCTGACTCCTGATGAATCTCCTGAGTTGCTGAATGAAACTGCACTGTCCAGTACACCGTATGTCAAGACAAGGGTAGAGGCCGAAAGCCCAAGATTGATTACATCGCTCGATGCCTCGGCAGTGTAGCCTGCTGTCAATGATTGTGTGATACCATAGTTATGAAAGGCCAGGAATGCCGGCTTATCATAGGAAAAATTTTTCTGTCCGAGCTCTTCTCTTAAAAAACCTATGTTGTAATTATATTCATGAAGCCCTTTCTGTAGCAGACGGTTTGAGTAATAGTATGGCATGATGAATGTTCTCTCACTGCCGTCACTTCCCTTTATCACAACCCGGGCTGTTCCGGCGCCCACCGTTGCCGGAAGATCTTTGAATACAAATTCTCCGGGAGACAGTTTTTCTGTTCTGAGCAATGAATTATTCAGGTAAACTTCGACTTCTGACGGAGTATCGACGCTGATTTTAAAGTCCGGAGCAGGAAAGCGTATAAAGGATGGGGCAATGGAGTAATTTTTAGAGACGTTTATTCCACCCATGTTAACTGTTGAACCGGTAGCTCCCGATGAAGCTAAAACATCTCCCAGCGAGATAGTGTGGAGTTTTTCCCTGTCACTCTTCGTAAGGGTTGTTAATAACCTGACTATCTTTTCCGAGTTTTCCGTCTTTTGATACTCAAATGTTGTACTGCCAAAGAAATCACCGGCGCTTCCACCCAGTTCCCCTGATACATTGAAAAAGGAGTCATTATTTATATTGTTGTAAGCAGCCCCATAATTTAAGAAAGCTGAGGCGGCTCCAGGGGTAAATCGATCCGATCGTTCGTACGCTGTATCAAATTCCTGCATGTTAAATAAATGAGGTTCTGCAATTATGTCAAGAACACCGTCTTCAATGTTTATCTCAAACGAAAGGCCATCTATTGATTCAAGAGACACGTATTCTTCTTCATCAAATTTTACAACCAGGCCATATTCTTCCTTAAACTTTAATCTATTCAAATCTTCTCTTTTTAACAGAAGATCATTGTCGCCCGTATTTACAAAAACAAAATCCCCCCTCTCTTCTTCATTTAAAACCATTTTGAGAACGAGATATTCCTGTGACAGTGCAACTTCTAAAAACAGAGAGATACTAAAAATAACAATTAATGAACATATGCGACTTGTTCCATTTGCAGAAGGGAACGGCACCACGCGGTGATTCCTCCCTCTTTTCGCAATAAAAAAAGAGTAAAGTAGTTCATTCATCTAAAATTCATGCTACTGGATACACATGTCATAACGAACGGCAATTGTCCTGGCCATTGTAAGCTTGTCTGTTTCAATGTCAACTTTAACGGTTTGTATTCCACGGCAGTTCACCGGTGGAATGGTGACATTAAATCCCTTTGAATTCCCGCCATGCACATAACCGCCGGCCATTTCGGAGTTAAATGTATCTACTCCAGAAGAATCTTTCCCGGCAATCTTTATTGATCTGATAATAAAATGTGTATTCCCCTCGTTCTTTACCTCGGTATAAAGCGTACCGTTCTCCAGCGACAGTTTTTCAATTGTCCCCCTGGCATCTTCTTTATAGGGCGCTACAAATATGGGGATCCCAATTTTCATGGCAAGACCGATCGTCATTTTTTCCGGTTTTTCCCTGGCCGGAGCCCGAATCTCTTCCACATACATTCTGTATGTTCTTTCCTTTTCCCCCCTTGGCACTTTGGTGGCCAGCCGTATTATTTTTTTCTGGTATTCTGGAATTTTAACCAGTTTCGGAAAGTAGATAATGTCTTTTGTACTCGTGTATATGTCTTTTCCTGACACATCATGCTCCCATGCATATGTATTTACCTGAAGAGTGATTGGAGTATCCGAGAGGTTTTCCAGCTCAACGGAATTAGTGCTCCCGCTATTAAAGAAGACTCTGACAGGCTGTATTGAAAAATTCGACGCTGCACTCTTTGCCGGCAAGGTAAAAAGCAGGCATAGACACAGAATGTGTAGCACTAATACACGTTGATTCCTTTTATTGATCATACAGTAGTCCTCTCTTACGACTATCAGACAATACAGATATTGATACTATTTTGATGAACAGCTGAAGGGCGCGACAGGCCCCTTTAGCCGGTTTAACGTCTCCTAGTAATCGATAGTGATTAAAAGCGCGCTCGCTGTTGAATAGGAACCAGCTCCCACATCGATCAGTGCGGCAATTTCTCCATTAACGTTATTTGAAACAATGCCGTTACTGCCGGAAACAACGGCTGATCCGCCTGCACTCGGCCATGCCGTGGCAAATGAATCCGAATAAATCTCGAATGCGAGGTTATCAGTGCCGTCCGTCATTTGCCTTGTGCCGGATATGTACAGGTCATATGAGGTACCCTTTGTGCAGCGCATGTTAAAAGAACCCACGCCGCTCTGGTTTGGAGCAGAGGCTGTTGGATCGTAGTCAGTACCGAATACCACATCGTTAACACTTGACAGCATACACTTTGAAGCGACCGTTACCGATGCATTGATATTACTTGTGGTCTGGGCAGCTTCTGCGCTCACAGCAAACAGCATCATCGACAATGCTATAATTACTAATAAAAGGTTTTTCATTTTCATCCCCTCCGTTTTTTATTTTTTTTACAACACTAAAGATTTAAACCACTCATTCTGTCCGCTGATATCACCTCCTTTTTTATTTTTAAGAGCAGACTGTCTCCTCAACGGGAAAGGCCCCGTGCATGTTCTCATCTGCACGAATCTTTGCATCAACTTCTGTGACCTGTTGAGTGATCATAAATTAACCATTCGGCATTTTTTGCATTGAACTTAATCGGGGATCTCCTGAAATTGTATGGGGGAATATCTGAATATGTATTAATGCTGCTGAGATAAAGCTTCTTAAAAGGATGATATGGGATCAGGATAATCCCTACGGGATTATGGATCATCGAAAGAATGCTAGTCTGGTTTGTTGCGGCAATGGATGATGCTATTGATAAAGGCTTGGCTCTGTTACAGGACAGTTAACATGAGAGCGAGAGGCCATGCATAGGTGCCGGGCTCTACAGTAGCTGAAAGATGAAATCTGAAGCTTAACTCTTTTGTTACATAATGCTTTCCAGGATAGGGCATATGCACCTCGCCTCCCGAGCCGGAGACATTGTATGTATTATTTTCATTATATACGGTGGCGTTGTTCAGAAAGCTGCTGTTGGCGGCAAATACCAGGAGATATCCATTTTTTGAGTTGGTCTTTAATGATAGGGCTATTCCCCTGTTTACATCGATATAGCCTCTGTCTATGTCTGCTGATGTTAAAACAATATGATCATTTTGATGGAGTATGCTGTGCTTAATATACGGCGATACCCGTGCGCTCACATGAATCATATGTGAGCTGGTTTCAGCAAAAGCAGAGTGTGCTGTGATGAATGAAATAATAATTGCCAGCGATATGATAATCAGTTTTTTCATCTCTTTCTACTGACTATGGTATAGCTAATAGCATGCCAGACGCTAAGCCATTGAATAATAAAGGAAAATATTAAGGGTTTTCCAGAAACGGGCGCTTTTGGCACCTTGTCTGGAAAGGACCCGTGGAAAAGAGAGACTCTCATGCTTTAACTTCTTGTTTTTATTGCTTTTATAAGGTCAGAAAATCTATGCGATAAAGGGGCGTTTTTTGCAGCCGTGGGCGATATCGCCCGCTTTCTTGACTGCTGTCCGGAGAAATAGTTTGCAGCGCTGTTTTTTCTGTCACATCAGGCCGCTCTGTTACGAGGCAGTGATTCCGTATTTCTCCAATTTCCGCTGCAGGGCCCTTCTGCTGATACCCAGTGCCGCTGCAGTGTCAGTTTTGTTTCCCCCTTTTATTGCCAGAACATGCTGAATATGCTTTGTCAGCAGGTCATCGATCCGAAGGCTGCTTCCCTCAGCGCTGCCTGTTTCACGTAGGTAATCAGGCAGATCCTGAGACCTTATGACATTTGTTTCCCGTATGTAATCTGGTAAGTCCTGGAGCCTGATGAAATTAGCTGTAGTTACCAGAACAGCTCGTTCGATTACATTTTCCAGCTCCCTGATGTTTCCGGGCCAGTCATACGCAGCAAGGGAACACTGTGCTGGCAGGGATATGCCAAATACTTCCTTTCCTGTGCTCTCCCTGAATCTCTTGAGAAAATACTGGCACAGCAGCCGGATATCTTCTACTCTCTCCCACAGGGCAGGCAGTTTAATCGTGATGACAGCAAGCCTGAAGTACAGGTCTTCACGAAATAGTCCTTTTTTTATGTTCTCCTGCAGATTAACATTTGAAGCAGCAATAACCCTGCATCTGGCTTTCATCGGCTTTGTGCTGCCCACACGCCTGAACTCACCATCCTGAAGAACCCGCAACAGGTGCGGCTGAAAACTGAGGGGCATATCCCCGATTTCATCAAGAAAAATAGTCCCGGTGCCCGCAGCCTCAAAGAGCCCTTTTTTATCTGATACAGCACCCGTAAAGGCACCTTTCACATGGCCGAAAAGTTCACTTTCTATGAGTGTCTCTACAAGCCCGCTGCAGTTGCACGCAACAAAGGGCTCATTTGATGGATTACTGAGCAGGTGAATGCTTTTTGCCAAAACCTCTTTACCGGTTCCGGTATCTCCTAATATCAGCAGGTTTCTGTAATGGGGTGCTACCCGTTTTATGAGCGTAAAAATATCAAGCATCCCCGGGTTTTTGCTGACCATGCCGGAAAAGACATATCGTTCATAAAGCGCCTGTTCCATTTGAAATGTTTCAGTGCGGCTTTTGGCATGATCTTTTAATTCAGTTAAGGTTTTTCTTATAAGGCGTTGATCCAGAGGAGTGGCGATACAGGCGGAGGCACCGTACTTTATCGCCTCAATAGCTATTGCTTCACCTGTTTGCAGTCCTATGCAAATAATTTCTACCCGGGGATCCAGTTCCTTGCATTTTTTTACCGTTGATTTGATTTTGTCGCTTTCGTTGACGGCAGGACAACAATCAAGAACAATGATATGATAAACCCCCTTGGCAGCCTCTTTGAGTAACATCGTTTTCTCAAAGAGCATAGTAACTTCGTGACCCTCTTCAACAAGAAGTGTCCTGATGTCTTTGCTGTCATTCAGTTCTGAATCTAATAATACGTTGAGTTTCATCGGTACTCATATTTTAAAGGATTCATATATTTCTGTGTAAAAACAGTGAACAATAGATCTATTTTCAAACGAAGTACGACACCATTGTATTAATCAGTTATCTCTGTAATGGCCTGCCCTGTTATTCTCGTGAGACTTTTCAGTTCATCAATAGATATGGAAAGGGGGGGCATCAACACAATAACATTCCCAAGGGGCCTTATGATAAGCCCTTTTTCTCGCGCCCTGGCGCATACTTTCCAGCCCATCTTCTCTTTCAGGGGAAAGGGCTCCCTGCCTTGCCTGTCCTTCACCAGTTCAATCCCGGTCATAAAACCTTTCTGGCGTACTTCTCCGACATGAGATAACTCGCTGATCTTTTCCAGTTCCTTGTGGAGAACGCGTATCTTCCTCTGCATGCGCGCAATGGTCTGTTCTTTTTTGAACACCTTCAGGCTGGCAATTGCCGCTGCGCAGGAAAGCTGATTTCCTGTATAGGTATGTCCGTGAAAAAATGTTTTCAGGTCTTCGTGCTTTCCGAGAAATGCCCGGTATATTTTTTCTGTGGCAAGGGTGGCTGCAAGGGGGAGGTACCCTGCGGTGATGCCCTTTGCTATGCAGAAGATGTCCGGCTTCACATTCTCATGATCACAGGCAAACATCTTCCCTGTTCTCCCGAATCCGGTGGCTACTTCATCCGCGATCATCAATATGCCGTATTTGTTGCAGATTCTTCTGACTCCCCTGAGATACCCAGGCGGGGACATGAGCATGCCCGCAGCCCCCTGTACAAGAGGTTCAATAATTATAGCGGCAATTTCATCGTGGTGTTTGCTCACGATCTTTTCCATTTCCTTCAGGCAGTGCTTCCTGCATGATGGATACTCTTTGCCCAGTTCGCACCGGTAGCAATAAGGAGAAGGAGCCCTGAATGTATCAAAGAGGAGAGGCGCGAAGAGTTCATGAAACAGGTCTATGCCGCCGACACTTACAGCGCCCAGGGTGTCTCCGTGATACGCGTTGTTCAGGGTCAGGAACTTTGTCTTGTTTTTCCTGCCTCGGTGCTGCCAGTACTGAAAGGCTATTTTAAGCCCGATCTCTACAGCAGTTGACCCGTTGTCAGAATAAAATACCCTGGAGAGTCCCTGGGGAGTAATCCGGACGAGCATTTCAGCAAGTTCCGCAGCCAGCGGATGAGTCAGTCCGAGCAGGGTTGAGTGGCTTATCCTGTCCAGCTGCGCTTTCACTGCATCATCAATCTCTTTTTTCCGGTGACCATGTACGGTGACCCATATTGAAGAAACCCCGTCAATATACCAGGTGCCGAAAATGTCTTTGAGGAAAGACCCCCGTCCTTCAGTAATAATCAGGGGGCCGCTATCTCCCCACTCCTTCATCTGGGTGAAGGGGTGCCACAGGTAGTCCCGGTCCAGTTTTTCGATCCGCTTTTTATATGATTGTATTCCCACAGATATGTATGGCTCTCCTTCTCCCCTGATGATATTCAGTACCTAAAATAGTATTACAAATGAAAAAATAAATCTGTAGAAGGTTGCGAATGGACAAATACGTATTTGCTTGAATAAATTTCAGGAACCGTGTCATAATTCTGTTTATTTAAATTTATGGTATTAAAACAGGCTGAAACGCGGGAAGGGCAGCTCTTTTTATAATAGTCAGGCCGCTGTTTCCGCCGGAGAGATAATGAAAAAACTATTCTTGATCTATCTTCTGACAGCAGCTCTCTTTGTCAGTATATTTCCTGTTGCCGCAGATAGTGCGGTGCTCCTGGACAGGGTTGTTGCCACGGTGAATGAAGAGGTCATCACCTGGAGTGAACTTATGAATGTTATCACTCTGGAGGGCAAGACATTCCTTGAAGGTGTATCTGAAGATGTCAGAAAAGAGCGGATCAGGGAGCTTGAACGGCCATTTTTAAAAAATCTTGTCGAGATGAAGCTGCAGCTGCAGGAAGCCCGGAAAATGCGGCTTGAGGTGGGCGGTAGTGAACTGGAATCAGCAGTTACAGAGATCAAGGAAAAATTTGGCATGACAGAAGAGGGCTTTTTAAATTCATTGAAGGCTGAAGGGTTGACGATGAAGGATTACAAGAGACGGCTTTCTGACCAGATTCTTCTTCAGAAAGTGGTGAACTTTGCGGTTAAGGCCAAAGTAGTTGTATCTGACAGGGAAATTGAGGAATATTACGAGGCAAATAAAGAGAACTTCAGCGGGAAAGAACGGGTGAAAATACGACAGATTTTCTTTGCCGTGCCGGAAGAGGAAGACCAGCAGAAGGCAATAGAAGAAAAGGCCCGTGAACTGCACCAGCGAATTGTTGCCGGTGAAGAATTTGCGCAGCTGGCCAGCGAGTTCTCTGAAGACCCGAGCAATAAAATTGGCGGTGACCTTGGTTATATCACCCGCGGAAGTGTTCTTGAAGAAATAGAAAACAACGCATTTGACCTCGCTCCGGGGGAGGTGAGCAGCCCCTTCAGGAGCCCGGCAGGCCTCCACATTATTAAGGTAGAAGACAGGATCAAAGGCGATGACCTGGGAAATGCGAAAGACAAGGTCAGGGAGATTATTTACAATCAGAACTTTGAGGCTCAGTACCACCGCTGGAAGACAGGCTTGCGGGAAAATTCTTATGTTGATATAAAGCTGTAAATTCAGAGATGCCGGATCGCGGGGTGAACGCTGTTGCTGAGTATGAAATTCAGTTTTGCTATAAAGGGGTAAGAGAATGCTAGATGAAAACGTGAAAATGGGATTAACTTTTGATGATGTACTACTTTTGCCGGCCAAATCAGATATTCTGCCGGGCGATGTTGACGTGAGCACCCAGCTCACAAAAAACATCAGGATTAATTCACCGGTTATCAGCGCGGCAATGGACACGGTCACTGAATCAAAACTGGCAATTGCCATTGCAAGGGAAGGCGGGATCGGTATTATTCATCGCGCCATGTCTGTTGAGAAACAGGCTACTGAAGTTGACAGGGTAAAAAAGTCAGAGAGCGGCATGATATCTGACCCTATCACCCTGCAGCCGACAGAGAAGATTTCAAAAGCACTTGCAATAATGGAAAAGTACAGAATTTCCGGGGTACCCATAACAAAGGGGAAGAAGCTTGTCGGTATTCTTACGAACAGGGACCTGAAGTTTGAAACGAATTTTCAGAGAAAAGCCTCGGAGGTCATGACGAAAAAGGGACTGGTAACGGCAAAGGTCGGCATCACTCTTGAAGGGGCCAAGAAGATACTTCATAAGCATAAAATCGAGAAGCTTCCCATTGTGGACAAGAGCATGAACCTCATTGGCCTGATCACCATAAAAGATATTGAGAAAAGAGATAAGTATCCAAACGCCTGCAAAGATTCTCTTGGACGGCTCAGGGCCGGCGGAGCTTTGGGAGTCGGGAAGGATGCGATAAAGCGGGCGACAGTCCTGATCAAGGCAGGCGTAGATGTTCTCGCCATTGATACCGCCCATGGACATTCGAAGAGAGTAATTTCTACCGTCAAAGAGTTAAGGAAAAAATTCCCTGAAGCAGAGATTATTGCAGGCAATGTTGCAACTGCAGATGCAGCGAGGGATTTGATTGAGGCAGGGGCAAGTGCTGTTAAAGTTGGTGTGGGGCCGGGCTCTATCTGTACCACAAGAATCGTCGCCGGAGCGGGTGTCCCGCAGATCACAGCGATCAGGGATTGTTCGGAAGTTGCAGAGGCCTATGGTGTTCCGATAATTGCGGACGGTGGCATCAAGTTTTCCGGTGATGTGACAAAAGCACTAGCAGCTGGCGCGAATTCTGTTATGATCGGCGGCCTCTTTGCCGGCACTGACGAAAGTCCGGGGGAGCTTATGCTGTATCAGGGCAGGTCATATAAAGTGTACAGGGGCATGGGTTCAATTGGCGCTATGGAGGCAGGCAGCAAAGACAGGTACGCCCAGGAACGGGTTGAGAGCAAAAAGCTCGTGCCCGAAGGAGTTGAAGGACGGGTCCCGTATAAAGGGCTGCTCGCGGAAAGCGTTCACCAGTTAGTCGGGGGCCTCAAGTCCGGCATGGGATACTGCGGTTGTAAAAGTATTGAGGAACTGCGCAGCAAAGCCCGTTTTATCCGGATCACTCCATCGGGTCTGAGGGAAAGCCACGTACATGATGTAACGGTCACAAAAGAGTCTCC
>CAMYND010000052.1 GCA_947259645.1 Thermodesulfovibrionia bacterium | reverse complement strand
AGAAAAAAAGCATCTTCCCTCCCGGACAGATCTGAGCAGAGGCTGGAACTCATGGGATCCAGAGCCCTGATTCAACAAAAATTACCTGTTGCAAAAATGAGGCGCTTGCCATATCCTGTACAATGGTATTTAATTAGTTGTGTAATAATCAGATGGACAATGCTTTTATACTATTTTATGCTGTTATTCTATTCATTCAATTTTGAAAAACTATTTTAAAATTATGCGGTTGTCATGAAAAGAACTAAATTCATCATAATAGGTGCCGGCTCTTTAGGCCTGGAACTCCTGAAGAAGCTGTCAAGAGATTTTGAAGTCCATTGTATAGACATTAACCCGGAATATGAAGAACTGGTTAAGGAGTTGCGCAGTGACTGCACCTTTATCGTGGGCGATGCAACCAGCAGGCTTGTGCTTGAGGATGCCGGAGTAGCTGATGCTGACGCTGTTATTATTTCCCTGTCAGAAGAAAAAGTCAGCCTCGAGACAGCGCGGGTATTAAAAGAGAATTTCGAACCAAAACGAGTCATAGCGGTGGGGACGACAAGTTCAGGAATAGAGTCACTGGAAGCGCTTGAAGTAGAAGTGGAAAATATATTTACCGCCGGTGCAGTCTCAATCCGCAACAGATTGGAACATTCATCCAGGGCAGCGCATGCTATCGGGATCGGCAAGAATGAAATTCTTGAAGTGGATATTCATCCGAATTCAAGGCTCGCGAACAGGGCGCTGAGAACGCTCTCTCCTTCGCGCTGGCGAATAGGCATAATCTACAGAGGGGACAACATTATCGTACCAAAAAAAGACACGGTTCTCAAAGCAAAAGACAAGGTTGTCATTCTTGGAGAACCGGCAACGCTGAAAACCGTTTCAGAAGTTATGACTTTCAATTTTCAGCGCTTCCCCCTTGAATACGGCACAACAGCACTGGTATACCTGTCAGGGAATGAACCGGAATCGTACTTTGATGAAGTTGAGTATGTGCTTTCATCACTTCCACTGGCGAGGACATGGATGATATGCTCTAAAAATGCTCAAAAAAAACGGGATTTTTATGACAGCCGCCTGAAACAGAAAATCATCAAGAATGTTGAAATCATAAACACAGATCTCTCGATGGTCAAAGCGCTGGATACATCTGTCAAAGACCTTAACGGTGATCAGGGGATTGTGATCATGTCTAAGGACGCTGATGCCGGTTCTTTATTCGGCCTGGGCAGATCAGCGAATAAGAAAAGAATGATTACATCAACAATGAATGCGGTCCGCTGCCCTCTTCTTTTATGCGCCGGGACGTTTCCGTACAGCAAGCTGGCAGTTCCCTGTATAGAAAAAGTAAACCTTCAGCACTCTCTTGAAACCGCTTTGGAAATGTCTGCACTTCTGAGCAGCGAGGTAACAGCCCTGCTTGTTAACCCCTCAAAATATATATCTTCTGACGAAGACCTTCTTGCCCATGACCTGATGAAAAAATCAGTTCACGATGCAGGCTCTATACACAAGATGAGCATAAACAGTAAAGCTCTTGACGGGAATCCCGTAAAAGCGGTTGTTGCTGATCTGCCGCAGTACAACCTCCTCGTGTCAGACACTGGCGGATGGAAGCAGCAGGGGTGGATTCAGCAAATGCTCAATCCTGATGCGGTGTGGCATATTGTCAGCCAGTCAGAGATATCAACACTGCTTCTTCCGGTCGTTGACGAGCTTCTGCAGGAATGAAAGGCGATATTTTCATACTGTTCACCGTCGTGAGCGGAGCAGCCCTTGTCCCTTTTATTGCCCGAAGGCTGAGAGTCCCGTCAGCGGCATTTGAGATCATCTATGGAGTTATTCTTTTTAATACGATTGTGGGTTCCAGGCCCTCCTGGTTCGGGCTTCTCGAGGAGGTGGGGCTTATATACCTTATGTTCATCGTGGGAATGGAGCTTGACCTGAGGCGTTTTATCAAAGAAAGTAATTTCCACTGGTACCTGATCATTCCCCTACTGTCTTTCATAACAGTCCCGTTCATATTTTACAAAATGGGATACTCTCTCTTTCTGGGGATTGCTGTATCGATGGTGTCCGCGGGGATAGTTATTCCGGTGCTCAGGGAATCAAAGACAATAGATACCCCGCTCGGCAGAGATATAATCGGCGTTGCCCTCACAGGGGAACTGCTCTCAATTCTTGTTTTAATGGGCGTTGACATTTACCACCGTTACGGAATTACCGTCCAGGCAGGGATTGAGGGCGGGAAGTTTCTGCTTCTTACCCTGCTTGCCGCTCTGTTCCTCCGGATTGTATACATCATGGCCTGGTGGAACCCGAAGAAAGTCGAAAATGTTATGGAAAGCGAAGACCCGGTAGAGGAAGGCATTCGGGCGGTGATTTGTATCGCTCTTGCCGGCGCAGTAGCTGCATATGCATCAGGGCTGGAGCCCATTCTCGGCTCATTCATGGCAGGACTTGTGTTCAGTTATGTGTTTAAGAGCAAGGGGCGATTTGAAGACAAGGTAAACGCTGTCGGATTCGGGTTTTTTATTCCTTTTTTCTTTATCGGCGTCGGCTCTCACCTTGATATGCATCTGCTGCAATCGTATGAAATCCTCTCCCGTGCTGTTTTTCTTACTGCCATGGTCTTTGCCGGCAATGTTTTTCCGCTTATCCTTAAACCTTTTATGAAAATAAAAATCGAAGGCGCACTTGGAATGTGCTTTCTCCTCTCCGCGCCGTTGTCGATGATGGTCGTTGCCGGAACACTGGGTGTAAAGATGGAGCTGCTCAGCGAAGAGGTCAAAGATTCACTCATACTGGCAGCCATATTCTCGAGTGTTCTCTATCCGTCCCTCTTCAGGCCAATAGCAAGGAAAATTCTCACTGACAGCGCGGAGAAAAAATTGCCGCAAAGGCGGGAGTAGTCACTTTCTTTAGATGCTATATGTTAGACTATAAGGTATTGATATGGATGTCGTGACATGGTTAGGAATAGGGCTCTGTGTTTCACAGTCTGCAATATTCTCGGGACTCAATCTCGCGCTTTTCAGCATTTCAAGGCTTCGCCTTGAAGTTGAAGCATCAACCGGAAACACCAAGGCCGAGAAAGTTCTTGATCTGAGAAAAGATTCCAACTTCATGCTTACAACGGTCTTGTGGGGAAATGTCAGTGTCAATGTTTTACTGGCATTACTGTCAGACTCTGTGATGACAGGAGTTGTAGCGTTCTTTTTCTCGACTTTTGTTATTACAATCATCGGAGAGATCCTGCCCCAGGCTTATTTTTCCCGCAATGCGCTCCGCATGGCCATACTCCTGCTGCCACTGTTCAAAATGTATCAGTTTCTCCTGTATCCTGTTGCAAAACCCGCGGCTTTATTTCTGGACAAATGGCTGGGTGAAGAAGGCATTCAGTATTTTCGAGAACGGGATTTGCGGGAAGTAATTAAAAAACATATTGAAGCAAGTGAGGCTGACATCGACAGAATTGAAGGGCTCGGGGCCCTGAACTTTCTCGCAATTGATGACATGGTAATAAGTCATGAAGGTGAACCCCTTGACCCAAAAAGTATTGTCAGGCTGCCTCTTGACCGGAACTTCCCTGTGTTCCCTGATTTTAAGCGCAATTCCTCAGATCCCTTTATCCGTCAGATCCACTCCTCCGGAAAGAAATGGGTAGTTATCACAGATGAATCAGAGGAACCGCAGCTCGTGCTCGACTCGGACGGATTTCTCAGGGCAGCACTCTTTGACGACCTGCCATTGCAGCCCTTCGCGTTCTGTCACAGACCCATTATCGTAAAAGATCCCTATACAAAACTCGGCAATGTGATCTGGCGGCTGAAGGTAATGCCTGAGACCAGAGAAGACGATGTCATCGATCATGATGTAGTCCTTGTATGGAGCGATAGCAAAAGGGTAATTGTAACAGGAGCGGACATTCTGGGGCGTCTTATGCGGGGAATCGCGACCCGTACCCGCAAGTAAACCGGAACAGGACTCCATTTCTAATAACAGCAACCCCCTGAGTCATCTGAAATTAGAGTATTTGCCCTCCATAATGACGTCATGTCAATTCAGCGAACATATCATTGTACTGTATTAAAAAGCGTGGTATAGTTTAACTTAAATAACAATACTGAAACAGCATACCCTGCAAAGGAAAAGGAGGAATTATGGCTATTACACTACCGGATTTGCCGTTTAAAAAAAACGCGCTGGCACCCCATATCAGTGAACAGACACTGGACTTTCATTATGGGAAACATCACAACGCCTATGTAACGAACATCAACAAACTTATTGAGGGCACTGACCTGGCAGGCAAGGATTTAGAGTCTATAATAAAGAGCACCGCGGGCAATGCCTCAAAAGCAGGCATATTCAATAACGCCGCACAGGTCTGGAATCACACATTTTACTGGAACTGCATAAAGCCTGGAGGCGGAGGCGCCCCTTCAGGAGCCATAGCCGGCAAAATAGATTCGGATCTGGGTGGCTATGACAAATTCGCTGAGCAGTTTAAAAACGCCGGCATTACACAGTTCGGCAGCGGATGGGCCTGGCTGGTTAGCAATAAGGGCAAGCTCGAAATCACAAAGACGTTAAATGCCGATACACCCCTTGCCCATGGGCTAAAACCCCTTTTAACAATGGATGTGTGGGAGCATGCCTATTACCTGGACTATCAAAACAGGCGGCCGGATTACCTGAGTGCCTTTATTGAGAATCTGATTAACTGGGATTTTGTGAATTCACAGCTGGCCTAGCCAAAGCGTTTATGTGGCATTGAAGGCGGTTTCATTAATCTCCATATATGGAATCATACAGTACATACAACCGCTTTCAGTGCCACATGGGGCTAGCAGGTATTGGCTGTGACAGATAAAGCGAAATCCCCATTGTAGTGCCAAACTCGAGCCCTCTTATTTCGGTAGTCTCCCCAACTCACCGTTCAAATCCATCTCCTTTTCTTGAAAATCCAGAATTCCACAAAGGCAATCCCGATCAGCAACAGTGTCACAACAGTAAAAGCCGTCTTGTTCTCCGTGCCGGGTATACCGCCTACATTTATTCCCAGAAGGCCCGTGAGAAGTCCGAGAGGAAGAAATATCGCAGCAACAATCGACAGGACATACATTGTCTTGTTCATTTGCTCAGACAGGCGGTTGTTCAGCTCTTCCTGGGTAATGGCAGCGCGGTCGCGCGCTGAATCAATATCATCAACAAACCGGGCAGTCCGCTCCGTTACTTCCCGTATATGGACTCTGTCAATGTCGCTTAACCATGAAATCCGTTCATTCTGCAGCCTCGCCAGCACATCACGCTGCGGAGCGATGTACCGCCTCAGGCTAATAGATTGCCGGCGCACATTGGCAAGTTTAGGGCGCAGCTCATAGCTTTCCGCTGTCAGGATAGTCTCCTCCAGTTCATCAACAGCATCATCAATTCCGGCAACCACCTCAGCCATACGGTCCACCAGTCTGTTTGCGGTCATTACGAGAAATTCTGCCGGAGATGAAGGCCCTTTGCCTGCATTAATGCTCTGATGGATATCATCGATTGCCATTACCTTCCGGTGCCGCATGCTGATAATGCGATGTTCATCAAACCACATTCGGAGAGCCACCATATCTTCGGGATCAGCTCCGGGATTGCAGTTCACTCCACGCAGAATTAGTAGAAGGGAATTCTGAGATGAGACAACCCTCGGACGCGTGTCCTCCGCGATAAGTGCCTCACACAGAACAGGATCAATACCGCTTTCTGCAGAGAGCCATTTCCGCACCCTGTCGTTTGTATAATCAAGGTGAAGCCACAGCACGCCCTTTTCAGGCGTCCATTTATTTATCTCTTCCCAGCCTATAGGTGACCCGCCTCCCTTCCCGTTTACAATATACGAAAAAACAAGCCCGTTATTCTGACCCATATTTAACACCCCTTTCCTGTTTTTTATACCATTTACCAGTTCGTTCTTTACCTGAATTATGCCATTCTCGCCACATATTAATGAGCTTTCTTTTTTGCCCGTACCGGAAGTGAAAGGGATTTCTCCTCAACCTCGTAATTAACAGCTACCATCCAGTCAGCATAAGAAGTATCAATCGTCCTCAGCTCCTGAAGAATCTCATTCTTGAATGTTGTCTCGATGAGACCGGTACGCCCCGGCCAGAGGCGGAACTTGATGCGGAGAAATTCCTTATTGGAGCCTGTTCTCAGTTTGCCTTCAATTGAGGGATCTGTTAACACGATCCCCGGAAACTGCTCATGAACAGAACGTACGAGAGAAGGGATCATTTCTTCCATCCGCCGGGCGGTTGCCGGATCTTTTGAGAGAGTTATGTCGGTAATGCAGCGGACATATCCTTTCGGGTAATTAACAACATTGGCAATTGTCCTGTTGGGAATAAAGACATCAGCGCCCATTGAATTGGTTATTATGGTAAATCTCATACCAATGCTTTTGACAATCCCGCTCTGACCTGAAATTTCAACCATATCACCAACATCAAATATATCCGAGAACAGAATGGTGAGACCGGTCACCACATCCTGCACGAAACCCTGCGACCCGAAACCGATGGCAAGGCCTAATATTGAAGCACTTGCAAAATAGGCGGCAAGTGATACTCCGAATTCCTTTAACACAAGCCCCAACATAGCAAAATAAAGAACGAATACAACGATGCTTGAAACAAGACTTACAACGCTCTTAACTTTTGCAAATGAAGCACTGAGACGGGCAGACAAAAACTTTTCACTAACACGACGAATAGCAAGCACCGTAATGTGAGCTCCCGCGAGAACTGCAATAATTATCACAAGCCGGTTGCCGCTGCTCATGTCTGAAATCATTTCCATATCTTGAAGTAAATTATATGATACTCAGTGAAAAAATAATAGTTATATATATAAATCCTGCCTAACTCGCAATGACCTTCTCTGCAGCAGCTGCAACGGCAGAGTTCTCAAACTGCTATTTGATTGTTGATAATATTTTCAAGGTGTTATAGTGTCGGATATTAATGAATATCAAATCACATAAATGATATCTTTGATATGTGATCAGGAGGATCAAGGGCATGCCATATAATCAGATCAGGCAGGAAGGGGATTCCTTATTATCAAAAGTATCCGTCACTGAGAAGCTGTTTCTTAGAGGAAATATGCTTCCACGTCAAAATATGATACAATCTTCATGAAACATGTGACACCAAATCAATGAACAGAGAACATTAAATTTGAGGACCCGGATGAAATACAAGCGACTTTTACTATTATGTTTTTTTGTAGTAATTGCCTGCCAGACCGTTCCCATAACAGGCAGGCAGCAACTGAGCATAATTCCAGCAAAGGAAATCCTTTCCATGAGCGCCACATCATACAAGGATTTTCTCGCAGAACACCCGATCATTACCGGCACAGCTGAGTCAGCGATGGTTACGAGGGTTGGAAAAAGGATTCAGGGCGCGGTAGAGAAGTACTTTAGAGAGCATAACCTCTCAAACCGGCTGCAGGGTTACGAATGGGAGTTTAATCTGGTCAGCGACGAGGCGGTCAATGCATGGTGTATGCCCGGAGGCAAGGTCGTCATATACACGGGAATCCTTCCCATTTCCAGGGACGATAAAGGCCTTGCCGTAGTCATGGGCCATGAAATTGCCCATGCTGTTGCCAGCCATGGTGACGAACGTATGAGTCAGGGACTGATCGCCCAGATGGGCGGGATAGCACTGTCTACGGCCCTTACCAGCTTCCCGTCACAGACTGCCGACCTGTTCATGACCGCCTTTGGTATCGGAACAGAAGTTGGTGTTATGCTCCCCTATGGAAGGCTTCAGGAAACAGAAGCTGATCGGCTCGGCCTCATATTTATGGCCATGGCCGGTTATGACCCGAGGGAAGCCCCTGAGTTCTGGAAGAGAATGTCTTCGGGCAAGCAAAACGCAGCACCTCCGGAATTTCTGAGCACGCACCCTGCAGACGCAACGAGGATCATGAACCTTCAGAAACAGATGGACGAGGCAATGTCGTACTACGTCAAACAGTAGACAGGAGAGGCATGATTCTCTATAAACTCACTGACCGTATATCAAAAACGAATTGCCTGCGGGCAATAATTGCATCTGCTCTGCTTTTCCTGTGTCTGTATAGCAGTGCTGATGCACAGAAGAAAGAGCTTCTGGTCGCAACGAAAGAGGCCCCGCCTTTTTCCATGAAAGCAGAGGATGGGCACTGGACCGGCATAAGCATAACGCTCTGGAAGGAAATAGCAGAAGTACTGGACCTTAAGTACCGTTTTGTAGAAACTGACCTTCAGGGTATGCTGGACGGATTGAAAAAAGGGAAATATGATATGGCTGTCGCCGCATTAACGGTGACGCAGGAGAGGGAGACCATCTTTGACTTTACTCACCCCTTTTATACTACCGGTCTGGGCATTGCTGTTAAACAGTCACCCGGTTCATGGACCGCTGTTGTGAAAAGGTTTTTTTCCGTTGCCTTTCTCAAAGTGATTTTTCTGCTCGCCGCGATTCTGCTCATATTCGGATTTCTCGTATGGTGGTTTGAGAAAAGAACAAATCCTGAGCAGTTTAGCAGTTCACTAAAAGGTATTGGCGATGGGTTCTGGTGGGCTGCGGTTACAATGACGACGGTGGGATACGGTGATAAGGCACCAAAGACTCCTGCCGGAAGAATCCTGGCAACTGTATGGATGTTTACTGCTATCATTATCATCTCCGGCTTTACAGCATCCATCACTTCGTCACTGACAGTGTCGCAGCTCGGTTCAGCCATTCAAGGGCCTGAAGATCTTCCAAACTACAGGGTGGCAAGCATTAAAGGATCAATAAGTGAACGCTATCTTTCCTCTCACAGGATTACCTATGTCAACTATGCAAATATAGAAGAAGGGCTCAATGCCGTGATCAATGGAAACGTGGACTGCATGGTGTATGACGCCCCCATGCTCAGGTACCATATTTCAAAGGGGCAATATAAACTGAGTGTACTCAAGAGAGTCTTTGAGCAGCAGTTCTACGCGTTCGGACTGGTTCAGAACAGTGTACTGAGAGAACGAATCAATCAGATACTGCTTGAAAAAACAGGGCTGCCTGAGTGGCAGAACACATTATATGGGTATCTTGGAAATTGAGACTGTCTTTAGAGAAAATATACACATAGATCAATTTATTGACTCCTGAAAAGCAAAGGGGTTTGAAACAGACAGGTCTGCGCTTTTAAATCTGATCTGATTTCCGGGAATTTTAAAAAACAGACCCAGTACTACAAGGATAATAATAACTTAATTTCATTATATCCTGATATGGAGGAAACCGAAATGTATGGCAAGGCAGTAAGGAATGCACTGATAATAATATTCTTCTCAATTTTTCTGCTTTCTATATCAACCCAGATCGCTTTTGCAGAGAGCGCAGACAAGCAGAAGGCGGTCTCATCTGAAGAGATGGAATCTGTGATTCAAACCTTGAAAGACCCTGCTGCCCGGGAAGAGTTAATCCGGCAACTGGAGGTTCTGGTCGAGGCACAGAAACCGCCTGAAAAGAAAAAGGCTGTAGAAGGGATTGCGGCCCAGATCTTGGTAAAGATTTCAGACCGGGTTAAAATTTTCTCCACGGCAGTTGTGCAGATTGGCGGGGGAATCAGCACGTTCCCGGACGTTGTTGACTGGGTGAAAGTTCAGTTCACTGAGGCTGAGTCACGGGCTTTCTGGATTGAAGTGCTGAGCAAAATCGCTGTGGTAATCGGATTGGGGTCTCTGACGTTTTTTCTTGTGCGGCTATTCCTCGGCCGTTTTCGCAGTTCACTGGCCGGCCAGGCATTGGAGGGCTTCATGATGCAGTTTTTGCGGCTCCTTGGACTCCTCATACTTGACTTGCTTCCCGTAGCTGCATTTGCCCTGGTAGCCTATACTCTCCTGGGATTCGTAGATCCGCGGGAAAAAACACGCCTCGTCATATTGGCCTGGGTCAATGCGTTCATTATTGTCTGGATCACCGTGGCTGTCTTTCGCGTTTTGCTTGCGCCCGCCTATCCGCACCTGAGGATAGTGGGGCTCAGGGACGAGACAGCAAATTACCTTGATATATGGATTCATCGTCTTTCGAGACTTGCGGTGTATGGTTTTTTCGGTCTGCAGGCTCTCGTATTTCTCGGTCTGCCTCCCGCAACATACGAAACACTCCTGAAACTGCTCGGATTCCTGGTGACAGCCTTCGTCATTGTGGTAATCATGCAAAATAAGAGCGCTGTGTCCGATTTCATTCGCGACCGAAAGCCCGAGCAGGATCCCGCTGAAGGCAGCCGAAATCTCATGCTCAACCGCCTTGCCCAGACCTGGCATCTGCTTTCTGGTGCATATGTCCTCCTCCTGTACGGCGTGTGGTCTATGAACGTCGAAGGGGGGTTCCTGTTTCTGATTCGCGCAACAGTGATTTCGGTTATTGTCCTCCTGATAACACGTGCGGCCCTGGGATTTGCAAATACGCTTTTCCGGCACGGATTTAAAATCAGTGAAGATCTGAGGACTCGCTTCCCTGCTATGGAAGAGAGGGCAAACCGTTACCTTTCCACAGTCAAGAAAGCGATCCGAATAGTCATCTGGATCCTGATGGGTATTGCAGTTTTACAGGCGTGGGGTGCAGATACTGTGGGGTGGCTTGCGAGTGAGACCGGCAGAGCGCTTTTTAGCACTATTGCCACGGTCATCTCGATCGTCGTGGTAACCTTCCTCATATGGGAGATCGTCAACAGCCTTATGTCAGTCTACCTGCCCGAGAAGGACAAAAACGGCAACACCCTGCCGGAAGGCGCCCGGAACCGGACAATTTCGGCAGTAGCGCTTAAGGCACTTTTCGTGCTTCTCCTTGTGGTCTCTTCAATGATGATACTCTCGGAACTTGGCGTGAATATCGGCCCGCTTCTCGCAGGTGCCGGTGTCCTTGGTCTGGCTATCGGTTTCGGCGCGCAAAAGCTTGTACAGGATGTCGTGACAGGAGTTTTTATCCTCATGGAGGATCAGATCGCTGTGGATGATGTGATCAATGTAGCTGACAAGGGAGGATTGGTCGAGGCAGTCTCTATTCGCAGTGTCCGCCTGAGGGATTTCTCTGGTACAGTGCACATGATCCCGTACAGCTCCATTAATACCGTCAGCAATATGACTAAGGAGTTTTCCTTTTATGTCTTTGAGGTTGGCGTTGCATACCGGGAAGATATAGACGAGGTTATAGCTGTACTGAAGCAGATCGGGGCTGAACTGCAAAATGCCGAGGTGTACGGCCCGCTTATAAAAGAGCCTCTTGATGTGGCCGGCCTGGACTCTTTTGGTGACTCCGCGGTTGTAATCAAGGCCCGGTTAAAGACCATCCCGCTCAAACAGTGGATGGTGGGGAGGGAGTTTAACAAGCGCATGAAAAAAAGGTTTGATGAATTGGGTATCGAGATCCCGTTCCCGCACCGCACTGTTTACATGGGGCAGGATAAAAATGGCAAGGCTCCACCACTGTTTGTGAAAAAAGAAGCAGAAGGGGTAGATCAGTGAAAGAGCGGCACCACAGAAAGTCGGTCGGTATTGAAGCAGAAATAATCATATCATCAATAATGTTTGCCGGTGTCATAATTAATCTTTCTGAAGACAGCGCACTGGTCGAAGTTCCTGTATCACACAGTGAGATTAACTGTCCTCCTGATTCTATTATTGAACTGAGGTTTGACTCCATTTCTCATGGTCCTATCAATATAGCATGCAGGGCTGCAAGAATTTATGCGCAGAACACGTCTACCGGCAAGGTAACCCATATAGGCCTGAAAGTAGATCATATCCCCTCAAAATATAAAGATTTTTTCAGCACCTTATAATCCCCGGATAATGTATACGTTTGAGATTATTACATGAGATAATCATTATCTCTTTTGTTTTCTCCGCGCCTTTTTTATTTTCCCTTTTATATATTCTTTCTTCTTCGTTATTTTTTCTTTCCCTGCCGCGAATCTCTTCTTTAATTCCTCCTGATACCTCAACATCAGCCTGTAGGAGATAAAATACCCCGCGATCGCAAGGGGTATTCCGAGAACAATACCTCCAATTGTCAGGGAATAAAAAATACCCGGTGATTTTGCAAGTATTTTTTTTGCGATTGAGATACTCATTTCATCGGGCGGATTAAATACTTTATGGGTGCCGTATATTTTTGAGCCGACAAAATATGTAGCAGAATAAATAAATGGGGCTGTGAGCGGATTTGTAATCCAGACTCCCATGGCAGCGGAGATTTTATCCCATTTCAGAAAAGCAGCGATTGAAGCAGCAATGACCATTTGAAAACCGATGCTCGGTGTCATGCCGATAAATAATCCCAAAGCAAATCCCAGAGAAATCTCCCGGGGATCCCCTCTTAATTTTAAAAATCTCCTGTAGAACTTCTTTGCAGTTGTTAACAGACTCTTATTCTTCATCCAAATTCCGCGTACAGGATCTGCGAGTACAAAAATCGATATGGAAGCGTAAACAATAAAAAGCAATCGGCTCGTTTAATACATCATGCATGCAAATTATCTCCTGACTGAAAAAACAACAGTTCTTAATATAGCCTTCTATTGCGTATTCGTCAAACTGAATTCAGGTGGTAAAATGTTATGAGATAAGATATTATGATTTTAGAAAGCAAATGCATGATAATAAACAGACAATGAGTATCATATTAAGAATTATTCCTGTATTTATTTTTCTCTACAGCCTCGTTTATGCGGCACCATTCAGCGCATTTTCTCAAACAAGGGAAATAGTGGGATACGTAGAAATGGCCCGCATTTATCCGGGGAACCTTTCCCTGAGGGCAAAAATTGATACAGGTGCAAAGACTTCATCACTGAATGCACCGAACCTGTCCACCTTTGATCGTGATAAAAAACAATGGGCCCAATTTGATGTTATCAATCAAAAAGGCAAAAAAATACTGGTAGAAAAAGAGATCGTTCGTAATGTGGAAATAAAGCAAAATGGAATATTATCATTCGTCTCACATAAACGTCCGGTCATTATGCTCGGAATATGCCTCGGCAGTGTATATAAAGAAGTTGAAGTTAACCTTGTGGACAGGAGCCATTATAATTATCAGCTGCTTATAGGACGCAATTTTTTAAAAGACAGTTTTCTTGTTGACCCATCTCTCACCTTTGCTGCAAAAACAAAATGCAAGAGCGTTATACCTGATTGAATAAACGACATTTATATATACTGACGTCCATACTGTGCATTATGGGAGTGCTGCCATTCCTGTTTAAACTGTTTGTGTTTGGATTTCCCCTTACTGCGGACGAGACTGTTAATGTCTGGAATGTAGAGGCGCGTGTCAGGTTTGAAGCTTTGAATAAACCCGTCAAGGTATCTGTCTTTATTCCCGGCAATACAAAACATTATGTGATTTCCGATGAGAACTTTATTTCACGGGGATACGGTCTTACAACGATACCTGAAGAAGGCAACAGGCTTGCCACGTGGTCAATCCGGAAAGCCCGCGGCACACAAGTTCTTTACTATAAAGCTACAATGAGGAGGATAAAAAGGGAAGAACCTGAAAAAAAGATCAAAAAGCCGCAAATTGAGTCCTCGGGGTTTGAGGGCCGCAATCTGGCGGCAGCAGAATCTGTTCTTTCAGTAATACGCTCCCGTTCAGCAGATGTTCATACACTTGTATCCGAACTGCTCAGTATACTGAATCAGCCAACATCAAACGACAATATATCCCTGCTGCTTGGTAAGGACACAGCAATGATAAACAAAATGGAGCTTGCTGTCAGAATTCTGGCACATGAAGGAATACCGGCGCGTATCGTTCATGGTATTCAACTCAAGGAGCTTCAGCGCGAGTCGAAAATTCTGCACTGGCTTGAAGTCTATGATAATAACTCCTGGCATTCATTCGATCCGCAAACCGGAATTGCGATGATTCCTGACGATTATTTGCCTTGGTGGCGCAGTAAATGGCCGCTTGCAAAAATTACCGGAGCTGACAAATTGCATGTCCGACTCTCTGTTAATCTCAATAAAGAAGCCGCTTTATACGGAGCGATCGAACGTGGCAGGGTTCTCGCCCCTTATTTCTTTGATTTTTCACTGTTCAGCCTGCCCATTGAGACACAGACTGTCTATCATGTTCTTTTACTCATTCCCGTAGGAGCATTCATCCTTGTCATTTTTCGAAATGTAATAGGGATAAAAACATTCGGAACATTCATGCCGGTTCTGATCGCACTGGCCTTTCGTGAAACGCAGCTGTTATGGGGTATCTTATTATTTTCCGGGATCATAGCTGTCGGGTTGAGCATCCGTTTTTATTTCGAGCAGCTAAAACTGCTTTTAGTACCGCGTCTGGCATCCATTCTGACTGTGGTAGCCCTGCTCATGGCATTCATGAGTGTTATAGGCCACAAACTCGGCCTGGAAAGAGGGCTGTCGGTTGCGCTCTTCCCCATGGTTATATTAACAATGACTATAGAGCGCATGTCTATTGTGTGGGAGGAACGTGGACCCGGCGAAGCCCTTCAGCAGGGCATGGGCAGCCTCCTCGTTGCCGCTCTGGGTTATATGGTTATGACAAACAGGTTTGTTGAACACTTTATTTTCGTGTTCCCGGAGGTTTTGCTCATTCTGCTTGCAGGAACAATTCTCATGGGACGGTATTCAGGATACCGGTTAGTTGAGCTCTTTCGCTTCAGGTCACTGGTGGGCGAAAAGAAATGATTACGAACGTATTAAAGCAGATTTCCCAAAAGGGCATCATGGGTATAAACCGGCGCAATGCCGAATATATTCTGATATATAATACACGCAAATTCTATCCCCTCGTGGATGACAAGCTTCTCACAAAACAGCGTGCCATAAGAGCCGGGATTTCCGTGCCGGAATTATACGGAACAGTAGAGATCAGCCATCAGATCAGGCAGATTCATGAACTGTTACATGAACATAAAGAATTTGTGGTAAAGCCGGCTCAAGGCAGCGGAGGAGATGGGATCGTTATTGTCTCCGGACAGTCAAAAAATATGTACCGCCTTTTACAGGGCACATTGATGAGCCGCGAAGAACTCGATTACCATTTCTCAAATATCCTGAGCGGCATTTACAGCCTCGGCGGTCAGCCCGATAAGGCCCTCATTGAGTACTATGTTCAGTTTGACCCCTTATTCGAGAAAATCACTTATCTGGGAGTGCCGGATATAAGAATCATTGTCTTTCTGGGCGTTCCGGTAATGGCAATGGTTCGTCTTCCCACCCGTATGTCCAATGGCAAGGCAAATCTGCATCAGGGTGCTGTAGGAGCCGGTATAGATATTTCCTCTGGCACTACGCTGGGCGGCGTATGGCATAATGAAATTATTACTGAACATCCTGATACAGGGAACACTGTGACAGGATTGGTTATACCCCGCTGGGAGAAATTGCTAGAAATTGCATCTGGATGCTATGAATTGACAGGCCTTGGGTATCAGGGAATTGATATTGTGCTGGACAAAGACAAAGGGCCGCTCATCCTTGAACTGAATGCCCGTCCCGGATTGAATATACAAATTGCCAATAAAGCAGGGCTGCTGCCACGGTTGAATCTTGTTAAAAAGTACCACAAGAGCCTTGGCAGTATTGATGATAAAATTGCATTTGCCCGGGATCATTTTGGAGTAGAAAACAACCAGGAATTTATGCTGTTAAACGACCAATAAAGGGCAAATGGTTAACTAATATAGTCTCACCGCTATTTCGGCTTGGTACCTTTATCATAAACCTTCCATCTCAGGTCAACAATCTCTTTTTCAATTTTCTGAATGGTCTGGGGTTTTGAGTTCGGTTTGCGCATTGCCTCATAATAATCGAACATTTTTGTGAGGAGTTTCCTTCTTAACACTTCCGTCTGATCTAAGAAAAACTGGTAGGCTGCCGGATCACTTTCAAATGTCTTGATCATATGAGGTTTCATAACATACCCGATCATGGCGTTCATACTTCTCGGGTCTAACATTGCAGCGTATCCTGCATGACCTGCCATGCCAGGCCCCGGCCGGTTGTAAGAGGGGCTGGTTTTAGGTTCCATTATCTGATTTTCGATCTGATCAGCAGCACCTCCCAGTCCAGGCATTTTCTCCTGTTGCTGGGCAAATCCTGAAACTGCGGTTATAGATATCATAATAAGTGCCAATAAAAGTATCTTTTTCATGCGTAATTTCTCCTTATTTCTTTGCGTCATTTAAATATAATGGGTAAATAAAGTATGTTGTTATCTGCAGCTCAATACAAGATGGTTTAAACCTGTTTTTGCACTGAAGATTCAGGTATATTATACAGCAATCAACCATTACTTTAAAATAAGATCTCAAAATAACTTTATTTCAAAGGAGCTTGTTTCTCCCGGCGTTCCCTGATATAGTTTAATTTAAATCAACCTGGATTCATAAATAAACAGAAATGGTTCATAAACTAGTTTTAATACGGCATGGTTTGAGCGTCTGGAATCTGAAAAATCTCTTTACCGGATGGACAGATGTTGATCTCACGGAGGAGGGGATTAAAGAAAGCCGGAGAGCGGGGAAGCTTCTCAAGGAATCAGGCTTTGTTTTTGATGAGGCATTTACGTCCGTTCTCACGCGCGCCATAAGAACACTCTGGATTATTCTCGATGAGCTCGATTTGATATGGATTCCGGTCCATAAATCATGGAGGCTCAATGAGCGCCATTATGGTTCATATCAGGGGCTGAATAAGACAGAGATGGTTAAAAAATACGGGGAAGAGCAGGTGCTTTTAAGGCGGCGGGGATTTGATGTCAAACCGCCGGCCCTGAAGATTGACGACACAAGGCATCCACGCTTTGATCCGCGGTACGCGGGATTGCGCGATGAAGAGCTGCCATCTGCTGAGTCTTTAAAAGATACACTCCATCGGGTCCTGCCATACTGGCACCAGAATATTGCCCCGAAACTGATGGAGGGGAAGAGAATAATAATTTCTGCTCATGGCAACAGCCTCAGGGCACTTATAAAACATATCCAGGGCATATCAGACGAAGACATAGTAAACCTTAATATTCCGACAGGAACCCCTCTGATTTATGAATTTGATCAAAACCTTAAGGTC